>NZ_JBYVYM010000002.1:0-353182 GCF_058148225.1 Pseudomonas sp. DF5
GCGGTGTGTCAGGTAAAACGCTTTCGCGGGCAAGCCTCGCTCCTACAAAAAACCATCAAAAGGATTTGCTGACACTCGCCACCAGGGTCGCGCTGCACACATCGTCGAACCCCCAGTTGCTGATGCATTGGCTTTTCGACAAATCGGTGTCGATGTAACTCAACCCCAGCAACACCCCGGCCACTTCGCGGGTCAGCTTCGCCTCCCACTCGTGGTAAGTCTCCTCGCCATGCCCCGAGGCCGAATACAGGCGCGGGTCTTTGAAGTCCATTTCGCCGTAGCGCAGTTTCAGCCCCAGCCCATAGGGCAATTCGGTTTCGTAGCCAACGTAGCGGTACAACGTGCTCTGTTTGCTGTCGATGCCCGGCGCATCGGCGGAGTAATAGGCCGCGAGTTTCACGCCATAGACGTCGAGAATCCCGTAGACCTCGCTCTGATTGAACTGGCTCTCTTTTGGATACGTGTATTTGAGATAGCCGACATCCAGGCTAATGGCATCCGTAGCCTGCCAAAGCCAACCGCCGTAGTAGTCGACTTCCTGGCGGGTTTTCAGGCCGCCGCCGAAATCGACGTTCGAACTCCAGGCGCCCAGATACAGGCCGCTGCTGTGGGCCAGGGTTACACCGGCCTGCATCGCCGGGTCGTTCTGGGTTTGCGAAATACCGCGGGTGCGATAGTCGCTGGCCAGGGTCAGGTCGACCAGCACGGCGAAGTCGTCATTCAAGGGCACGGCCTGGCTGCCCAGGGGCAACAGGCTGAAGGATGCGAGGGCGACCAGGGTGAATGCTTTCATGGTGCAGTGCCTTTGTTGTGATTGTTATGGGCAGATTTGAGACAAAGCTGCTCCAGACCCCAGCGATGAACGCGGAGTTGGGCAGCGTGTACAGGCGATTTTTCTCAGAGTGTCGGGGCGTAGACTTCGCGACCGGCGAACCAGGTTTGCAGCACTTGGGTGTCGTGCAGGGCTTTCTCATCGACGCTGAACACGTCGCGGTCCAGCACGATGAAATCGGCTTGCTTGCCGGGGCTCAACGAGCCGATTTGCTTCTCTAAACCGATAGTGCGGGCGGCGTTGAGGGTGTAGGCGTAGAACATCGTTTCCCGGTCGATGCGTTCGTCGGCGTTCAACACACCCAACGGACCGTTTCGGGTGATCGCCTGGGCCATGGCGTTCCACGGATTGGGCGAAGACACCGGCCAGTCGCTGGCTCCGGCGATCGTCGCGCCCTGTTTGAGCAGCGAGTGCGCCGGGTACTGATAGCGGAAGGCGAGGGCGCTGACGTAAGGCTTGATCATGTCCAGGGTGTAATCGTCGGCGGAGGCCCAGAGCAACTGCATGGAGGCGATGACGTTGAGCGGTTTGAACCGCGCAAACTCTTTCGGGTTGACCATTTGCAAATGGGTGATCGAGTGAGTCACGCCGCTCTGGCGATCCTTGCGCGCCTGGGCGATGCCGTTCAGGGATTCGCGTACCGCGCGGTCGCCGATGGCGTGGATATGCACCCGCCAGCCGCGTTGATCGATGGCACTGACCAGTTCGCCGAAGTGCTTCGGATCGATCAGCAACTCGCCCTGTTTTTGCGAGTTGGTGTAAGGATCGATCATCGCCGCGCTCTGGGCCGGGTATTCGATTACGCCATCGGCAAAAATCTTGATACCGGGCAGGGTCAGGTTGGGGATGCCCTGGAATTGCTGGCGGACCTTGTCCAGCGTGTCGAGATCGGCCGGTACGCTTTTCGGATTGGCCACCAGCAGGGCCGCGACGTGGGCGGTCATGCCACCGCTTTGCGATAGCGCTTTGTACACCGGCAGTACGCCGACGGTTTTCTCTGTGGGTTTAAGGGCAAACACCGGCTCGCCGGGGGCGGCGTTGGCAGCGGGGTCCATCCAGGCCGTAATGCCCAGGCTGTTGTTGTAGCGCACGGCGGTTTGCGCGGCGCGCAGCATGTCGGCGGCACTGGGCGCGGGCATTTTTAACGCAACCCGATCCCAACCGGCGTCCACCAGAAAACCGTTGGGGCTACCGTCGGCAAGCTTGCCAATGGTGTCGAGTTCGGCAGCCGGCAGGTTTTGCAGCAGGGCGGCGTCGATGCCCGCGCGTTCGAGCATGACGTTGTTGGCCCAGGCGGTGTGGTGGTCGCTGCCGGTGAATACCACGGGCACCTTGGCCCATTCGCCGCTGTTGAATTTCTTGCCGAGGGCCTCGGCCTGGGCCCAATACGCCGAACTCATGCCGGCCACGCTCAGCACATCGCCGTGTTTCGCCTTGCCGTCATCACGCCATCCGCGCAGGCGTTTTTCCAGCTCATCGAGGCCGACCACCTCATCTTCCATATTGGCCGAGGCCATTTCCAGACCGCCGAAAATCGCGTGGGAATGGCTATCGATCAGACCGGGCATCAACGTCTTGCCGCCGAGGTCGATCACTTTCGTTTGCGATTCAATCAAGGCTTTTATCTGTGCATCGCTGCCAACTTGCAGCACTTTGCCGTCCTGCACCGCCAGGGCCTGCACCTTAGGCTGGTTGCGGTCGGCGGTGAATATCTTGCCGTTGAGCAGCACCAGATCGGTCGCTGCCATGGCTTCCATCGAGGCAAAAGCCACAGCGGCCATCAATAGATTCGGGATGAATCTTTTCATTGAATGTTTCCTTGTTATTGCGTCTGATGGCCCAGATTAGTGGCTGCTTATGCTCAGCAGAACGCCTCACTCACGAAAAACGTTTTTGCCGGAATGGAAAAAGAATGGACAAGTTGGGTGCGTTGAAAATGTTCGTGGTCACGGCGCAACTGGGCAGTTTCAGCCGCGCCGCCGAGCAACTGGGCAAGACCCCGTCGGCCCTGACCAAAGCGGTCAATCACCTGGAGGCCGAGCTCGGTGCCCGGCTGTTCGAGCGCAGCACCCGGCGGATTCTGCTGACGGAAGTGGGGCGGCTCTACCTGGAAACCGCGCGTCAGGTGTTGCAGCGGCTGGACGAGGCCGGTGAGGAAATCGAGCAGTTGCAGCATGGCCTGCGCGGCAATCTGAAAATCACCGCGCCACTGGCCTATGGGCAAGCCTTTCTCGATCAGGTGTGTGGCGGTTTTCTGGAGCAGTATCCGCAGATCAATCTGCAAGTGGACCTGTGCGATGAGTTCGTCAATCTGCTGGAAAGCGGCTATGACCTGGCCCTGCGCGAAGGCCATGACGACCTGCCGGGGCTGATCGCCCGCGTCGTTGGCAGCAATCGTCTGGCGTTGTGTGGCAGCCCGGCCTATCTGGCGCGCAAGGCGTTGCCGGTCACCCCGCAAACCCTCGATGAGCACGAATGGTTGCTGTATCGCCATCCCTTGCTCAGCCGCGAATTCTGGTGGGCCGAGCGCGATGGGCAGCGCTTGAGCCTGCCGCAACCCCAGGCGCCACGGCTGCGCAGCGACAATTACGACTTGCTGCTGGCCAATGCGCTGGCCGGACGCGGGTTGTTGCACACGCCGCTATGGAGCGCTGCGCCGTATCTGGCCGACGGTCGACTGGTGCGGGTGATGGCGGACTACGACATCGATCCCGACAGCTTTGGCCCGCACATTCTGGCGGTGTACCCGAGCCATCGGCGAGCGACTGCCAAAGTCGTGGCTTTTATCGATTACATCGCCGGGTTTCTGGCCTCTCGTGGGTTGGGCTGACTGGCGGTCCTTGCCAGGAAAATGCCGAAAGAGTACAAATGTACTCCATGACGACTTTAACTCCCCGCCGTACCGCCATCCTGACCTTCATCCGCGATCGCATCGCCGAACACGGTCAGCCCCCGAGCCTCGCTGAAATCAGCGAGGCCTTCGGTTTCGCCTCCCGTAGCGTGGCGCGCAAGCATGTGCTGGCGCTGACCGAAGCCGGTTTCATCGAGGTCAATCCGCATCAGGCGCGCGGTATCCGCTTGTTGAACCAGCCGCCGCGGCCCGAGCTGCTGGACGTTCCGGTACTGGGCCGCGTGGCGGCCGGTGCGCCGATAGGGGCTGATGCCGAGGTCCACAAGCGCTTGCTGCTCGATCCGTCGATCTTCTCGCGGGTGCCGGATTACATGCTGCGGGTCCAAGGCGATTCGATGATCGAGGACGGCATTCTCGACGGCGATCTGGTGGGCGTGCGGCGCAATCCCGAAGCGCTCAACGGCCAGATCGTGGTGGCGCGGCTCGACGGCGAAGTCACCATCAAGCGTTTCGAGCGGGTCGGCGATGCTGTTCGACTGCTGCCACGCAATCCGGCTTACCAGCCGATCATTGTGCGAGCCGATCAGGACCTGGCCATCGAAGGCGTGTTCTGTGGTCTGGTGAGGCAAGGGTGATGGGCGCCGTCGTTGCGCTGGATACGCTGTTCAATGGCGGCCAGGTCTGGAAGGGCCGGCCTGCGCCACCGGCCGTCAGCCCGCAACCCACGGGGCATGCGGCGCTGGATGCGGCGTTGCCGAGTGGTGGCTGGCCGGAAGCGGCGCTGAGCGAAATCCTCCTGGCCGGGCAGGGCGTGGGTGAGTTGCAACTGGTGTGGCCGACGCTGGCACGGTTATCGGCGGCGGGCGAACGCATCGTGCTGGTGGCGCCGCCTTATGTGCCGTATCCCCAGGCCTGGCAGAACGCCGGGGTCGATCTGCGCCAGTTGTCGATCATCCAGGCCAGCGAGCGCGATGCGCTGTGGGCGGCGGAACAATGCCTGCGTTCGGGCAGTTGCGGGGCGGTGTTGTGCTGGCCGCACAAGGCCGACGACCGGGCGTTGCGACGTTTGCAGGTGGCGGCCGAAACCGGGCAGACCCTGGCGTTCGCCTATCGCTCGCTCAGTGAAGCCATCAACCCGTCGCCAGCGGCCCTGCGCATCGCCATCGATGCCAAGCCTGCTCAGTTGCGGGTACTCAAGTGCCGGGGCGGGCTGGCCCGTTCGGCGCCGATTGCCTTTGCCGTGGGGCACTGAGGTTGCCATGCGCTGGGTTTGCATTGTCTTCCCGCAATTGGCGCTGGACGCGGTACTGCGTCAGCGCCCCGACCCCGATGAACCGTTGGCGCTGCTGACCGGCCCGGCCCAGCGGCGGGTGCTGCAGGCGGTCAACGGTGCGGCGCGGGCGCTGGGTTTGCGACCCGGTCAGTCGATGACCGCCGCCCAGGCGCTGAGCAAAGGGTTCGTCACCGCCGAATACGATGCCGCCGAAATCGAACATTGGCAGCAGTTCCTGGCCGCCTGGGCCTATCGGTTCAGCTCCCAGGTCAGCGTGCATTACCCGCGTGCCGTGGTGTTTGAAATCGAATCCAGCCTGGGCTTGTTCGGGCCCTGGCCGCAGTTCGAGGCGCGGCTGCGCGCCGAGCTCGCTGAGCTGGGGTTTCGCCATCGGATTGTCGCCGCGCCAAATCCGGTGGCGGCGCGGGTGCTGGCCAACGTTTATGACGGTCTGGTGGTGCCGGACAATCAAGCCTTGCAGCATCACTTGGGGCAACTGCCTGTCGACCGGATCGCCCTGGAGCCCAGCGTTGCCACGGCGTTATCGCGCATGGGGCTGCGCACCTTGAGTCAGGTGCAGGCGCTGCCCCGGCATAGCCTGGCCCGGCGTTTCGAGGCCCAGGTGCTCAAGCATCTGGACAGCCTGTTCGGTGAGCGGCGGTTGGCGCTGGCGTTTTACCTGCCGCCCGACCGCTTCGATGTGCGCATCGAGCTTAACTTCGATGTGCAATCCCATCAGGCGCTGCTGTTTCCGTTACGCAGGCTGACTGGCGACCTGTCGGCATTCCTCTGCGGCCGGGACAGCGGCGTGCAACGTTTCGACTTGCACCTGGAACACGCCGGCTTGCCGGACACCGTGATCAAGGTCGGCCTGCTCAGCGCCGAGCGCGATCCGGCGATGCTGTTCGAACTGGCCCGGGGGCGCTTGGAACAGGTTCAGGTCGAAGCCCCAGTGCGCGGTTTTCGTCTGCGCGCCGAAGATCTGCCGGCCTTCGTGCCCCAGTGTCAGGAGTTGTTCGACGACCGTCCGCAGCAGTCCTTGCCCTGGGAGCAACTGCGTGAACGCTTGCGCGCACGGCTGGGGGATGAGGCGGTGCAAGGCTTGCGCTTCCTGGCTGATCACCGGCCGGAATGCGCGTGGCAGGCGACTGTCGACAACCAGGCCAGCGGGGGGCTGCCAGCCGTGCAACGTCCGGGCTGGTTGCTGACTGAACCGCAGGCGGTACACGAAGGCTCGACGCGCATCCTCATGGGGCCGGAGCGCATCGAGTCCGGCTGGTGGGACGGCGCCGATGTGCGCCGCGATTACTACCTGATCGAAACCCGTTCCGGTCAGCAGGGCTGGGCCTATCGGGCGGTGGGCGAAGATGGTCCGTTGTGGCTGCAAGGCTGGTTCGCATGAGCGTCGACTATGCCGAGCTGCACTGCCTGTCCAACTTCAGTTTCCAGCGCGGTGCCTCCAGTGCGCTTGAGCTTTTTCAACGGGCGAAAAAGCAGGGCTATCAGGCGCTGGCGATCACCGACGAATGCACCCTGGCGGGTATCGTCCGTGCCTGGCAGGCGGCCAAGACCGTGGAGTTGCCGCTGATCATCGGCAGCTCAATACGTATCGAAAATGGCCCGAAACTGGTGCTGCTGGTGGAAAACCTCGAGGGTTATCAAGCCCTGTGCCGACTGATTACCCGCGCCAGACGCCGCACGCAGAAAGGCCAGTATCAGGTGCTGCGGGAGGATTTCAGCGAGCCGTTGCCGGGGCTGTTGGCGTTGTGGGCGCCGGACGCCGTCGATGATTTTGCGCAGGGTCACTGGCTGAAGCAGAGCTTCGCCGAGCGCCTGTGGCTGAGCGTTCAGTTACATCGCGGGCAGGACGACACTCGGCGACTGGCGGCACTGCTGACCCTGGCGCGGGAACTGCGGATCCCGGCGGTGGCCAGCGGCGATGTGCATATGCACACCCGGGGCCGGCGCGCCTTGCAGGACACCATGACCGCAATCCGCCATCACGTTCCCGTGGCCGAGGCCGGGTTGCGTCTGCACCCCAATGGCGAACGGCATTTGCGCAGCCTCGACGACTTGCGCGATCTCTACCCGCAGGCGTTGCTCGACGAGACGCTGAACATCGCCCGGCGCTGTACTTTCGACCTCGGTCAGTTGCGTTATCAATATCCCCGGGAACTGGTGCCCGAGGGGCACACGGCCACGTCCTGGTTGCGGGTACTGGCAGAAAAGGGGATTCGCTGGCGCTGGGAAAAAAGCCCCAAGGCCGAGGTGTTGGCGCAGATCGACAAAGAACTGGAGCTGATTGCCGAGCTGGGGTACGAGAGTTATTTCCTGACGGTTCAGGACATTGTGAATTTCGCCCGCCAGCAACACATCCTTTGTCAGGGCCGCGGTTCTGCCGCCAACTCGGCGGTGTGCTTCGTGCTGGGGATCACGGAAATCGACCCGGATCGCAGCACGCTGCTGTTCGAGCGCTTTCTCTCCAGGGAGCGCAACGAACCGCCGGACATCGACGTGGATTTCGAGCACGAGCGGCGCGAAGAAGTCCTGCAGTATGTGTTTCAGCGTTATGGCCGGGCCCGTGCGGCGCTGACGGCGGTGGTCAGCACTTACCACGGTGCCGGCGCAATCCGCGATGTGGCCAAGGCGTTGGGTTTGCCGCCGGATCAGGTCAACGCCCTGGCCGACTGTTGCGGCCACTGGAGTAATCAGGCGCCGCCCGTCGAGCGTCTGCGTGAGGGTGGTTTCGACCCCGATAGCCCGGTGTTGCGCCGAGTGCTGAGCCTGACCCAGCAACTGATCGGTTTTCCCCGGCACCTGTCTCAGCACCCTGGCGGTTTCGTGATTTCCGAGCAGCCTCTGGACAGCCTGGTGCCGGTGGAAAACGCCGCCATGGCCGAGCGCACCATCATCCAGTGGGATAAGGACGATCTGGATGCGGTCGGGCTGCTCAAGGTCGATATTCTGGCGCTGGGCATGCTCAGCGCGATTCGCCGTTGTTTCGATCTGCTGCGTCGGCACCGAGGCCGCGACCTGAGCCTGGCGACGGTGCCGGCCGAAGACCCGCAAACCTACGAGATGATTGGCCATGCGGACACCATCGGGGTGTTCCAGATCGAGTCCCGGGCACAGATGTCGATGTTGCCCAGGCTCAAACCCAAGAACTTCTACGATCTGGTGATCGAGGTGGCGATCGTTCGTCCGGGGCCGATTCAGGGCGGGATGGTGCATCCCTACCTGCGGCGGCGTAAGGGCGAAGAAGAGGTGAAATACCCGTCGAAAGAACTTGAAGCGGTGCTCAAGCGTACGCTGGGCGTGCCGCTGTTCCAGGAACAGGTGATGCAGATCGCGATTGTCGCCGCCGACTACAGCCCCGGCGAGGCCGATCAGTTACGTCGCTCCATGGCGGCCTGGAAACGCCATGGCGGACTGGAACCGCACAAGGAACGTTTGGCGGACGGTATGAAGAAAAACGGCTACACGGCGGAGTTCGCCGCGCAGATCTTCGAGCAGATCAAAGGCTTCGGCGATTACGGTTTTCCCGAATCCCACGCCGCCAGTTTCGCCTTGCTGACCTACGCCAGTTGCTGGTTGAAATGCCACGAGCCGGCGGCTTTCGCCTGTGCGCTGATCAACAGCTGGCCGATGGGGTTCTACAGCCCGGACCAGATTCTCCAGGACGCCCGCCGCCATCATTTGCAGATTCGCCCGGTGGACGTGCGGGCCAGTGACTGGGATTGCAGCCTGGAACCGATCACCGGCGCGCAGCCGGCGATACGCATGGGGCTGCGGATGATCAAGGGCTTTCGCGAAGACGATGCCCGGCGTATCGAGACGGCAAGGTCGAAAGGGGCGTTTGCCGACATCGCCGACCTTGGCGAACGGGCACGACTCGATGCCCGCGCCCAGGAGCAACTGGCCGATGCCGGTGCACTGCGCGGGCTGGCCGGTGACCGGCATCGGGCGCGCTGGGAGGTGGCGGGGGTGCAGAAGCAGCTCGGTTTGTTTGCCGGTCTGCCGAGTCAGGAAGAGCCGGCAGTGGAGCTGCCAAAACCCACCGTGGGCGAGGACCTGCAAGCCGATTACGCCAGTGTCGGCACCACCCTCGGCCCGCATCCGCTGGCGTTGCTGCGGGGGGAACTCAAGGCTCGGCGCTGTCGCAGCTCCAGGGAATTGCTGATGGTCGAGCATGGGCGTCCGGTCAGCGTCGCCGGGCTAGTCACCGGTCGGCAGCGTCCGGGCACCGCCAGCGGTGTGACCTTCGTGACACTTGAAGACGAATTCGGCAACGTCAACGTGGTGGTCTGGCGCGATCTGGCCGAACGGCAACGGCAGGTATTGGTCGGCTCGCAATTGCTCAAGGTCGACGGGCGCTGGGAAAAGGTGGGCGAGGTGCGGCACCTGATTGCCGGACGCTTGAGCGACCTGAGTTCATTGCTCGACGGTATCTATGTGCGCAGCCGGGATTTCCGCTGAGCCTTGGTGGTGGATATGTCACCTGTGCAGGAGCCGCTTGTCACAGGGGGCGGTCGAGAATCAGCTATACCTCAATGAAACCATTGGCGTCGGCCGTGCTCGAAACATACGGGCAGGCACCGTCTCCTCATGCTGTTGCACTGCCTGAAAACATGTCATTCACAAGACATAGGCCAGTCGATGCAGTTTCTAGAAAATAGCCACGGATGTACCGGCTGGGGCGGCGAAATGGCCGAACGCATTCGTGCGTTCGACTGGAGCCTGACCGAGCTTGGACGCATCGACACTTGGCCCGGGAGTCTGTGCAGCGCGGTGCAATTACTGCTCGCTTCACCGTTGCCGATGGTGATGCTGTGGGGCCGTCCCGGTTACATGATCTATAACGACGCCTACTCAAGATTTGCCGGTGGCCGCCATCCTTACCTGCTGGGCTCCCCGGTGGAGCTGGGCTGGCCGGAGGTCGCCGAATTCAATCGTCATGTGGTGGATACCTGCCTTGCGGGCGGCACCTTGTCCTATCACAACAAAGCTCTGGTATTGCTGCGCGACGGTGTTCCCGAAGACGTCTGGATGGACCTTTATTACAGCCCGGTCGCCAATGATGATGGGGGCCCCGCCGGAGTCATGGCAATAGTGGTTGAAACCACTGACCATGTGATTTCCGAGCGCCGACGCCAGGAAGCCGAAAGCGCCTATCGTGCCGATAATGAAAGGGTTCGCCTGGCCCTCAATGCCGGGGCTTTGCTCGGCTCGTTTGTCTGGGACATCAAGGCTGATGTGTTGTCTGCCGACGAACGATTTGCCCGCACGTTTTCCTACCCGCCCGATCAGGACCTGGCCAACCTGTCACCAATCATCGCCCAGATGCAGATTCATCCCGACGATCGCAGCTGGGTCCGGGCGCGGATGAATCAGTCGGTGGAAACCGGCGTGCCCTATAACGCCGAATACCGGGTTCTGCGTCCCGATGGCAGCTACCTGTGGGTGCTCGCCAGCGGGTGTTGCGAGTTCAATGAGCAAGGTGAAGCGTTGCGCTTTCCCGGGGTGTTGATCGACATCCACGAACGCAAGATTGCCGAAGAATCTTTGCTCAAATTCACCCGCAACCTGGAGCAACGAGTCGCTGAAGAAGTCGAGGCGCGGCTGGTGGCCGAAGAGCAGTTGCGTCAATCACAGAAGCTCGAAGCCATCGGCGGACTTACCGGCGGCGTGGCCCATGACTTCAACAACCTGTTGCAGGTGATCGCTGGCAACCTGCACTTGCTCGCGCGTCACGAGCCGGACAACGCCAATGTGCAACGCCGGGTCAGCGCATCGATTGTCGCGGTCGAGCGCGGGGCCAAATTGTCTTCGCAGTTGCTCGCTTTTGCCCGTCGCCAGCCCTTGTCACCGGCCGTATGCGACCCACGGCAGATCTTCGAAAACCTCGGAGAATTATTGCAGCGAGCGCTGGGAGAGACGATCCAGATCAAGGTGTCCGCACCTGACGATCCATGGCACCTCTACGTGGACCGCAATCAACTGGAAAACGCCATTCTCAACCTTGCGATCAACGCCCGGGATGCCATGAGCGGCGAGGGGACCATTGCCCTGAGCGCCGAGAACATCGTCCTCGACCGCAAGTTTTGCGCCGGCAAGGGGATTGGCGCTGGCGATTATGTCTGCGTGACGGTGGCTGACTCGGGTATCGGCATGCCGCCGCAAGTGCTTGCACAGGCCTTCGAGCCGTTTTTCACCACTAAGGCTGATGGTCAAGGCACCGGCCTGGGTTTGAGCATGGTGTTCGGTTTTGTCAAACAGAGCGGCGGGCATATCGAGATTTCCAGCGTCGTGGGGCAGGGCACGCGGGTGCAGTTGTATTTCCCTCGCAGCTTGCGCCCATTGCTTGATGAAACAATGCGCCATGCTCCACAGCATCGGGGCGGGCATGAAACCATTCTGGTGGTCGAGGACAACGAAGCGGTGCGCAGTTCGGCCGTGGACTTGTTGCGCGAAGAGGGCTACCAGGTGTTGACCGCGGCCAACGGTGACCTGGCGATGCAGATGCTGCTCGACGGCGCGACAGTGGACCTGATCTTCACCGACGTGGTCATGCCCGGCCTGATCAAAAGCTCGGACCTGGCCGCCTGGGCAAAGGTACAGAACCCTCCGGTGGCGGTGTTGTTTACCTCCGGCCATACCCGCGACATTATTACGCGCGATCACCAACTCAGCTCCGACACGTATCTGCTGAGCAAACCTTATGGCCCCGAGGCACTGACACGGATGGTTCGCACGGTGCTCGGTGGTTGATTCAAGGGGTGGCTTTCCAGGCGCTCGGGCTATGGGGATATCGCGTTTGCGACAGGACGACGAACGGGCACCGCTGGTCTGATAGACGGTCGACAGAACCGGGTAAGCGAGGCCATTCTGATAATTGGCGAACGCCATCGATCACGTTTGCCACCGATTAACAAACGGAGGTGTTCCATGCCGGTGACCCATGACCTTTATCAGGACTTGCGCTGCACGAAGGAAGAGATCCAGCAAAAACGCACCAAGGATCCGTTACTGGATTCACTGCTCAACAAGTACACCCAGGCGGACGCAGAGGTGGTGAAGGCCGAGTCCGCACAATCGGATGCGCCCAGCGATGAGGTACTGAAGAAGCTCAAGGAGAAGCGTGTGCAGGTCAAGGACAAGATCGCTGAGCGACTTAAGACGCCGTCCTGAGGACGCTGTGCAGAATCACCGAAAACTGCCGGACGATGAGGATGTAACGCCACGCGATGGAGAGAAGGATCCACGCTGATCGATAATCGCCCGGACAACCCTGATCCAGTGTGGGAGCAAGCCCGCTCCCACAGTTGGATCGCTATCACGGCTGCAATGCCGCACTCAACGGCAACCGTGCCATATGCCGCGCTTTCAGCGACCCCAGATATAACCAGTCCCCATACTCGCGCACGGTGGTGATGGGGGAGTAGTTGCCGCTGCTGGCGTCCTGCAGATTGGCAATCACTTTGCCGTCGAGGTCCAACCCCAGGACGAAAGCGCGTTTCTCCACGGGCTTGGGCAGTACGGTCAACGCCCTCACGATCATTTTGCGTACCAGAGGGTAGGGCGCGGTGGTGTCGAGCAGTGCATTGCGCGGTGCATACAGCGCCACCCAGAAACGGTCGCGGCCATTGAAAGCCAGGTTGTCCGGCAGCCCCGGCAAATTGTCGATGAACAGATCGTGGGTGCCGGCTTTCGGCCCGGTCAGCCAATAGCGGCTGATGCGATAGGCGCCAGTTTCATTGACCAGCACAAACGCGTCGTCAGGCCCCAGGGTCACGCCGTTGGCGAACTCCAGTTTGTCCAGCAGGACCGCCGTATTGCCGGTCTGGAAGTTATAACGCAGCAAACGGCCGTCGCCACCGTGCTCGATGATCGCCTCGCCGTCCTTGCCGTAGCCCCAACGGCTGGAGGAGTCGCTGAAATAAGCGTAATGCCCGGGCTTGTCGATGGCCACGTCATTGGTAAAACCGAAGGGCAGGTTGTTGGCCGTGGTGGTCAATGGAATCAACCGGCCCTGAGCGTCGAGCGACAGCAAACCTTTGACCCCGTCGGCGATCACCAACAAACCATTGGGGTGCCGTGCCAGGCCCAACGGCCTGCCGCCGGTATCGGCCAGCAGTTGGGTGGTTTTGCCGTCGAGGCTGGTGCGAATCAACCGGCCGTCATGCAGGCCGGTGATAAGGGCGTCTTTCTCCAGCAGCAACGCCTCAGGGCCGTCGATGTCAGCAGCACCGACACGTTTCACGCCTTTGAGTCGCTGATTGTCGGCGTAGATGCCCTCGATGAGGGAGGGCGCCGTTGGCGGTGTCCAGGCTACCGGTTGAACCTTGGTCGGCAATAAAAACAGCAAGGCGCTGATCACGATGATCAGCAGCAGCAACCAATGCCGAAACTTGAGGGGTCTTTTCATGCGCTGACTCCTGCCAGGGCCAGATGTTTTTGCGCCATCTCGCGTAACGCCAGCATCGACTCCGCCGATTCGCGCTCGATGCGCCGCTTGAGCACCAGACGATTGGCAATGCGCATTGCCAGGCCGCTGAAGCTGTATTCCAGAGTACGGACAAACCGCGTGTCATCGCCCTCAACCTCACACTCGTAAGTCACCACCAACGAGAGACCATGATCGCCCCGGGCCCGAGCCCTCCAGCGGCGTCCGGGCAGGTATTCGTCGACTTCCCAGCTCAAATGCCCCTCACGCCCGCCGGCGCGAATGTCTTCCTCGAACCGTGCTCCGGCATACAACGGCCCGTTCTGCCCGTCGACCTTGAGGGAGGACGGATGCCACTGCGGCCAATGGATCGCGGTGCTGGCGTAGGCGAGCACAGCCACTGGGTTTCCAGCGATGTCGATCACATGCTGCATACGGGTCATGGGCGTTCTCGTCAGGGGCGCTTGCTCCGGTTCCCAGTAGAGGGTGCCGAACAGGTAGTCCATCAGGGGCAACACGATATTGAAATTGCGCTCCTGCATTAGCTCACGACGGTGATGTAGCTCATGCAGACGGCGCATCTGGCGGATCCACGGCAAACGCGTCACCGGGTTGCCGGGCGGTAGATGTTCGCAGGCATGGAACACCTCGTAGGTCAGGTAACCGAGCACCATGCAGCTGCCAAACAGCCCCGCGACGTTGCTATTGAACTGAGCCAGCAACCACCAGGCAGGCGCCGTGATGACGAGGGTGTGCAACACGATCAGCCAGGCTGGAAACAGAATCACCCGCCAGTCCCGGGCGCTGTCGTAGGTCATGTGGCCGGGGGTGAAAAAGCTGTGATGGTCACCGGCGTGACGGGCGTAGAACATCCGCGCCAGGCTCTTTTTGTGGTGCCCCAGATGCCGATGCACGACGTACACGCCGAAGTTGAAAAACAACAGGGTCAGCGGCACCGCCATCCATTCCAGCGGTTGCACCTGATGCACCGTGCGCCAGAATCCGCCGATGGCCAGCAACCCGAACAGCAACACAAAAGCGCCGTGCAACCAAGGGTTGTAGAGCGGATGAATATCGGCACGGTAGCGCGCGCGGAACGCTTCGGTGGTCTGCCTCACTGGGTTCACCTGTGGTTATTGTTATAACCAGCAGATTAGCCGATCCCGCCGCACAGGCAGGCCGAACCTTGAGGACACAAGCGCCATGCTCCGGTGCGAGACGCCCGTATGGTGTCAGGTCAGCGGGTTCCAGCGCTGGGACCAGTCGTCGTCCGTCTTGATCACTTCCCGCAGCAAGTCGAACGCCCGTTGCAGAGTCGCCGAGTCGCGGTCCCGGGAGTAAACCAGGTAGGTCGGGTAACTGAACTCCGGGGCTTTGGGCACTTGTTCCAGCAAGCCGTTTTCCAGGTAACTCTGGACCACCCGGGTGCGGAAATAGCCGCTGCCGCCGTTTTCCAGGATGTATTGCAAGGCCAGCGGGCCGAGGTTGAAGCTCAGGGCTGCCTTGGCTTTTTCCGGCAGCGCCGCATCGTGCTGGCGACGGAAATCCGGGCCCCAGTCGATATACACGTAAGGATCGGGTTTTCCGGCCAGGCGAACCAGGATGAGTTTTTCTTCCAGTACTTGTTCAACCTGCAGCCGGGGCCAGTATTCGGGCTGATAGACCAGCGCCGCATCCAACACCCCCAATTCCAGTTGGCGCAGCAGGTTTTCGCCGTCACGGATTTCCATGCGCAGGGCGTGGCTGGGAATCTTCTCGCGCAGTTCCCCGGCCCAACTGAGCATCAACGGGTTGCACAGGCTGACCTCTCCACCGATGTGCAGCACGTCGCGGTAGCCCTCGGGTAGCGGCAAGTCGCGACGAGCGGCTTCCCAGGTCTGCACCAATTGATTGGCGTAAACCACAAAGGCCTCGCCGTTCGGCGTCAGACGCGCACCGGCGCGATTGCGCACAAACAGCGTGCTGCCCAGCTGACTTTCGAGCTTCTGCACCCGGGCAGTGATCGCGGTCTGGGTGACGTGCAGCTTTTCAGCCGCCGCGGCCAGGCTGCCGTGGCGGACGATTTCCAGAAAGGTACGGGCGAGGTCGATGTCCATGGGCAGGCCGATGTGGGAGGTGCGGGCATTGTAAGAGCAGCCATGGTCTTCCGATACCGTCTGTGGCGAGGGAGCTTGCTCCCGCTGGGGCGCGAAGCGGCCCCAAGCCTGCTTCAGATGCATCTCATCGATGGTATACGGCTGCTGCGCAGCCGGACGGGAGCAAGCTCCCTCGCCACAGAGTTCACTGTCCGGCCTGATCACCTTGTGCCAAACAATCAGTCCACCAACTCAACCTCCCTCACCACCGCCCAATCAGCCACCAACCGCTGCGGCGTGCCGCAAGCCTTGCGCTTGAGCACAAAATTACGGCACTTCTCGGCGAACTGTTTGCGGTTTTGCACCATGTCCTGGTGCATTTCTTCCAGCTCGGCATTGCGGCAGTGCTGCATCAATTGAGTATCGAACCGGTTTTTACGCTCACGCACCGCCTGATACATCGGATCACTCAATGCACCATTGGCCCGCTGCAACAGCCACAGGTCAAACTCGTCCGGACAGCGCGGGCCGATTTCCTGGACCATGCCCAACTGCAAGGCCTGGACGGCGCTGATTGGCAGACAGTCTTCGGTGAGCTTTTCCGCCATCGCCCAGCCGACGGCGCGGGGCAGGCTGTAGGTCCAGTATTCGGAACCGTACAGGCCCATGGTTTTGTAATGGGGGTTGAGCACGATGTCGGAGCGGGCGAAGACGATATCGCCAGTCAGCGCCAGCATCAGCCCGCCGGCTCCGGCATTGCCGGTCAGGCCGCTGACAACCAATTGCCGGGCGCTGAGCAGTTCCTGGCAGACGTCGTCGATCGCCTGAATATTGGCCCAGGCTTCCAGCCCCGGAACTGCTGCGGCCTGGATCACATTGAGGTGCACGCCGTTGGAGAAACTGCCGCGTCCACCCTTGATCAGCAGCACTTGGGTGTCCCGGGACTTGGCCCAGCGCAGGGCATCCACCAGTCGCTGGCACTGTTCGGTGCTCATGGCGCCGTTGTAAAACTCAAAAGTCAGCTCGCCGACATGCCCCGACTCGCGATAGCGGATCGGTTGATAGCTTTCGCTGTTAAACGGCTGAGAGGCGATCGACCAATCAAGGGTCGGAACTTGCGCAAGCTGTTCAGCGAGCACATGCCGGGCCGGACGCTTGAAGGTTTGTTCATCGGGCCGGGGTTTGCGTCGCAGCGAACCGATCCATAGGCTGTGCTCACCAGTCGCGACCAGCACCGCATCGTCGTGCACCGCGAGAATCTCCCCCGGCGTGCCGCCGCGCGAATCAAGATGAGCGTCGTACAGGTAATACTGACCGCCGGCCAGGCTGGCCAATACGCCGGGCTGACCGTCGGCGGCATCGATGCAGCGTTTGATGAAGTGTGCGCTGTCGTGCCAGCTGAAGGAGCGGTCGGCTTGCTTCATGTTCGGCTGCAAGCGGCCAATGACATGGCGTTGGCTGTAGTCCAACGGCACTGGCTCGAAACCGTCGATAAACTTTTCCACGACTTCGCGAATGCAGGCGATCGCCGCGTCGCTGACGCGTCCGTTGTACAACTCGGACTTGCGCAGCCCCTGGGGCAGGTTGAATTCATAGGTGGCCCAGACCGGCCCGGCGTCCATTTCCTCCACCGCTTGCAAAGCTGTCACGCCCCAACGGCTGAGTTCACGGGTGATCGCCCAGTCCAGCGCACTGGCGCCACGGTCGCCGACGATACCCGGATGAATGATCACCACAGGACGCTGGAGATTGCTCCACAGTTGTTGTGGCACCCGATCCTTGAGGAACGGGCAGATCACCAGATCGGCGCCGGAATGCTCGATCTGTTCGCACACCGCGTCTTCATCGGTGAACAGCACCACGCTGGGCGAGTGGCCGGCCTGACGCAAGTCCAGCCAGGCCCGCTGGGTCAGCCCGTTGAACGCTGACGCCAGCAGAATGATCTTCAATGACCGCATGATTGACTCTTCCTTGAGAATGATCGGCCGCAGGCTCCCAATGAGCCGTCCTTGGCCTTCGATGGAAGAGCGATAGTAGAGAGTGTGGGGGGAAGGGCAACTGATCGAGATCAAGCTTGTGTCAGCGAGTGTTGCAGAGGCTCAAAATCAAAAGATCGTCCGAACGCGGCCCGCGCCTTCGGACGATCTTTTCTCTTTTCAAAACGTAAAACACGAACACCCAAACGCCCCCCAGAACCCTTGGAAGTCACTGACCGGCGCCGACGACAACCGCGCCCGTTCATGGCTATGAGCATGCACCGCGCAGGCGCCGACACACTGGTGCACTTGCGCGCCCATTGGCGCCAGGGGTTTCCAGTGCCCCGGTACATTCACCACCGGCGACCACTCAGGCACTACCGGGATTGGCGGTGGCCCGAGTTTTTCGAACTCGACGCTACCGTGGACGATCTTGCCGTCGACAATGGTCAGCACCGACTCGATCCACTTTATGGCTTCGTCTTCGATGTGAAAGTAATCCGCCGACAGCGCAATCAGGTCCGCCAGTTGCCCGACCTTGATCTGGCCTTTCTTGCCTTGTTCGGAGGAAAACCAGGCGCTGCCGTGGGTGTACAGTTCCAGTGCGGTATCGCGGCTCAAGCCTTGCGGGTAGAGCGCCAGCCCGCCGACGGTGCGACCGCTGACCAGCCAGTACAGCGATGTCCAGGGGTTGTAGCTGGAGACGCGCGTGGCATCGGTGCCGGCGCCCACTGGAACGCCCTCGGCGAGCATGCGCGCGATCGGTGGCGTGGCTTCGGCCGCCTTGGCACCGTAACGGTCGACAAAGTATTCGCCCTGGAACGCCATGCGGTCCTGAATGGCGATACCACCGCCCAGGGCCTTGACCCGTTCGATGTTACGGGGGGTGATGGTTTCGGCGTGATCGAAGAACCACGGCAAACCGTTGAACGGAATATCCCGGTTGACCTTCTCGAATACGTCGAGCATGCGGCTGATGGATTCGTTGTAGGTGGCGTGCAGGCGGAAGGGCCAGCGCTGTTCCACCAGATGGCGCACCACCGGTTCCAGTTCCTGCTCCATGGTTTGCGGCAGGTCGGGGCGTGGTTCGAGGAAGTCTTCGAAATCCGCTGCCGAGAACACCAGCATCTCGCCGGCGCCGTTGTGCCGCAGGAAGTCATCGCCCTGGCCGTAATGGGAAGTGCTGGTCCAGTTCTTGAAGTCGGTCAGTTCTTCCTTGGGTTTCTGGGTGAACAGGTTGTAGGCAATGCGTACCGTGAGCTGTTGGTCTTTGGCCAATTGCTGGATGACTTGATAGTCGTCCGGGTAATTCTGATAACCGCCGCCGGCATCGATGGCGCTGGTGACACCCAGTCGATTGAGTTCGCGCATGAACTGGCGGGTCGAGTTGACCTGATATTCCAGTGGCAGCTTCGGCCCCTTGGCCAGGGTCGAGTAGAGGATCATTGCGTTCGGGCGGGCGATTAGCATGCCGGTGGGGTCGCCATTGGCATCGCGCTGGATTTCGCCGCCTGGCGGGTTCGGCGTATCGCGGGTGTAACCGACCACTTTCAGCGCGGCACGGTTGAGCAGGGCGCGGTCGTAGAGGTGCAGGACGAATACCGGAGTGTCCGGCGCGGCTTTGTTCAGATCTTCAAGGGTCGGCATGCGTTTTTCGGCAAACTGGAACTCGTTCCAGCCACCGACCACCCGCACCCATTGCGGGGTAGGGGTGCGGTCGGCCTGATCCTTGAGCATGCGCAAGGCATCGGCCAGGGACGGCACGCCTTCCCAGCGCAATTCGAGGTTGTAATTGAGGCCGCCACGAATCAGGTGCAAGTGGGAGTCGTTGAGGCCGGGAATCACCGTACGGCCATGCAGGTCAACGATTTGCGTGCCGGGGCCTTGCAGGGCCATGGCCTGGGCATCGCTGCCGACCACCACAAAGCGCCCGTCCTTGATCGCGACGGCGCTGGCCTGGGGTTTCTTGCGGTCGACGGTGTGCAGGCGTCCGTTGTACAGAATCAGGTCGGCGGGGGTGTCGGGCATGGTTTTACTCCCTGCGGCTAGCGGACTGATCCAGGCACCGATGGCGCCTGCCGAAAGACCTTGCAGTACGCGGCGGCGACTGAAGTCGTTGTGCTCGTCAGGTGGGCTCATGGCAGTGCTCTCCACACAGTTCTTCATAAAAGAAGCGAGGGCAAACAGCCGATGTCTGACGCATGCGGCCAGAAGGAATATAGACGGCATATCCACAGATAGCCGTTTTCCGAGGGTGAAAAACGACGAATCCCGCCACGAGGGGCGGGATTCGCATGCAGCCAGAGAGGCTCCCGAGAGCGGGAGCCGTCGTCTTAGCCTGGGAACAGCTCGGACAGTTTCATGGCCAGCATCATGTCGCCTTCAGCGCGCAGCTTGCCGCCCATGAACGCTTGCATGCCGTCGGTCGAACCGTCGACGATGCCTTCCAGGGTTTCGCCGTCCATCACCAGAGTCACCTGGGCGTCCGGGTTTTCGCCTTCTTGCAGCTCACAGGTGCCGTCTTTGACGATCAGCGAGAAGTTCTTGGTGTCGTCGATGCGGAAACCGAATACCAGGTCCAGACCGGCAGCAGCGGCTGGGTTGAACTTGGCTTTCATTGCTTGTACGGCATCAGCTACGGAGGTCATGGTTCGATCCTTTCTTGGGTAATAAGAGCTGGGTGATTACAGCCAGGGTCACAATAGTCCGGAATCAACGAAACGTGATGAGTTCCGGGGCCTTCAGCAGTTGCAGATGCGTATGACTGTTGAAGGAAGCCAAAGCCACCTCGCGACCACGAAACTTGAGCAGGTTGAGCGAGGTGTTGACGATTTGCCAGTTCAGCTCAAAGGCCTGCCGGGCAGGCATTTGCGTAATAAGATGGAGCAGGGCAGTGATGGTGCCGCCGGAGGTGAATACGGCGATTTTCTGGGTGTTGTCGGCGTTTTCGAGCAGTCGCTGCAGACCGGCCTGCACGCGTTCTACGAAGCCCGGCCAGCTTTCCAGACCCGGTGTGTCATAGATGCCGGCGAGCCAGCGCTCGATGATCAAGGCGAAGATACGCTGGAACTCGGCACGGTTTTGCGTGGCGTTGCGCAGGATGTCCAGCGCCTCGGGCTCGTCCTCCAGCATGGCTGGCAGGAGGGCACGGATCACTGCGTCGGCGTCGAACTCGTTGAAGGCCGAATCGATTTCCAGGGTCGGCACCGGCAAACCGACGGTGGCGTACTGTTCCAGCGCGCTGTTGGCCGTGTGTTGCTGACGGCGCAGGTCGCCCGACAGGCAGCGATCGAAGCTGACACCAAGCTCGGCCAGGTGCCGGCCAAGGACTTCTGCCTGGCGAATACCGGTCGGCGACAGAACGTCATAGTCGTCTGCACCAAAGGAGGCCTGGCCATGTCGAATCAAGTAGATGCTGCCCACGTCCGCGTCATCCCGGTACGTTGAAGGTTCGGCGAGGTTATGAGGATGGCGGTGAGCTGTCAATGAAAAAACATACGCTTGTTTGAAATGCCCGTTGCCGGCCTGTTGCCAGAGGTTTCACGACTGGTCGTCGGGCCGGTGCATGGGTATGCTGGAGGCATCCCGCGCGTGTTTATGCCGCGCATCGTAGTGAAGGAGTCCCTGTGGAGCTTTTGTCCGAGTACGCCATTTTTCTGGCCAAGACTGTCACCCTGGTGATCGCCATTCTGGTGGTCCTGGCCAGTTTTGCGGCGTTGCGCAGCAAAGGTCGGCGCAAGTCGCACGGCCAGCTGCAAGTCAGCAAACTCAATGATTTCTACAAAGGGCTGCGCGAACGGCTGGAGCAAACCTTGCTCGACAAGGATCAGCTCAAGGCCTTGCGCAAGTCCCAGGCTAAAACCGAGAAAAAGCAAAAGAAGAAACCCGAGGCCAAGCCCCGGGTGTTCGTGCTGGATTTCGACGGCGACATCAAGGCATCGGCCACTGAAAGCCTGCGCCACGAAATCACCGCGCTGCTGACCCTCGCCACGCCCAAGGATGAAGTGGTGCTGCGCCTGGAGAGTGGCGGTGGCATGGTTCACAGCTATGGCCTGGCGTCTTCGCAACTGGCGCGCATTCGCGAGGCCGGCGTGCCGTTGACCGTGTGCATCGACAAGGTTGCGGCCAGCGGTGGCTACATGATGGCGTGCATCGGCGAGAAGATCATCAGCTCACCGTTCGCGATTCTCGGCTCGATCGGCGTGGTGGCGCAGTTGCCCAACGTCAATCGCTTGCTGAAAAAGCACGACATCGACTTCGAAGTGCTGACGGCCGGTGAGTACAAACGCACCCTGACAGTGTTTGGCGAAAACACCGAGAAGGGTCGGGAGAAATTCCAGGAGGAACTGGATATCACCCACCAGCTGTTCAAAAACTTCGTTTCCCGCTATCGCCCGCAACTGGCCATCGACGAAGTGGCCACCGGCGAGATCTGGCTGGGCGTCTCGGCTCTGGACAAGCGACTGGTGGATGAACTCAAGACCAGCGATGAATACCTTGCCGAACGGGCCAAACAATCCGAGCTCTATCATTTGCATTACGCCGAACGCAAAAGCCTGCAGGAACGCATCGGCATGGCAGCCAGCGGTTCGATCGATCGGGTATTGCTGAGCTGGTGGAGTCGGTTGACCCAGCAACGCTTCTGGTAAAGAACTCAAGGATCTTGTTGCTGGCTACAGTGACAAGGCAGGCGAAACCGGGCTATGCCCGGTTTCGTCGTTTTGGGCGGTTCTTTTCTGTGTGTATCGGAGATTTTTCCTCGCTATTTCGGGGACCTTTCCGGCTATCCACCCATATATGCAGGTTTACTGTAGAGGTCCTCGACTGACTGCAATGGACTGCACCATGAGTGACTCAACACTGAACCAGATGAATCTCCCGGAACCGTCCCCGGCTCCAGGAATGCGCGACGAACTGCGAGCGGTCGTCGACACTGCGCGGCCGCAAACTCCCGGCCAATTTGGCGCGGATCTATTCAAGGAAAAATGGGGGCGTGACATCGATCCGCAAACGGCGCTGCTGGTCACCCTCGACTACGACTACAAAGGGCATCCTGCGCAAAGCGGCGTTCATCAAGGCCAAGTGGCCAATTCCCGGACCTTGCTGCAGGCGCTTCTCGGCGATTACCAGACAGTGGGGGACGGACGCTTCGGCGAAACCGGCTTCGGCTTGTACACCCCACCCGACATAGGCCCGGACATACGAATCGTCGAACATGTCGACGAGTTCGCTGATCGCGGCAGCGGCAACCACCAGACCTATGAAGGGATCTATCGCCGAACCATTCCACAAACCTATGGGCCACTCACACAAATTCCCCTGAGCCCCGCCGACTTCAAACAATGGGTCTGGGCGCTGGAGTTCAAGGATTTGTACCAGTCTTATCTTGGACGAACATGGCTCTCGGATGAATCGATCACGGCCGCCAAACCCTATCCCTTGAGAACTTCGGTCAAGGCCGCGTTTGTCATGAGTGCCTGGTTGCAACGTCATGAAAACAGCCTGAGTCAAAAGGGCCTGGAACTGGCCCTGCAGGTGGCAGGACTGCCCCCGCATCAAGCCTGGGACTCGCTGACCCTCACGCAATTGCAGGCATCGACCCGATTGCCTTCCTCGATCATGGCCGGACGTCTCGAGCTGTATCGCTACACGGCGACGGATATCTGGACTTGGCGCGAACGCTCCGGCTCGAGGATTTTGTTATACATCCCTGGCAATTCATCACCCCTGCATGAGTTCACCGATACCGCACATTTGCAACGCTGGATTGTGGCGCAGGGCAAGGGCGATGACACGAAGCGGGCACTGGCGAGTCACTTTGCCGAGGCGGATCGCGATGACGGCACTTTCCACGCAGGCGTGGTGACGGCATTGGAAGGCATGGTGATCTATCCGAGAAAACACAGGCTGACTAAAACTGCCGGCCTGTTCAACGATGATGGCTACTGGAACCCTGCCGACTACGTTGGTTTCGAGTCGCCTGATACAGCCATCGATCCTTGCGCGCAACTGGTGCTGACCATGAAGCGCACCGCTCAGGCCAGCGTTGACAGCATTCGTGACGATGCGCAAGTCAATCGGGAAAACTTGAGTGGATTCGTCGAGCCGATCGTGCAATGGATCAACCGTTTCGGCCCGTTGGCGCTGTTTGTTCCGGGAGGCGAGGGGATATTGGCGCTGGCCGGGCTTATTGACGCGGGTTACGGCTTGGATCAGGTGGTGAACGGCAAAACATCGAACGAACGGTCGGAAGGCGTCACACGCACCGTTTTTGGTTTGCTCAACGCGCTGCCGATAGCCGCGGAGGTAGCGCTAAAGGGTAAAACTGCCGTCGCCCATCCAGCGGAGGAGGGTGTGAGGCCTGTATCGGAAACGGCCGTTGCTCCAACGCCAGAACTCTCGAGCACTGCGCCGGCGACCCGAGTCGAACTGATCCGCGGAATCGGCCCGTCTGTGGTGTCTTTCAGCGATGAAGTGCTGGCACAGATCGGCGAGGTCTGCGCGATCGACGACGATATGTTGCGGTTGATGCAGGCAGGGCGTTCACCGACGCCTCTTTTGGCTGACACGATCAGCCGCTTCAAAATTGATCAGGATCTTGGGCCCGCTGGCACGGCTGAGCAGTTCAACAGCCGTTACGCAGCGCTGCAATACTCGGAGCATGAATGGGTTCGGCTCTTTCAGCGCGAATATCCGGGGCTGCCGAAAAGTGTCATAGAACAAATGTTAGACCGCTATGGCATTGACCTCCGGCTGGCGCCTGATGTTACCGAGGCGAGGCAAGTGTTCGTGCGCCTGGACAGCAAGGCACGGCAATACCAGCAGCATGTGCGACTCAATCGAGCCTATGAAGGTCTTTATTTTCGCTCGATGGTGAACCCGGAGTCGGACACGCTGGCCTTGCACTCGCTCAAAAATCTACCTGGCTGGCCGAAAAACCTTCGGATCGGTGTCCTCGATCATACCGCCATCGGACGGGTGCTGGACCGCAGCGGTCCACTCGATTCGACAGATGTTCGGGGGCTGATCAAGAGTGCCGATCACTACCTGCACCAAGGCATGGAAGCCGATTTTTACCAAGCGCTCGTAGGCTTGTTATCAGAAGACGAGCGTTTGGCGTTGCAGGTAGTGGCGCTTGATCCGGCCAGTGCATTGCGGCTGAAAATCAGTGCACAGGCTTTGCCCCGAGCGGAACTAAGGCTCGGGCTCGGAAGAATGGACGCCGGACTTCCCTTCGATGCCCAGGGACTCAGAGGTGGTGGCTTTCCGGCAACCCATCAGGCCGAGGCGCTGACGCAGCAGATGATGAGGCTGCAGCTCAAAGAGGTCTATCCAGACTTTACCGATGCCCAGGCTGATGCGCTCCTCCAACGTGAAGGCTTAAACGCACAGGCGCACATTGAGTGGCTGAAGCAACAGCTGCAGCAACTCAACACTGACCTGACCGGCTGGATAGATCAGGTGGCGGATGACATTCATGACATGGGGGTTCGCCAGATCGTTGCCGGTGATCCTGAGGCGGCGGGGATGAACGCTGCGCAAATCCAGGCTCATAACATTCAGCTGATGCTGACGGAAATGCACTACGAGCGAGCTACCCGAAATGAATTGGCCGAGGAACTGGTCGCCATTTGGCAGCATCGCGGACCCCGAGAGGGGCTTCTCCTGGCAGGTGAGCAGGTACGCGGTGTCAGGCTTGATCTCGATTTTGAGGATTACCACCGGTTGCCCGTATTGAATGTCCGGCTCAACAACGTTCTCGAGTTATCAATGCGCAGCTTCCACTTGACCGAAGAGGAAGGCTTGAACGGATTTCTTGAGAGTTTTCCAAATCTTGAAGTCCTGAGCCTGGAAAGTGTCGATCTGAGTCACTTCAACAGCAACGACGAAGCTGGACGCGCATTACCTCATGCGATCAACCAGCTGCGGCAGCTCACTTCGCTGAACCTGAGGTCGACAAGGCTGACTTTCAGTCAGCGCAGCGCTTCACAGCTGACTGATCTGACGCGCTTGCAAACGCTGGATTTGAGCAACAATCCATTGGGTGTCCCTCCTTTGGTGCTGGGAATGAACGACTTGCGCCAGCTCAACTTGAGTAACACAAGGATCAGCACATGCCCTGTTGGCATTATGGAGCAGCCTTATCTGACGACCCTGGACTTGCGCAATAACCGGATCATCCGGGTTCCGCAGGGGGTTCTGAACCAGGCCATCGCCAAGGATCGTGTGATGCTGCAAGGCAATCCGTTGACGGACGAGGACACCTTGTTGCGCCTTGTCGATCATCGACGGCGAACGGGCATCAACCTGTGGTTAAGCGAGCCTGGAACTGGCTACGGAACCGTCATGGAGTGGTTGCGTGAAGGTGATGAAGGGCTGCAAGAGACGCGACAATCGATCTGGCAGAGGCTTGCAGCCAGGCCCCTTGGCAGCAGGTTCCTGAGAGTGATGGATGGCATGAGCCTGACGGCGGACTTTCGGGTTGATTACCTGGCGCTACAGGCCAGAGTGTGGCGGCTTCTCGGGGATGCCGATGCTTCTGAGGCGCTGTGGACACAGCTGGTTCAGGATATCGGAGGGGCTGAGGTTGACCCTGAAAACCCGTTTACGCTGTTCACGGCACTTGAGGATCGTGCCCGGCTTTATCGGGACTGGGAGACCATGGAACGGCCGTTTCCGATAGGCACGCAATAAGGGAAAACCTTGAACCCCGCAAGGGGTTCAAGGTGTGACGATCAACGGCGACGGAACAGCGGCAGCGGTTCGTCGGTGGCGGCCTGATAGGTCACCGAGAAGTCCTTGAGACCTTCGAGGGCTTCGTACGGATCTTTATCGGCGCGGATCGCAAACGCATCGAAACCGCAGCGATGCATGTAGAACAGCTGGTCGCGCAATACATCGCCGATCGCCCGCAGTTCGCCTTTGAAACCATAACGGTCACGCAGCAGGCGGGCGTTGGAGTAGTTGCGGCCATCGGTAAAAGCCGGGAAGTTCAGGGCAATGACCTGGAAGTTCGCCACGTCGTCACCGATTTCTTCGGCTTCTTCATCGGCATCCAGCCACACGCCCAGGCCGCCATCGCGGGCCATGAGCATGCGGCTGTGTTCGCGCCACATGTGCAACGGGACGATCAGGTCGTCACAGTTGCTGATCTCGTCGATGTTGAAATCCTTCGGCAACAGGTGCCAGGTTTCGTCGACGACTTCGTTGTTCTTAATTATTCGCTGCATAGACGCGCTCCTTGAAGAGGTCGATGCCGATACGCTGATAGGTGTCGATGAAGCGCTCGTCTTCGGTACGTTGTTCAATGTACACGTCGATCAGCTTCTCGATCACATCAGGCATGGCTTCCTGGGCGAAGGATGGGCCGAGGATCTTGCCCAGGCTCGCATCGCGGCTGGCGCTGCCACCCAGGGACACCTGGTAGAACTCTTCGCCTTTCTTGTCCACTCCGAGAATACCGATGTGGCCGACGTGGTGGTGACCACAGGCGTTCATGCAGCCGGAGATGTTCAGGTCCAGCTCGCCGATGTCGAACAGGTAGTCCAGGTCGTCGAAACGGCGCTGGATCGATTCGGCGATCGGGATCGACTTGGCGTTGGCCAGGGAGCAGAAGTCGCCGCCAGGGCAGCAGATGATGTCGGTCAGCAAGCCGATGTTCGGCGTGGCGAAACCTTGCTCGCGCAACTCGCCCCACATGGCGAACAACTGGCTCTGCTCGACATCGGCCAGGATGATGTTCTGCTCGTGGGAGGTGCGCAGCTGACCGAAGCTGTAACGGTCAGCGAGGTCGGCAACGGCATCGAGCTGCTTGTCAGTGATGTCGCCCGGTGCAACGCCGGTCGGCTTCAGGGACAGCGTGACGGCCACATAACCCGGCTTCTTGTGGGCCAGGGTGTTGCGGGCACGCCAGCGGGCGAAGCCCGGGTGTTGCTTGTCGAGGTTGGCCAGTTCGGCCGTCCGATTGTCCAGAGCCTTGTACTCCGGATCAACAAAGTGCTTGGCCACGCGATGCACTTCGGCCTCGGTCAGCGTGGTCTGGCCACCGCGAAGGTGTTCCATTTCCGCGTCGACTTTTTGTGCGAACACTTCAGGGGTCAGAGCCTTGACCAGAATCTTGATCCGCGCCTTGTACTTGTTGTCGCGACGGCCGTAGCGGTTGTAGACCCGCAGGATGGCGTCGAGGTAGCTCAACAGGTCCTGCCACGGCAGGAATTCGTTGATGAACGCGCCCACCACCGGAGTACGGCCCAGGCCGCCACCGACCAGTACACGGAAGCCCAGTTCGCCTGCGGCGTTGCGCACTGGCTCAAGGCCGATGTCATGGACTTCGATGGCCGCACGGTCGGACGTCGAACCGTTGATGGCAATTTTGAATTTACGCGGCAGGTAGGCGAATTCCGGGTGGAATGTGGTCCACTGACGGACGATTTCGCACCATGGACGCGGGTCGATCAACTCGTCGGCGGCAACGCCGGCGAACTGGTCGGTGGTGACGTTGCGCAGGCAGTTGCCGCTGGTCTGGATCGCGTGCATCTGCACGGTCGCCAGCTCCGCCAGAATGTCCGGGATGTCTTCCACGGCCGGCCAGTTGAACTGCACGTTCTGCCGGGTACTGATGTGGGCGTAGCCCTTGTCATAGTCGCGGGCAATCTTGGCCATCATTCGCGTCTGGCGCGAAGTGAGTTGGCCGTAAGGCACCGCCACCCGCAGCATCGGGGCAAAGCGCTGGATATAAAGGCCATTTTGCAGGCGCAGGGGGCGGAATTCTTCCTCGCTCAGCTCGCCTGCCAGATAGCGTCGGGTCTGATCACGGAACTGCTTGACGCGGTCCTCGATGATCCGCTGATCGTACTCGTCGTATACGTACATATAAGTCCTGTTCTCAGGCTTGGGCCGGTCGGATGTAGCTGCGTTTTCGCAAGCTTTCATCCGATACTGCCTCGGCAATTCTGCGCGCACGGCCGCGCACTCCCAACGGAGCCGACGCAAGATACCAGTTTGCAGTTATGCGCAAAAGTGATGTTTGAGTATATGCAAAGAACCAAAACGACTAATGAAACTCACGGTTATAAAACCCTCATTTGTAGTGCGGGCAATCATCGTCTTAACTGTGCTCGAGTCTTTATGCAATCACCGATAAAACCGACAAGAGGCGATGCAATGAGCAACCCAACCAAAGCAAGGAAAAGCGATAGCACGGTCGATGCTTGGGCGATTCTGTTCCTGATCATCCTGGTCGTGGGTACGGCGGTATTCTGGGTCAGCCATCAATAACGACCCCGTCCGGGCCCGGCGCCGACGATTGTCGGGCAAAAAGCCGGAATAAGCGCCGTTTCAAGGGACTTCGCTGGCTATAATGCGCGGCGGATTCTCGGGGGCTCGGACGATCAATGTTGAAATTCTTCTGTGGTGTAGTGCTGGCGCTTGGCACGGTCCTGGGGTCGTGCGCCCAGGCGGCGTCCGTGTTGTTCCTCAATCCAGGAACCAGCCAAGAGGTGTTCTGGGTCAGTTACTCGCAGTTCATGCAGGCCGCGGCCAAAAACCTGGGCATGGATTTGCGCATTCAGTATTCCGAGCGAAACGCCGAGACCACACTCAAGCAAGCCCGCGAAGCGCTGCAAGGGCCGAATCGGCCGGACTATCTGGTGTTCGTCAACGAACTGTATGTCGCCCCCGAAATCCTGCGCCTGGCTCAAGGCAGCGGGGTGAAGCTGTTTTTGGTCAACAATGGCCTGACCGCAGACCAGATACGCCTGCTCGGCGCCCAGCCGGACAAATATCCCGACTGGCTGGGTAGCCTGGTGCCCAACAACGAGGAGGGCGGCTACCTGATGCTCAAGGAGCTGATTCGCCTGCATCGGCCGGTCGCACCCGGCGAGGTCATTGAGCTGGTGGCCTTTTCCGGCCTGAAAATCACCCCCGCCGCACAACAGCGTGAGCAGGGCATGATGCGGGCATTGGCCGAACACCCTGAAGTGCGCTTGCGCCAGTTGGTATATGGAGGCTGGACCCGCGAGCGCGCCTATGAACAGGCAAGGTTATTGTTCAAGCGTTACCCGAAAATATCGTTGGTCTGGTCGGCCAACGATGAAATGGCTTTCGGCGCCATGCAGGCGTATGCCGAAACGGGAGGCCAACCGGGCAAGGACGTGCTGTTCAGCGCCATCAACAATTCACCGCCCGCGTTGCAGGCGCTGTTGGAGGGGCGACTGAGTGTATTGTTGGGCGGGCACTTCACTCTGGGCGGTTGGGCTCTTGTGCAACTGCATGATTACGATCAGGGGGTGGATGTCAGCCAGTACGGCGGGCGCGACCGGCAGATTCCGTTATTGCAGCTGATCGACCACGCGCAAGCCCGGCGACTGTTGGCGATGAGTGCTACCCAGGATTATGGCGTGGATTTTCAAAAGCTCTCGGCCAAAGGGCGACCGACGTCGTATCGCTACCCGTTCAGCCTGCAAACCCTGATGCACTGAGTCGGCTCAGATCCCGGCCAGATGTAGCACCAGTTTGACGATGCCGAACAGGGTCAGGGCGAACACCACCGTGAACAGAATCCCCAGAATCACGAAATGACTGGGCTTGCCGTGGGTGAAATCCCGCGCCCGGTTTTTCCCGCTCTGCACCCCGAACGCCGCCGCCATGACGCTGTGCAGCATCTGCCAGAAGGTCGGCGGTTTGTTGTGGTTATTGTTGTCGACTGGATCGTCCATAAATCCCCCGTCACGAATGTGTATGAGGCAAGCATAGACAACAGGCACGAACTCTGTGGGAGCCTTTGTGGCGAGGGAGCTTGCTCCCGTTGGGTCGCGAAGCGGCCCCAAAAAATGGGACTGCTACGCAGTCCAGCGGGAGCAAGCTCCCTCGCCACAAAAGGCTCGCTCCCACAGGGGAAGGGGGTTAGTTGTCGTAACCCAGGTTAGGCGCCAGCCAGCGCTCGGTCACGCTCAACTCCTGGCCTTTGCGCGAGGTGTAGCTCTGCACCTGGTCCTTGTCGATCTTGCCCACGGCAAAGTACTGCGCCTGCGGGTGAGCGAAGTACCAGCCGCTGACCGCCGCCGCCGGGAACATCGCGTAGTGTTCGGTGAGGAACACGCCGCTGCGTCCGGCCTTGAGTTCTTCCGCTTCCGGGTCCAGCAGCTTGAACAGCGTGGCTTTCTCGGTGTGATCCGGGCACGCCGGGTAGCCCGGAGCAGGGCGGATGCCGGTGTACTGCTCTTTGATCAGCGCCTCGTTGTCCAGCGTCTCATCCTTGGCGTAGCCCCAGTAGTCTTTACGCACTTGCTGGTGCAGCCACTCGGCGCACGCCTCGGCCAGACGGTCGGCCAACGCCTTGACCATGATCGAGTTGTAGTCGTCGCCCGCTTCCTGATAGGCCTTGGCCACTTCTTCGGCGCCGATCCCGGCGGTGGTGATGAAACCACCCACGTAGTCGGTCACGCCGCTGTCCTTCGGCGCGACGAAGTCGGCCAGGGAGAAGTTCGGCTTACCGTCGGTCTTGATGATCTGCTGGCGCAAGTGATGCAGCTTGGCCAATGGTTTGCCGTCATCGCCATAGACTTCGATGTCATCGTCGCGCACCTGGTTGGCCGGCCAGAAGCCGAACACCGCACGGGCGCTGATCAGCTTCTCGTCGATCAACTTGGCAAGCATTTCCTGGGCATCGGCGTACAGCGCGGTGGCGGCTTCACCGACCACTTCATCCTGCAGGATGCGCGGGAACTTGCCGGCCAGGTCCCAGGAGATGAAGAACGGTGTCCAGTCGATGTATTCGGCCAGAACCTTGAGGTCAATGTTATCCAGCACCTTGGCGCCGGTGAATGTCGGTTTGACCGGCTCATAGCCGGCCCAGTCGAACTGCGGTTTCTTGGCGATGGCCGCCGGGTAGCTCAGGCGCTCGGTGCGGGCGCTGCGGTTGGCGGTGCGCTCACGAACGTCGATGTATTCCAGGCGGGTCTTCTCGACGAAACCGGCTTTCAGCTCCTTGGACAGCAACTGCGTCGCCACGCCCACGGCGCGGGAGGCGTCGGTGACGTAGATCACCGCGTCGTTGCTGTACTTGGGCTCGATCTTCACCGCCGTGTGCGCCTTGGAGGTGGTCGCGCCACCGATCATCAGCGGCAGGTGGAAGTCCTGACGCTGCATCTCGCGGGCCACGTGAACCATTTCGTCCAGCGAAGGCGTGATCAGCCCGGACAGGCCGATGATGTCGCATTTCTCGTCTTTGGCGACTTGCAGGATCTTCTCCGCCGGCACCATCACGCCGAGGTCGACGATGTCGTAGCCGTTACAGCCCAGCACCACGCCGACGATGTTCTTGCCGATGTCGTGCACGTCACCCTTGACGGTGGCCATGAGGATCTTGCCCTTGGCCTCCGGCTTGTCGCCTTTTTCCAGTTCGATGAACGGGATCAAGTGGGCCACAGCCTGCTTCATCACGCGGGCGGACTTCACCACTTGCGGCAAGAACATTTTGCCGGCGCCGAACAGGTCGCCGACGATGTTCATGCCGGCCATCAACGGGCCTTCGATGACTTCGATCGGGCGCGCGAACGACAACCGCGATTCTTCAGTATCTTCAACAATGTGCGTGGTGATGCCCTTGACCAAGGCATGCTCCAGACGCTTGTTGACGTCCCAATTGCGCCACTCTTCGGTCTCGGCTTCCTTGACGCTGCCGTCGCCCTTGTACTTGTCGGCGATGGCGAGGAGGGCGTCGGTGCCTTCCGGAGTACGGTTGAGGATCACGTCTTCAACGGCGTCGCGCAGCTCCACCGGGATCTGGTCGTAGATCTCCAGTTGGCCGGCGTTGACGATACCCATGGTCAGGCCATTGCGGATTGCATACAGCAGGAACACCGAGTGAATCGCCTCGCGCACCGGATTGTTGCCACGGAACGAGAACGACACGTTGGACACACCGCCGGAGCTTAGGGCATAGGGCAGTTCGTCGCGGATGTAGGCACAGGCGTTGATGAAGTCCACAGCGTAGTTGTTGTGCTCTTCGATACCGGTGGCCACGGCGAAGATGTTCGGGTCGAAGATGATGTCTTCCGGCGGGAAGCCGACTTCGTTGACCAGAATGTCGTAGGAGCGTTTGCAGATTTCTTTCTTGCGCGCTTCGGTGTCGGCCTGGCCGGCTTCATCGAAGGCCATCACCACCACCGCGGCGCCGTAGCGTTTGCACAGTTTGGCGTGATGAATGAACTGCTCGACACCTTCCTTCATGCTGATGGAGTTGACGATGCCCTTGCCCTGGATGCACTTGAGGCCGGCTTCGATCACTTCCCACTTCGAGGAGTCGATCATGATCGGTACGCGGGAGATGTCCGGTTCGCCGGCAATCAGATTGAGGAAGGTCACCATGGCCTTCTTCGAATCGAGCATCCCTTCATCCATGTTGATGTCGATCACTTGGGCGCCGGCTTCGACCTGCTGCAGGGCGACTTCCAGGGCTTCGGTGTAGTTGTCTTCACGGATCAGGCGGGCGAACTTGGCGGAACCGGTGATGTTGGTCCGCTCGCCGACGTTGACGAACAACGAGCTGCGATCGATGGTGAACGGTTCCAGGCCCGACAGGCGGCAGGCCTTGGGAATGTCCGGGATTTCACGCGGGGCGTAACCGGCGACCGCTTTGGCGATGGCTTCGATGTGGCCCGGCGTGGTGCCGCAGCAGCCGCCGACGATGTTGAGGAAGCCGCTTTGGGCGAATTCTTCGATGACCTTGGCGGTTTGCGCCGGCAGCTCGTCGTATTCGCCGAATTCGTTTGGCAGGCCGGCGTTCGGGTGCGCCGACACGTGGGTGCTGGCCTTGTTCGACAGCTCTTCCAGGTACGGGCGCAATTCGCTGGCGCCGAGGGCGCAGTTCAGGCCGACGGAAATTGGCTTGGCGTGGGCCACGGAGTTCCAGAACGCTTCGGTGGTCTGGCCGGAGAGGGTACGGCCGGAGGCATCGGTGATGGTGCCGGAGATCATGATCGGCAGCTCGACGCCCAGCTCTTCGTAAACCCCTTGCACGGCGAAGATCGCCGCTTTGGCGTTGAGGGTGTCGAAAATGGTTTCGATCAGGATCAGGTCGGCACCGCCTTCGATCAGGCCTTTGGTGGCCTCGGTGTAGTTCTCCACCAGTTCATCGAAGGTCACGTTGCGGTAGCCTGGGTTGTTCACGTCAGGCGACAGCGAGCAAGTACGGCTGGTAGGGCCGAGCACTCCGGCGACGAAACGCGGCTTGTCGGGGGTTTCCAGGGTTTTGGCATCCGCCACCTTGCGCGCCAGGCGTGCGCCTTCTACGTTCAGTTCGTAGGCCAGTTCTTCCATGCCGTAATCGGCCATGGAAATTCGGGTGGCGTTGAAGGTGTTGGTTTCCAGAATGTCGGCGCCGGCATCCAGGTAGGCGTTTTCTATGCCACCAATCACATCCGGACGGGTCAGTACCAACAGGTCGTTGTTGCCTTTGACATCGCTCGGCCAGTCGGCGAAACGTTTGCCACGGTAATCCTGCTCCTCGAGCTTGTAGCTCTGGATCATTGTCCCCATGCCGCCGTCGAGAATCAGGATGCGCTCTTTGAGGGCGTGCTTGAGAGCTTGAAGGCGAACGCTGCGATCGGACATTTGGACTACTCGGTAAGGCCATGACGAAGGGCCGGAATAATAACAAACCTGTGTGCTTTTGGAGCATGTGCCGGTTTTGCATGAATATCGTTCATGTTGGTGCGCAGGCCAGACCGGTAGAATCGCGGCGTTTTCATATGATCAGGACCAGGGATATGTCGTATCGCGTCGTCACCAGCCTATTGATGCTGTTTTTAAGCGGGGGCGCCGTTGCGCAAGGTCCGGACATTTCCTACGTTCGTGACATTCAACCGATCTTCACCGAAAAGTGCGTGGCCTGCCATGCCTGCTACGACGCCGCCTGTCAGCTCAATCTGGGCAGTGGCGAAGGGGCGGCCCGAGGCGCGACGAAGGCGCTAGTCTATGACGGTGAGCGCAGCCGTGCCGCCGCGCCGACCCGGTTGTTTTATGACGCCTTCGGCAAACGTGCCTGGCAGCAAAAGGGCTTCTATTCGGTGCTCGACGCCCAAGGCAGTCAGGCGGCGCTGATGGCGCGCATGCTTGAACTAGGCCATAGAACGCCGTTGCAACCCAACGCCAAATTGCCGGAAGAGATCGTCCTGGGCCTGAACCGGGAAACGCTGTGCGCCATGCCGGCGGAGTTCGACGGTTACACCAGCTCTCATCCGAAGGAGGGCATGCCGCTGGCGGTTACCGGTCTTACCGATCAGCAATACCAGACGCTGCAACGCTGGCTGGCCTCCGGCGCGCCGATCGATCAGCAGGGTCTGGTGCCCAGTCCCAGGGAAGCCTTGCAAGTGGTGCAGTGGGAAAACCTGCTGAATGCGCCAGGCGCCCGGGAGAGTCTGGTCGGGCGCTGGTTATTCGAACACTGGTTCTTGGCGCATCTCTATTTCAAGGATGGCGAGCCGGGGCATTTCTTTCAGTGGGTACGTTCGCGCACGCCGACGGGCCAGCCCATCGACTTGATCAATACGCGCCGTCCGAATGACGATCCAGGCACTCAGGTCTATTACCGTCTGTGGCCGGTGCAAGGCGTGATCGTGCACAAGACCCACATCACCTATCCGCTGAGCGCGGCGAAGATGGCGCGGGTAAAAAGCCTGTTCTACAGCGGTAACTGGCAGGTCAACGCGTTACCGGGCTACGGGCCGGAACGTCGGGCCAATCCGTTTGCCACGTTCGAGGCGATCCCGGCCCAGGCGCGTTACCAGTTCATGCTCGATAACGCCGAATACTTCGTACGTACCTTTATTCGCGGCCCGGTCTGCCGGGGCCAGATCGCCACCGACGTGATTCGCGATAACTTCTGGGCACTGTTCCAGGCCCCGGAGCATGATCTTTACATCACCGACCCGAAATATCGTGGCCAGGCTACGCCGCTGCTGGCGATGCCGGGGCAGAACGATGACGTCGGCAGTGTCCTGAGTCTGTGGCATGACTACCGCAACAAGCGCAACGAATATGAGGCCCTGCGCCGTGACAGCTATGCCGACTTGCCGGCGCCGAGCTGGTCGACCCTGTGGGCCGGCAATGACAATGCGCTGTTGAGTATCTTCCGGCATTTCGACAGCGCCTCGGTGACCAAGGGCCTGATCGGCGATGTGCCGCAGACGATGTGGCTGTTCGATTACCCGTTGCTGGAGCGCACCTATTACCAGCTGGCGGTCAACTTCGATGTGTTCGGCAACGTGTCCCATCAGGCTCAGACCCGGCTGTACTTCGACCTGATTCGCAACGGTGCCGAGCAGAATTTCCTGCGCCTGATGCCGGCGAGCTCACGGGATGGCTATCTCGACGATTGGTACCAGAACAGCGGCAAGTTCAAGATGTGGCTGGATTACGAGGACATCGACAACGACAAGCCGACGGCACTGACGCTGGACGCAACCGACCCGAAACGCGATTTCGCCTTGCAGCTGCTGTCGCGTTACGGCGAACTCAATGCCAGGCCCGATCCGATCAACCGCTGCGACGGCGCTTATTGCTCACGGCCGAACATTGATCCGGCGTTGCAGAACGCCGAACAGGCCCTGAGTCGCCTGACTTCACGCCCGGCTGCGGGTTTGAAAGTCATCGATCAGCTGCCGGAAGCCACGATGTTGCGCATCGAGAGTCCAAGCGGCAAGCGCGAGGTCTACAGCCTGCTGCGCAACCGAGCCCACAGCAATGTGGCGTTCCTGCTCGGTGAATCGCTGCGTTATCAGCCGGGGCTCGACACGTTGACGATCTATCCGGGTGTTCTGAGCAGCTACCCGAACTTCATGTTCAACATCCCGGCCGGGCAAGTGCCGGCGTTCGTCGACGAGATGGATAATGCCAAAGACGCCGCCAGCTTCGAGAAAATCGTCGAGCGCTGGGGCATACGCCGCAGTCATCCGCAGTTCTGGCAGTATTTCCATGATCTGAGCCAGTACATCCACGACACCGATCCGGTGGAAGAGGGCGTGCTGGACATGAATCGCTACGAGAATCTCTGATTGAAGGCCGAACACGAACCGCCGACCCCCTGTAGGAGCGAAGCTTGCTCGCGAAAGCGGTCTGATAGTCGACATCTACGCTGAATATCAGTGACCCTTCGCGAGCAAGCTTCGCTCCTACAGAGGGCTGCGGTGATCAGGACGCTCATGGACAAAGGCACACTTTCCCGACAAAAATACTAGGACTTTGTGCGGCGCGTCGATTGGCGTAAACTGCGTCCAAGCCTGCGAGGAGTTTCCATGACCGCTATTACCATTACCGACGCCGCCCATGATTACCTGGCCGATCTGCTGTCCAAGCAGAACACCCCGGGTATCGGCATCCGCGTCTTTATCACCCAGCCTGGCACCCAGTACGCCGAAACCTGCATTGCCTACTGCAAGCCGGGCGAAGAAAAACCTGAAGATACAGCGCTGGGGCTCAAAAGCTTCACCGCCTATATCGACTCGTTCAGCGAAGCGTTTCTGGACGATGCGGTAGTCGACTACGCCACCGACCGCATGGGCGGCCAACTGACCATCAAGGCGCCAAACGCCAAAGTCCCGATGGTCAACGCCGACAGCCCGGTCAACGAGCGCATCAACTACTACCTGCAAACCGAGATCAACCCGGGGCTGGCCAGCCACGGCGGTCAGGTCAGCCTGATCGATGTGGTCGAAGACGGCATCGCCGTGCTGAAGTTCGGCGGCGGTTGCCAGGGCTGCGGCCAGGCAGACGTCACCCTGAAGGAAGGTATCGAACGCACCTTGCTCGAGCGCATTCCCGAGCTCAAGGGCGTACGTGACGTGACCGACCACACGCAGAAAGAAAACGCCTACTACTAAGGTGTTCGCTGCGACATAAAAAAACGGTGCCCGTGAGCACCGTTTTTTTATGGATGATCGATAACCTGTGGCGAGGGAGCTTGCTCCCGCTCGACTGCGAAGCAGTCGCAATCCAGCCGATGCATTTTCCCGTGATGAATGCGTTGGCTGATTTTGGGACCGCTGCGCGGTCCAGCGGGAGCAAGCTCCCTCGCCACAAGTGCTTCAGTGTCTGTATAGGTGTGCATGCCCCGCGCGATACAGCGACGATTCACTGAAGTGATCGCTGCCCAGCACTCGACCCACCAGAATCAGCGCCGTTCGGCGAAAACCCTTGGCTTGTACCTTCTGCGCAATGTCCGCAAGCGTTCCCACCACCCAATCCTGATCAGGCCAGGTCGCCCGGTGAATTACCGCGATCGGGCAGTCGGCGCCGTAGTGCGGCAGCAATTCGGCAAGGATCTTCTCTAGATGATTGACCCCCAGGTGGATCGCCATGGTCGCCCCGTGTTGCGCCAGGCTGCCCAGTTCTTCGCCAGCGGGCATGGCGGTCTTGTCGGCGTAACGGGTCAGAATCACGCTCTGTGACACGTCCGGCAGGGTCAGTTCGGCCCCCAAAAGGGCCGCGCAGGCGGCGGTGGCGGTGACGCCGGGAATGATTTCGAAAGGGATGTCGAGTTCACGCAAGTAGCGAATCTGCTCGCCGATCGCGCCGTACAGACTCGGGTCGCCGGAATGCACCCGGGCCACGTCCTGGCCGTTAGCGTGGGCGGTCTTGATCAGCTCGACGATCTGTTCCAGATGCAGTTCAGCGCTGTTGACCACCTGTTCGGCCCGGTGGCCTTCCAGAACGGCGGCGGGGACCAGGGAGCCGGCATAGATGATGACCGGGCAGCTACGAATCAGCCGCTGGCCTTTGACGGTGATCAGTTCCGGGTCGCCGGGGCCGGCGCCAATGAAGTAGACGGTCATCGTCGTTTCCTGTCAGAAATAGGTGCTGGGCATGCTTCAGATGAAGAATGCTCATGATCGAGGGCAGGGATTATCGGGGATTTTACGCGGCGCTGGCCAATGCCAGGGTGGCCTGGGCATATTTTTGTCGTGGAATCAGCAACTTTGCCGGTGCCTGGGCCAATTGTTCGGCCAGGGCCAACGCGGCGCTTTCCGCCACGCCGTAGCAACCGGTGCGTTCAAACGCGATGTCCGAGTGGTGGCTCAGTTGTGCTTGATAGGTCGCCAATTGTTCGCTGCTGAAGTACATCAGCGGCAATGCCAGCTGTTCGGCCAGCTCGATCAGGCCAGGTTCATCGCGCTTGAGGTCGATGCTGGCCAGGGCCTTGATCTCACGAAGCTCGATTTGATGGGCCTGTAACGCCTGATCGAGCAGCGCCCGCAGCGTGCTGACGGGGCAGCCGCGCTGGCAGCCCAGGCCGACCACCAGGGTCGGCACTGTGCCGTTTTCAGTCATGCGCTGTAATGGCCATCGCTTTTGCGGCGGAACAACCAGGCGCTGATCAGGCCCAGGGCCAGCCAGAACGCCACGTTGGTCAACTGCGAAGCGATTTTGAATTGCGCTTCCAAGGCTTGCGGCGCCAGCATCGAATGGACTTCCGGTTGCGGTGCGCCGATCACATGCGGCACGGCCAGGATCGCCACGCCGAGGACTTTCATCAGCCAGTGACGGCTGAACACGATCAACGCGATGCCGACCGCCGTGGACGCGGCAGTGCCAATCCACCAGATTTGCCGTTGCGCCAGATCCGCCGCGGCAGTGCCCGGCAGTTCGGGCGGCAGGCCGAGAGTCGGAGCCAGCACGAACGTCGCATAACCGGCCAGGCCCCAGAGCAGGCCCTGAGAGGTCTTGGTCGGTGCGCGCAGAGTGTAAAGACCGGCGAGCATCAGGGCGAAACCGACGGCTACCACCAGGTTGCCGCCGGTAGTGGACAGCACGCGCTGCCAACCGTCCTCCGGTTCCCAGGCTTCGGCATCGTGGGTATGAGCGACTGCGCCCGCCGCGTGCTCGTGGATTTCAACAGCGGCCGGCTCGGATTTTTCGTAGGTCTCGGCCTGCAAAATCAGCGGGGCGACCCAGAAGCTTTGCAGCAGGGTCAACAACAGGGCGGCCAGCAGCCCGGTGAACCCTGCGGTTTGCGCAATACGCTTGATCATCTCAGCAGGTCTCAATGGCACGGAAAGGCGGAGCTGTGACGGGTATCGTGCGCGGCGTTGTGCACCGCTTCGATGTGCGAGAAACCGGCGAAATACACAAGGCTAGCGCCAAGGATCGACGCACACACGGCGGCGGTCAGGCGTTGAGTCAGGGTCGTGGTGGTGCTGGCGATGCTCTTGTCGGTGTTGCTGGCGGTGTTGCTGATGATCGTCATGGCGCTTCCCTCTGGTCTGTCAGCGGGTGAATAGAGCGCATGAAAACCTCCGCACGCCAAGGGCTCGCAGAGATTTCGAACAGCGCCCGCCCACCGCGGGTTTGTTATTCAGTGAACGTAAAAGTCACTTTGTGTTGCGGGCCGGTCTCCGGGCTCGCGAGGGGCTGGGCTTGTGCCTGAACCTGCAAGCATCACCTTCCCATGCCCAATGACAGGCACAGTGGATCTGACGCTTCACTCGCTTACCGTTGCGGGGGCAGCACCGGACTGACATGGCTTTAGAGTAAAGCACATGATTCACCGGTTTCCCGTTTCACCCTGTGAAGGGCACCCGTAACAAGGCGTGTAGGAGAGCATGGGCGAGGGCGGGGAGTCAATTGGCAGGGGTTCTCACTAACACCCAATATCTGTGGCGAGGGGGCTTGCTCCCGCTCGAGCGCATAGCGGTCGCATCGGATTCATGCGGTCTGTCTGTAAGATTTGCAGTGCATGGTTTCACGACTGCTTCGCAGCCGAACGGGAGCAAGCTCCCTCGCCACAGGCAAGCCCCCTCGCCACAGGTGATCGCATTCGCCGACAAGACATTGACCCGCCCCCACACGATGCGTAGCCTTGCGCTTTCGAGGTTCTTCGGCGTCTGTCGAAGCTAAGAAGGGAACGCGGTCGATGCCGCGGCTGCCCCCGCAACTGTGAACGGTGATGTTCGCTGCCACGCCACTGCAAACCCTGTGCAACGGGTTCGCGGGAAGGCGCAGCGAATGCCGGGCCAACGCCCGGCGCGCCGTCAGCCAGGAGACCTGCCTCGACACAGATTCTCACTTTCAACCGGGCGGGGTGATCCGGTGGCGAACTCTTCAGGCACGCGCGCCCGCGTTGCCGGTCGTCGTCCCGTATGCCCGCCACCTTGCCAAAGGGCATCCGATGAAAACACTGGCCAAACTCCCCGTCACCATCGTTACCGGCTTCCTCGGTTCGGGCAAAACCACCTTGCTGCGGCACATGCTCGACAACGCCCAGGGCCGTCGCATCGCGGTGATCGTCAACGAGTTCGGCGAGCTGGGCATCGACGGCGAGATCCTCAAGCAATGCTCCATCGGCTGCACTGAAGAAGAGGCCAGCGGTCGCGTCTATGAATTGGCCAACGGCTGCCTGTGCTGCACCGTTCAGGAAGAATTCTTCCCGGTGATGCGCGAACTCGTAGCGCGTCGCGGCGACCTCGACCACATCCTCATCGAAACTTCGGGCCTGGCCCTGCCAAAGCCTTTGGTTCAAGCCTTCCAGTGGCCGGAAATCCGCAGCGCCTGCACCGTTGACGCGGTGATCACCGTGGTCGACAGCCCAGCCGTGGCCGCCGGCACCTTCGCGGCGTTCCCGGATCAAGTGGACGCCCAGCGCAAACTCGACCCGAACCTGGACCACGAATCGCCGCTGCACGAGCTGTTCGCCGACCAACTGGCCAGCGCCGACCTGGTAATCCTCAACAAAGCCGACCTGATCAGCGCCACGGACCTGGCCCGCGTGCGCCTGGAAGTCGCCGAAGAGCTGCCTCCAGCGGTAAAAGTCATCGAAGCCAGCAGCGGTCGCTTGCCACTGGACGTGCTGATCGGCCTCGGCGCCGGTTCCGAAGAACACATCGACAGCCGCCACAGCCATCACGATCACCACCACGAAGATGAAGACGACCACGATCACGACCATGACGCGTTCGACTCCATCTCGATCGAGCTGCCACAAGCCGACGAAAGCCTGCTGATGGACGCGCTGACGCAACTGGTGGTGCAGCACGGTATTCTGCGGGTCAAGGGTTTCGCTGCGGTGCCGAACAAGCCGATGCGCCTGTTGATTCAGGGCGTGGGCACGCGTTTCGACAAGCACTTTGACCGTCAGTGGGGGGCCGAGGAAGCGCGCACCACCCGTCTGGTGTTGATCGGTCAGTCGCTGGACGCCGTTCAACTCGAAGCGCAATTGCGCGCTGCGCTCAGCGTTTAACCCATGCACCTGCTCAGGACCCAGCCCGGCGGTTTCGTGTCGGATGACAACATTGCCGACCTTGGACAAACCCCCGCCGAGCTGGTGATCCTGTGCAGCGGCGATTCCAGTCTGGCGTTGCTCGCCGAGGCGGCGCAGCAGCTGCCCGACGATTACCCGAGCCTGCGCCTGGCCAACCCGATGCAGGTGCAGAATCACGCCTCGGTCGATCTTTATGTCGACGAAGTGCTGCGCCACGCCAAGGTGATTCTGATCTCGCTGCATGGCGGTATCGCCTATTGGCGTTACGGCATCGAGCGTCTGGTGGAATTGTCCCAGCGCGGTGTGCAGTTGATTCTGGTGCCGGGCGACGATCGTCCGGACCCGGAACTCAGCGACCTGAGCACCGTAATCCCCGAAGACCGCGACCGGCTCTGGCACTTCCTGCGTCAGGGCGGCATGGCCAATGCGCTCGACTTGTTTCGCTGCCTCGCCAGTCGCTGGCTGGGTCGCGATTATCCATGGTCCGAGCCTCAAACCCTGCCACGCACCGCGATCTACCACCCGCAAAAAAGCCCCGCGCACCTTCAGGATTGGCAAGCCGACTGGCAGGCCGATCAGCCGGTGGCGGCGGTGCTGTTTTACCGCTCGCACTTGCAGGCGGCGAACACCGGTTTCATCGATATTTTCTGCCAGCGTTTGCAGGCGGCGGGGCTCAACCCGTTGCCGATTGCGCTGGCCAGTCTGAAAGAGCCTGGCTGCCTGTCGGTGGTCGAGGACTGGCTGGATGACGTCGAGGCGGGGGTGATTCTGAACACCACCGGTTTCGCCCAGTCCAGCCCTGAAACGCCGCACCTGCGGCCGTTTCGTCGCAACATCCCGGTGATTCAGGCGATCTGCGCCCAGGACAACGAGCCCGGTTGGCGTGCCAGCGAGCAAGGCCTCGGTCCCCGTGACTTGGCGATGCACATCGCGCTGCCGGAGCTGGACGGGCGAATCATCAGTCGGCCGATCAGCTTCAAGGATCTGGCGTGGCGCAGCGAGCGCAGTCAGTCCGATGTGGTTTGCTATCGACCACAACCGGAACGGATGGATTTTGTCGCCGAACTGGCACGGCGCTGGATCGATCTGGCGCGAGTGCCCAACGGTGAAAAACGCATTGCCCTGATCCTCGCCAACTACCCGACTCGCGATGGACGCATCGGCAATGGCGTCGGTCTCGACACACCCGCCGCGGCGCTGAATATCCTGCGTGCGCTGCATCAAGAAGGTTATCCGTTGCCGGCCGAGTTGCCGGACAGCGGCACCGCGCTGATCCAGCAACTGCTCGGTGGCGTCAGCAATGACCTGGACACTATCGATCAACGCCCGTGTCAGCAAAGCCTGGCGCTGGACGATTACTTTTTGATGTTCAACGCGCTGCCCGAAGCCAACCGCGAGGCGGTGTTGCAACGTTGGGGCTCGCCTGAAAACGATCCGATGTTCCGTGGCGGGCGAATGATGATTGCCGGGTTGCGCTTCGGCCTGACCTTCGTCGGCATTCAACCAGCGCGGGGTTATCAGGTTGACCCGAGCGCGGTCTATCACGACCCGGACCTGGTGCCGCCCCACGGTTATCTGGCGTTTTACTTCTGGTTGCGCAACACCTACGGGGCCCACGGCGTGATCCACGTCGGCAAGCACGGCAACCTCGAATGGCTGCCGGGCAAGGGCGTCGGGCTGTCGGAAAACTGCTGGCCCGACGCGCTGCTTGGACCGCTGCCGAACATCTATCCGTTTATCGTCAACGACCCGGGCGAGGGCGCCCAGGCCAAGCGTCGTACGCAAGCGGTGATCATCGATCATCTGATGCCGCCGCTGACCCGCGCCGAAACCTACGGCCCGCTGCGTAATCTCGAATTGCTCGCCGACGAATATTACGAAGCGCAGTTGCTCGATCCGCGCCGTGCCCGGGAACTGCAGCGCGATATTCTGCAACTGGTGCGCGACACGCACATTGATCGCGAACTGCAACTGGACGAGAAGCTCGACAGCGATGCCGACGCGGCGATCTGGTTGCCGCGCCTGGACACCTACCTGTGTGACTTGAAGGAATCGCAGATTCGCGATGGCCTGCACGTGTTTGGCGAGTCGCCGACCGGGCGATTGCGCATCGACACTTTATTGGCCTTGCTGCGCATTCCCCGCGGCGACGGTCGTGGTGCGCAATCGAGCGTGCTGCGGGCGCTGGCCAAGGCGTTCGAATTGGGCTTCGATCCACTGGATTGCGTGTTGGCCGAGCCCTGGAACGGTCCTCGGCCGGATGCCTTGCAGGCGGTCAGTGATGAGCTGTGGCGCACGGCGGGGGACACCCGTGAGCGTCTGGAACTGTTCGCCGCGCAGTTGATCGAGCAAGCCTTGAGCACTGAAATCGATCGGCTGAGCGAGCCAGGCTGGTCCGACGTGAGCGCGATCATCGACAGCTTGCGCGAGGTGGTTGCGCCACGCCTGGACGCCTGCGGCCCGGCGGAAATGCACGGCCTGCTGGACGCCCTCAGCGGGCGATTCGTCCCGGCCGGGCCGAGTGGTGCGCCCAGCCGTGGACGGCTGGACGTGTTGCCCACCGGGCGCAATTTCTATTCGGTGGACGTGCGCAACCTGCCGACCACCACGGCGTGGCGCATCGGCTTTCAATCCGCGAACCTGATTCTCGAGCGGCATTTGCAGGATCACGGCGATCACTTGCGTCAGCTCGGCCTGTCGGTCTGGGGCACCGCGACCATGCGCACCGGCGGCGACGACATTGCCCAGGCCATGGCCTTGATGGGCGTGCGGCCGGTGTGGGCGACGGGCAGTCAGCGGGTCGACGACTTCGAGATTCTGCCGTTGAGCCTGCTGGACCGGCCGCGGGTGGACGTGACCTTGCGCGTCTCCGGATTCTTCCGCGATGCCTTTGCCAACCTGATCCGTTTATTCGATGCCGCCGTGCAAGCAGTCGCCGCGCTGGATGAACCGGACGATCTCAACCCGTTGGCAGCCAAGGTTCGTATCGAGCGCGAAGCGCTGCTGGAGTCCGGTCTGGATGAGGAGGTAGCCAGGCGACAGGCCGGGTGGCGGATCTTCGGGGCCAAGCCGGGTGCCTACGGTGCCGGCGTGCAAGGCGCCATCGACGGTCGTTTGTGGCAAAGCCGCGAAGACCTGGCCGAGGTTTACCTGAACTGGGGCGGCTACGCTTACGGCGGCTCCGATGAAGGCACCGCCGCCCGCGAGCAGTTTGCCCAGCGTCTGAGCCAGGTGCAGGCCGTGCTGCAAAACCAGGACAACCGCGAGCACGACTTGCTCGATTCCAACGACTATTACCAGTTCCAGGGCGGCATGCTGGCGGCCGTCGAAAGCCTCAGCGGTGCAGCGGCGGCGAGTTATCACGGCGACCACAGTCAGCCGGACTTGCCGAAGATCCGTACATTGAAGGAAGAGCTGAACCGGGTGATCCGTTCCCGGGCGGCCAATCCGAAATGGATCGACGGGATCAAGCGTCATGGCTATAAAGGCGCGTTCGAACTGGCGGCGACGGTCGATAACCTGTTTGCGTTCGACGCCACCACGCAGCTGATCGACGATCACCAGTATGCGTTGCTGGCGGACGCCTATTTGCTTGATCCGGCGACTCGAGAGTTTGTTCGCGAACACAATCCCCACGCCTTGCGCGACATGACCGAGCGCCTGCTCGAAGCGCAGCAACGGGGGATGTGGCAGGAACCGGGTGAATACCGCGAGGCGCTGGAGAATTTGTTGCTGGACATCGAAGAAGACGGGTAACTCTGTGGCACCGCTAACCTGTGGGAGCGAGGCTTGCCCGCGAAGAGGCCCTCACCGTCAATATTGATTTCGACTGAGCGGACGCCTTCGCGGGCAAGCCACGCTCCCACAGGTACAAGGTGTGCCTGCCACCGACCATGACTGAGATTTGAACATGACCGACACTCCCCATTTCCCGCTCTCCGCCGTGGTCGGCGCCGATGACTTGAAGCTCGCCCTGTACCTGACCGCCATCGACCCGAAAATCGGTGGCGTGCTGATCGAAGGCCCGCGCGGCATGGCCAAGTCGACCCTGGCCCGAGGTCTGGCGGACCTGCTGGCCAGCGGTCAATTCGTCACCTTGCCCCTGGGCGCCACCGAAGAACGACTGGTGGGCACCCTCGACCTCGACGCAGCCCTGAGCGAAGGGCGCGCACAGTTTTCTCCGGGTGTATTGGCCAAGGCCGATGGCGGCGTGCTCTACGTCGATGAAGTGAACTTGCTGCCCGATCACCTCGTGGACCTGCTGCTCGACGTGGCCGCCAGCGGCACCAACCTGATCGAGCGCGACGGGATTTCCCATCGGCATTCGGCGAAGTTTGTGCTGATCGGCACCATGAACCCGGAAGAGGGCGAACTGCGCCCGCAACTGCTCGACCGCTTTGGCCTGAACGTCGCCCTCAGTGGCCATACCGCACCCGCCGAGCGCGGCCAGATCATCCGTCGTCGACTGGATTTCGACAGCGATCCGCAAGGGTTCTGCGCCGAGTGGGAAAGTCAGCAACACGCCCTGCGCGAGCGTTGCCAGAAGGCGCGTGCGGCCCTGGCGAGTATCCCGCTCGACGATGCCGCACTGGCGCAGATCACCGAGCGCTGCTTTGCTGCCGGCGTCGATGGCTTGCGGGCCGACCTGGTCTGGCTGCGCGCGGCGCGGGCACATGCGGCGTGGCGCGGTGCGAACGCCATTGCCGAAGAGGATATCGACGCGGTCGCCGAATTTGCCTTGCGTCATCGTCGTCGGGAGCATTCGACCTCTGCGCCGCAAAACTCCCAAGCGCCACAGCAATCCCCTGCGCAAACCACCAACCCGAACGAAGGTCAGGGCCAGTGGGGCGAAATGCCCGCCCAGGCGCTGCCGGTCGGTGCTCGACGTGAAGTGCCGAGCTGGCCAAAAAAGCCCTAGGCATTCGCCCTCGATCAGACGCGGGGGCGAATGCCAGACCCCGCGCAGGCCGGCTGGATCACGGTAAACAGGGCAAGCGTCACGCCGCCCGTAGCGGATCGGTCAACTGGCCCGGCACCTTGCTCAATGGCCGACCGCGTCAACGCGATGACCTATTGTTCCATCTGCGGACCCGCACCCCGCATGAACTGTGGCTGGTGATCGTCGATGCCTCGGCTTCGACCCGGCGCCATCAGGCGTTGAGCGATGCCAAGGGCTTGCTGGCGCAACTGTTCGACGATGCCTATCGCCAGCGCGCACGCCTGGCTTTGCTGACCGCCAGCGGTCACTTGCCGAAGTGGCAGGTGCAGGGGTTGAAAGCTTCTGCGGGCTTACGCGATTGGCTCGAGGGATTGGGCGCCGGCGGCGGGACGCCGATGCTGGCGGCGCTGGGCGAGGCGGGGCACTGGCTGGTGGCACGGCAAAAGCGTTTTCAGGCCGAACAGCAGCGGCTGTTGCTAGTGACGGATGGACGGTTGAAGGAATGGTCGACATTGCCGGAGCTGGATTGTCCGGGGTTGCTGATCGACATCGAGCGCGGGCCGATTCGGCTCGGGCGGGCAAAGGTGTTGGCAGCGCAGTTACAGGTTGATTATCGACATATCGATGAGCTGATTTCAGGTTGAGTTTTGTGCTGACAGTGCTGGCCCCATCGCATCGCTGCCCTATGCTCTGTAAGCAAACCCATCACAGGAGTGACCCATGCGCGTTCTAGCCCGCAACGATCAGGACGATTTCCGCGTCAAAGCCTACGCTGGCACCAACGGTGTGCTGCTGGCCATCGACCTGGCCGAACCCCGCCGCAAAGGCCTGCTGGGGTTTGCCATCGAAAAACAGCAAGGCGATAAACCCTGGCTGTTTCTGTTCAACAGCCTAACCTTTCCCGGCAAGGATCATACGTTCCCTCAGTTTCACGCCACCCCGAGCGATGCCGCGCCTTTGCAGAAATTTCGCTGGGCCGATTACGCGATCAATCCGGGTGTGACGATCCATTATCGGGTTCACCTGGCCTATGGCACTGCCGATGCGCCACAGTTGGGTGAAAGCCTGGAAGTGACGGTCACCACGGACAATGGCCTGCCCAAGGGCCAGAACGTGATTTTCAATCGGGCGGTGGCTGCCAGCCAGGCGTTCCAGCGCAAATTCGCCGACCTCGATGCGCTGCTCAGCGTCAACAAGAAACTGCCCATCGAAGAATGGCCCGACGCGCCGCGGCAATGGCTGGAAAATGGTCTGCTCGCACGCCTGCTTGGGTTTATCGAACGTGCCGTGGATGGCCAGTGGGCGCTGGACATCGCGATCTATGAATACCAGTTGCAGGCGATCGTCGATGCGGTGAACGCCGCCTTCGAGCGCGGTGTAAAGGTTCGGGTCCTGTACCACGCCCAACCCGGCGAAGACACCACGGCGTTGAACGAAGCCAGCCTGGAAAAAATCCCGGCGGCGAATAAGCGTGGGCGAGTCACCCACAATATCTTTCACGATAAGTTCATGGTCCTGAGCCGGCTCGATGCGGCGGGGCAGCATCAGCCCGAAGCGGTACTCTGCGGCAGTACCAACTTCACTGCCAACGGCGTCTACCGTCAGGCCAATGTCGTGCATGTGCTGGACGACGCTCGGATCGGCGCCACTTACCTGCAAACCTTCGAGCAGGTCTGGGCCACACCGACGGACGTCGGCGCCACGCGGGACTGGCTCACGGAACATAATCCAATGCAGCCTGACCAGCCGCTGTTCGCCGGCTTTTCACCGCGCTCGGGCGAGGGCGACTTGAGTGAGTTCATCAAGATCATCAACGCCGCCAAAAAAGACCTGCTGTTTGTCACCGCATTCACCTTGCCGGACAAAATACTCAACGCGCTGCTCGGCCAGCCTCACGACGACATCTTGCGTTACGGCCTGCAAAACACGGTCAGCAGCATCACCGGTTTCCACGCCGACCGCACCGCCGAATTCGCTGCCACCGCGCTGCTCAACACCGGCCTGGAAGGCTGGCTCAAGGAAAACATGAAAGGCCAGAAGGGCAACCTGCTGGTGCACACCAAAGCCATCGTCGTCGACTTCACCAGCGACTCACCGACCATCATCAGCGGCAGCCACAACCTCAGTGACGCAGCCAGCAACGGCAATGACGAAAACTACCTGATCATCCGTGGCGACACCGACCTGGCCGATCGTTACGGGCTGGAACTGCTGCGCTTTTACGAGCATTACCGGTTCCGCTACTTCGCAAAGAAACTGCAACTCAAGCAGGTCCGGCCGTTGGCGACGGATGACAGCTGGACCGATGACTATTACCGCGAGGGCGACCTGCGGATGTTGTCGCGGCTGCGTTTTTCCGGACGATAAGCACGCTAGTGATTCCCTGTGGAAGATTCTTTGTGGCGAGGGGGCTTGCCCGCGAAGACGGCAGCACAATCAACATTGATGTCGACTGACACACCGCTTTCGCGAGCAAGCCCGCTCCCACAGGGTTCGGTGTGTTATTGCGATAGTGGTCGACTCAAACGTTACTCATCAAACGTGCATTCAACCGCTCCCGTGCCCGAGGCGCAGTGCATAAGGTGCTGAGGGTTTTCTGTAACCACGGCAAGTCGCGACGCGGTTTTCGGGCAACTCTTTTGGGCCTGAGCTTGCCGATGTGCTTTTTGAAATGTTCTTCCAGGGTTTCCGGGGTCCCTATGCCCTTGAGCTTCGCCAGCAGCTTCCCCTCCTTGCAAAAGAGCACAGTGGGTGTGCCTTTGACTTCCGGATGCCGAGGGGACTTGCTTGTATCCAGCACATAGATGCACGCGTGATCTTTGTACTTCTCGGCAATTTCACGGAAAACCGGCTCGGCCCATTCGCAGGCGGGACAGTGGTCGTTGCCGAAATACAGAATCACCGTGCGCCAGGTGTTGAGCACTTTGCGGTAGGCCGGATCCAGTGGGTGGGTGGACATCGAACTCATTGAAATCTCCTTTTCAAAGACTATCGAAGGCCCTTTGACGTTAAAGGAGGCGAGCGGGTGGGTCTACTGTCAGAAATTACAGGTGGGGTTCGGTGCCAGTGGTCCAAATTCCAATTTCTATGAGTAAAGGATAGATGCCAGACTTGGTTCGGAGTGCTATTTTTAGCGCCATTAAAAGCACTTCAAGGAGTAGCGTAATGACACACATCGTGCTTTCACAGGTCGTAGCGAGCATTTCCGAACTAAAGAAAAACCCCATGGGGACGGTCGCTGCCGGTGGTGGTTTGTCTGTCGCAATCCTCAACCGTAATGAGCCCGCTTTCTACTGCGTCCCAGCCAAAGAATACGAAGCGATGATGGACCGGCTTGAAGACATGGAGCTGGTAGCCCTTTGCCGCGAACGAGAAAACGATCCTACGATCAAGGTTTCTATCGATGACCTATGAGCTGGAGTTTTCTGAAAAGGCCTGGAAGGAGTGGCAGAAGCTTGGGTCAACGTTGAGGGAGCAGTTCAAGAAGAAGCTTCAGGAGCGGTTGGCTAATCCGCACGTTCCAGCGGATCGGCTGAGTGGGCTGGGCAATGCTTACAAGATCAAGCTGCGTAGTGCCGGGTATCGATTGGTTTATCGGGTTGTGGATGAGGTTCTGGTAGTGACGGTAATAGCGGTTGGTAAACGGGAGCGCGGGCAAGTTTATGAGGAGGCTGTTAAGCGTTAGGAAGTATGCAGTTACAGACCTGTTCTTACAGGTACCTCAAGCGCCTGTAGGCGCATGACTTGCCTCGATCGCGATTTGAGTGCACCCCAAGGTTGAGTGCGCCCTGAAATGTGACCCAATTACCCGCACCCTGTAGCCATAAGTAGCGTTCAGCACTTGTGCATTTTGTAACGTCTGTTTGGCGTTCTAGCGCATCCACTTCGCATCCACTTGATTCAAATCACTTTTCAAATCCCCCGAGATTCCGCCCACAACCTGTGGCACACTTTCTGCTGTCTATTCCGTTGTTACATACCAAGTTCCGGTATAGCGGAATAAACACAGCCCTGGAGTGCTTGCCATGCATCGCCGACTTTCCTTGTTTAAAGCGTGTGTTTTCGTTCTCGCGGCTTCGGCCGCTGTCATGGGTGTCGCCCAAGCGGCAGACAGCAAGCTCGACAGCGTGCTGGCCCGTGGGAAATTGATCGTGGGCACGGGCAGTACCAACGCGCCGTGGCACTTCCAGGGAGCGGACGGCAAGTTGCAGGGTTTTGATATCGATATCGCGCGGATGGTGGCCAAGGGGTTGTTCAACGACCCGAGCAAGGTCGAGTTCGTGGTGCAGTCGTCCGATGCGCGGATTCCGAACCTGCTGACCGACAAGGTCGACATGAGTTGCCAGTTCATCACCGTGACCGCCAGCCGGGCCCAACAGGTCGCGTTCACGCTGCCGTACTACCGCGAAGGTGTTGGCCTGTTGCTGCCGGCCAACAGCAAGTACAAGGAAATCGAAGACCTCAAGGCCGCCGCCGACGGCGTGACCGTGGCGGTGCTGCAGAACGTGTACGCCGAAGAACTGGTGCATCAGGCACTGCCCAAGGCCAAAGTCGATCAATACGACAGCGTTGACTTGATGTATCAGGCGGTGAACTCCGGCCGGGCCGACGCGGCGGCCACCGATCAGTCGTCGGTGAAATACCTGATGGTGCAGAACCCTGGCCGTTATCGCAGCCCGACCTACGCCTGGAGCCCGCAGACCTACGCCTGTGCGGTCAAACGCGGCGATCAGGATTGGCTGAACTTCGTCAACACCGTCCTGCATGAGGGCATGACCGGTGTCGAATTCCCGACTTACGCGGCCTCCTTCAAACAATGGTTCGGTGTCGACCTGCCAACCCCAGCCATCGGTTTTCCAGTCGAATTCAAATGATCCCGTGAGAGCGGGGTGCCGATAACGCGCCCCGCTCAAGGTACTGCTGACCATGAACTATCAGTTGAATTTTGCCGCCGTGTGGCGCGACTTCGACACCTTGCTGGCGGGGCTCGGCCTGGGTCTTGAGCTGGCGCTGGTGTCGATCGCCATCGGCTGCGTGATCGGCCTGCTGATGGCGTTTGCTTTGCTGTCGAAGCATCGCGCATTGCGGGTGCTGGCGTCGGTGTATGTGACGGTGATCCGTAATACGCCGATTCTGGTGTTGATTCTGTTGATCTACTTCGCGCTGCCGAGCCTGGGGATTCGTCTGGACAAGATCCCCTCGTTCATCATCACCCTGTCGCTGTATGCCGGGGCCTATCTGACTGAAGTGTTTCGTGGGGGGCTGTTGAGCATTCCCAAGGGGCTGCGTGAAGCCGGGTTGGCGATCGGCTTGGGCGAGTGGCAGGTCAAGGCGTACGTCACCGTGCCGGTGATGCTGCGCAATGTGCTGCCGGCGCTGTCGAACAACTTCATTTCGCTGTTCAAGGACACCTCGCTGGCGGCGGCGATTGCCGTGCCGGAGCTGACCTATTACGCGCGCAAGATCAATGTCGAGAGCTACCGGGTGATTGAAACCTGGCTGGTGACCACAGCGCTCTATGTTGCGGCCTGTTACCTCATTGCCATGATGCTGCGTTACCTCGAGCAGCGTCTGGCGATTCGCCGATAGGAGGCCCCATGTACGAATCCCCCAGCTGGTTGCATGAGTTATGGGTGGCCCGGGATGTCCTGTGGCAGGGCTTCCTGACCAGTGTGCAGTGCTCAGGCCTGGCGATTTTGCTGGGTACGCTGGTCGGCATCGTCGCCGGCCTGGTACTCACCTACGGCACGTTTTGGATGCGCGCGCCGTTTCGGTTTTACGTCGACATCATTCGCGGCACACCGGTGTTCGTGTTGGTGCTGGCCTGCTTCTACATGGCGCCGGCACTGGGCTGGCAGATCAGCGCCTTCGGGGCAGGTACTTTGGGCCTGACGCTGTTTTGCGGTTCCCATGTCGCCGAGATCGTGCGCGGTGCGTTGCAAGCGCTGCCCAGCGGTCAGATGGAAGCGAGCAAGGCCATCGGCCTGACGTTTTACCAGGCGCTGGGTTATGTGTTGCTGCCCCAGGCATTGCGGCAGATTTTGCCGACGTGGGTCAACTCGTCCACCGAGATCGTCAAGGCGTCGACCTTGTTGTCGGTGATCGGCGTCGCCGAGCTGCTGCTCAGCACCCAGCAGATCATCGCCCGGACCTTCATGACCCTGGAGTTTTACCTGTTCGCCGGATTGCTGTTTTTCGTCATCAACTACGCCATCGAATTACTCGGCCGGCACATTGAAAAGCGGGTGGCCTTGCCATGACACAAGCTCAAGTTTCGACCCAGAACCAGGCGCTGCTGGACATTCGCGGCCTGCACAAGCAATACGGCCAGCTCGAAGTGCTCAAGGGCGTCGACCTGACCATGCAGCGCGGCAATGTGGTCACGCTGATCGGCTCCAGCGGCTCGGGCAAGACCACGCTGCTGCGCTGCGTGAACATGCTCGAAGAGTTCCAGGGCGGGCAGATTCTGCTCGACGGTGAATCCATCGGCTATGACGAGGTCAATGGCAAGCGCGTGCGCCACCCGGAAAAGGTCATCGCCCGCCATCGCGCCATGACCGGCATGGCTTTCCAGCAATTCAATCTGTTCCCGCACCTCACCGCGTTGCAGAACGTCACCCTTGGTTTGCTCAAGGTGAAAAAGCTGCATAAGGATGAAGCCGTGGCGCTGGCGGAAAAATGGCTGCAGCGGGTTGGCCTGCTGGAGCGCCGCGATCATTACCCCGGTCAGTTGTCCGGTGGTCAGCAACAGCGCGTGGCGATTGCCCGGGCGATTGCGATGAACCCGAGCCTGATGCTGTTCGATGAAGTCACCTCGGCCCTCGATCCGGAACTGGTGGGCGAAGTGTTGAACGTGATCAAGGGCCTGGCCGAGGACGGCATGACCATGTTGCTGGTGACCCACGAAATGCGCTTTGCCTTCGAGGTCTCGGACAAGATCGTGTTCATGAATCAGGGGCGGATCGAAGAGCAGGGGCCGCCCAAGGAACTGTTCGAGCGCCCGCAGTCGCCGCGACTGGCGGAATTTCTCAAGAGCACCCGCTTTTAAGCCTTCACTTTTTAATCAGGAGAAACATCCATGAGCATTACTCGTTACGGCACCGGCAGCACTGCCGGTGGCGGCCAGCCCCGTCCTTTTGCCCGCGCCGTCGAAGCCGATGGCTGGCTGCACGTGTCCGGCCAAGTGCCGGCGGTGGATGGTGAAATCATCGTGGGCGGGATTGTCGAGCAGACTCACCAGGCCATGAAAAACCTGATCGCGATTCTGGAAGAGGCCGGTTACGGGCTCGAAGACGTGGTGCGCACGGGCGTGTGGCTGGAAGACCCGCGGGACTTCTGGAGTTTCAACAAGGTGTTTTCCGAGTACTTCAAAAGCGAACACGCCCCAGCCCGGGCCTGCGTGCAGGCGAACATGATGGTCGATTGCAAGGTCGAGATTGATTGCATCGCCTACAAGAAAAAGGCCTGAACCGCAGTGAATTCTTCGCGGGCAAGCCTCGCTCCTACAAACGGCGAAATCCTGTAGGAGCGAGGCTTGCCCGCGAAGGCGGCCTTCTGGGTAAACTCCCGGCACTCTGAATGGGAACCTGAAGATATGACCGAAGACACCATCAAGCGCCGGGCTCGCGGTCTGGACCGGGCGTTCGACATCCTCGATTTCCTCAAGGAAATCGGCCAGCCCCTGCGCCCGAACGAAATCGCCAGCGGCATTGGCAGCCCGAAATCCACGGTCTACGAACTGGTTGCGTCCTTATTGGAGCGGCGCATCCTCGAACCCGTGGGCAAGGAAGGTCACGTTTACCTCGGTCGTCAGCTGTACTTCCTCGGACAAGCGCATCTGCGTCATTTCGACCTGTCCCGCGAGGCCGATCACGCCTTGCAGGAAATCGTCAGCCAGACCCGCGAAACCGCGCAGATGTGCCTGCTCAACGGGCGCAAATACACCGTGGCATTGATGAAAGAGGGTGAGCGGCATTTCCGCATTTCCTCGGACATCGGCGAAAACGCGCCGATCCCCTGGACCGCTTCCGGGCGCCTGCTGCTGGCGCACCTGAGCGATCAGCAGATCGTCGATTTGATCGACCCCGAAGACTTCATCCTGCCCGACGGCGAGCGTCTGCCGCTGGAGCAGTTTCTCGCGGAAATCCGCCAGGCCGCCATCGACGGATTCTTTTCCTTCGACAGCGTCGCCGACACCTTTACCCATTGCTTCGCCGCCCCGGTCAAAGACCCGAGCGGCGTGGCCATCGCGACCCTGTGCATCGTCGCCCCACGGGCCGATGCGAAGAACAATTACAACGACTATCGCCGGGTGCTGATCGACAGCGCCAACAGCCTCGCCCGGCGTATCAACGAATAACAGCGGCTGCCTGCGGCCGTGTGTGAGGAGATCGACCATGTCTACTGCCATCAATACCGCCGCCGTGGAAAAGGGCGCCGCCCAGACCGGCGCCAACCTGGTGCGGGACGTCAGCCTGCCGGCCCTGGTGCTGCACCGCGACGCGCTGGAACACAACATTCGCTGGATGCAGGACTTCGTCAGCCACAGCGGCGCGGAACTGGCACCTCACGGTAAAACCAGCATGACCCCGGCGCTGTTTCGTCGCCAACTGGACGCCGGTGCCTGGGGCATCACCCTGGCCAGTGCCACGCAAACCCGTGCGGCCTACGCCCATGGTGTGCGCCGGGTACTGATGGCCAATCAACTGGTCGGCACGCCAAATATGGCGCTGATCGCCGACCTGCTGGCAGACCCGACTTTCGATTTTTATTGCATGGTCGATCACCCGGATAACGTCGCCGACCTCGGCGCGTTTTTCGCCTCGCGCGGTGTGCGCCTGAACGTGATGATCGAGTACGGCGTGGTCGGCGGTCGTTGCGGTTGCCGCACCGAAGCCGAAGTGCTGGCACTGGCCAAGGCTATCAACGCTCAACCGGCGTTGGCGCTGACCGGTATCGAAGGTTACGAAGGAGTGATTCACGGCGATCATGCGGTGAGCGGCATCCGCGAGTTCGCCGCTTCCCTGGTGCGTCTGGCGGTGCAGCTACAGGACAGCGGCGCGTTCGCGATTGCCAAGCCGATCATCACTGCGTCGGGCTCGGCCTGGTACGACCTGATCGCCGAGTCTTTCGAAGCGCAGAATGCCGGCGGGCGTTTCCTCAGCGTGCTGCGCCCCGGCAGTTACGTGGCCCACGACCATGGCATCTATAAAGAAGCGCAATGCTGCGTGCTCGACCGTCGCAGCGACCTGCACGAAGGTTTGCGACCGGCGCTGGAAGTCTGGGCGCATGTGCAGTCGTTGCCCGAACCGGGTTTTGCGGTGATCGCCCTGGGCAAGCGCGACGTGGCCTACGACGCCGGTTTGCCGGTGCCGTTGCTGCGTTACAAGGCCGGCGTGGTGCCGGCGATTGGCGATGATGTGAGTGCCTGCAAGGTGACGGCGGTGATGGACCAGCACGCCTTCATGACCGTGGCGCCGGGGGTTGAGTTGCGGGTGGGCGATATCATTTCGTTCGGGACTTCGCACCCGTGTTTGACGTTCGACAAGTGGCGTATCGGGTGTCTGGTGGATGAGCAGCTGAATGTTATCGAGACCATGGAAACCTGTTTTTAAGGTTTAGATCGAGGCGCGGCCATCGCGGGCAAGCCTCGCTCCTACAGGGTTGGTGTCGACCCACATTCCTTGTAGGAGCGAGGCTTGCCCGCGAAGACGTCCGCCCAGACACAACAGAAACACCAGAGACCCACAACATGAGCACTATCAGCCCCCTGGGCCCCAACACCCCGCGCATCGCCCTGATCGGCGAGTGCATGATCGAATTGCAGCAACGCGCCGACGGCTCTCTGCAACAGAGCTTCGGCGGCGATACCCTGAACACCGCGGTCTATCTGGCCCGTGAACTGGGCGATGGCGGCACGGTGGATTACGTCACTGCCCTGGGTGACGACAGTTTCAGCGATGCGATGTGCCAGAGTTGGGCCAGCGAACATATCGGGCTAGATATGGTTCAGCGGTTGCCCGGTCGCTTGCCCGGTCTGTATTGCATCCAGACCGATGCGGCCGGCGAGCGGCGTTTTCTCTACTGGCGCAATGAAGCGGCCGTGCGCGATTGCTTTACCACCCCGGCGGCCGCGCCGATCCTGGCGGCGCTGCCGGATTACGACGTGTTGTACTTCAGCGGCATCACCTTGGCGGTGCTCGGTGAGCAGGGCCGGGAGAAACTGCTGGACACCCTGATCGAAGCCCGACAGCGGGATGCGCGGATCGTGTTCGACAACAATTATCGACCACGCCTGTGGGCTTCGGTCGAGGAAGCACGGGCGGCCTATCGCCGTGTGCTGCCCTATGTCGACCTGGCGTTGCTGACGGTTGAGGACGAGCAAGCGCTGTTCCAGTTTTCCGATTGCGCGGCGGTGTTTGCCGCTTATGAGCAGATGGGCACGCCCGAAGTGGTGCTCAAGCGCGGTGCCGAGGCGTGTCTGATTCGCTGTGACGGCGAGTCGTTCGAAGTGCCGGCGCAAGTGGTCGAACGGGTGGTGGACACCACGGCGGCGGGGGATTCGTTCAGCGCGGCCTATCTGGCTTGCCGCCTCAAGGGCGGGAGCCCGGTCGAGGCTGCTGAAGCGGGGCATCGCTTGGCGAGTCGGGTGATTCAAGTGCCGGGGGCACTGATTCCCAAAGATTGAAATGCAATGCCTGTGGTGGCTGTGGTTTTTGTGGCGAGGGAGCCTCACCCTGTATATCGAGCCAACCGATCAGTCCCGGTAAAACACCTGCACCAGGTGATACCCGAACTTGCTCTTGATCGGCCCATGCACCACCCGCAGCGGTTTTTTGAAGATCACCGCATCGATCGCCCCGACCATCTGCCCGGGCCGTACTTCGCCAAGATCGCCGCCGCGTTTGCCGGACGGGCAGGTGGAGTATTTCTTGGCCAGCACATCGAAGGCTTCGCCCTTGGCGATGCGTTGTTTGAGCTGCTCGGCTTCTTCCGAGGTTTTCACCAGAATATGGCGGGCTTGGGCTTTCATGGGCAGTACCTTGCAACGGTGGTGGCTATGTTGGTGCCAGCGTGGGGCGCGCGATTATGCCTTAACTTAGCCGGCTTGGCCGATCATCGTGCGAATCTTGTTGGCCAACAGGTCCATGGAAAAGGGTTTGGCCACCATGTCCATGCCTTCCTCCAGGAAGCCCTGGCGTTCGGCGGCTTTCTCGGCATAGCCGGTAATGAACAGCACTTTGAGTTCCGGGCGGTGCTGACGAGCGATTTCCGCCAGTTGCCGACCGTTCATGCCCGGCAGCCCGACATCGGTTACCAGCAGATCAACCCGCAGGTCGGACTCCAGCAAGGGCAGGGCGCTCTGCGCATCTTCGGCTTCATGGGCGTGATAACCCAACTCTTTGAGCAGGTCGAGCACCAGCATGCGCACCGCCGGATCGTCTTCCACCAACACCACGGTTTCACCGGCAACCGCTGGCGGTGCTTCACCTGCGACGGGCAGCTGAGCGTGTTCCGGCAGGGCGACGTGCAACCGTGGCAAATACAGGCGAACGCTGGTGCCCTGGCCCGGCCGGCTGTGCAGGCTGACGTGCCCGCCCGATTGCTGGGCGAAACCATAGATCATCGACAACCCAAGGCCGGTGCCCTGGCCGATGGGTTTGGTGGTGAAGAACGGATCGAAGGCCTTGGCCAGTACCGATGGGGTCATGCCGGCACCGTTGTCGCTGACGGCAATCATCAGGTAATCCCCGGCCCTGACCGGCTCCAGCGGGGTGACGTCGCTGCCGTCGAGGTGAACATTGGCGGTTTCGATCAACAGCTCGCCGCCATCGGGCATCGCATCCCGGGCATTGATCACGAGGTTGAGCAAGGCGTTTTCCAGTTGGCTGACATCGGTACTGACCGGCCAGACCTCATCGGCCAGCTTCAGTTTGAGCTCGATGTGATCGCCCTTGGTCCGGCTGAGCAAGTCTTCCAGGGAATGCACCAGCTGGTTGGCGTCCAGTGGCCTGCGATCCAGTGACTGACGCCTTGAGAATGCCAGCAACCGATGGGTCAGGGCGGCGGCGCGATGGGCCGAGGACACTGCCGCTTCGGTGAAGCGACCGATCTCGGCCGCGCGCCCATCGGCAATGTAGCGCTGCATCAAATCGAGGCTGCCGATGATCCCGGTGAGCATGTTGTTGAAGTCATGGGCGATGCCGCCGGTGAGCTGGCCGACCGCTTCCATTTTCTGCGCATGCCGCAAGGCGTCTTCGGCACGCTCACGCTCGAACATCTCGTTCTGCAGTCGCTGGTTGGCTTCGGCCAGTTGTTGGGTGCGAGCGCTCACGCGTTCTTCCAGGGTTTCGTTGAGGTTGCGCAGCGCCTCTTCGGTCTGTTTGCGCTCGGTCTCGTCGATCACGAAGATGTAGAAACCATTCACCGCGCCGTCTGCGCCGTGGCGTGGCAGGTAGTTCATCAGGGCCTGGCGGGTGCTGCCATCGCGGTGATCGGCGCTGATGCTGAAACAACAGGTCTTGCCTTTAAGCGCCTCGGCGATGTATTCGGCGCGCAGGGCATAGGCTTCATCGCCGAGCACTTCACGAATGGTGCGGCCGTAAAGCTCCTGGGGCGTGAGGCCATACCATTCCAGATAGGCGGCATTGTTCAGGCGAAAGCGCTCTTCGCGGTCCACATAACTGATCAGGATAGGCATCGCGTTGATGATCAGTTGCAGCTCGGTCTGGCTTTGGCGCAAGGCCTGTTCGATGTGTTTGCGTTCGGTCAGGTCCAGCGCGGCGCCGAGAAAACGGATCGGCCGGCCATGGTGGTCCTTGTAGCAACGACCCCGGGCAAACACCCAGCGCAACTGGCCGTCGGCTTGCAGCAAGCGATATTCCTCGGCGTACTCGCTGCCATGGGTGATGCAGTGCTTGATGCTGCGGGCGATCATGGCGCGGTCTTCCGGGTGCACGCCGTGGAGGTATTCGCTGATCGGCAACTGGTTGGCCATGGCCGGATCGATGCCATGCAATTGCGCGAAGTGCGCATCGGCGATGAAACGGTCTTCACCAATGTCCCAGTCCCAGGTGCCGACGGCATCGGTGGCGGCCAGTGCCAGTTGCAGGCGCTGCTCGGTGTCTTGCTGGGCCTTGAGGCTGGCGGCGGAGCGTTGTTCCAGTTCGAGGGCGATGCGGCGGCGTTCGTTGGTTTCGATGGCCGTGACCAGAATCCCGGCAACCTCGGCGCTTTCATTGCGAATGGGGCTGTAGGTCAAATCCAGCCAGAAGTCGGAGTCCTGGCCGTCGCGCTGTAGGGTGAAGCGTTGCTCGCTGTAGGTCCGCACCTGGCCCTGTAGGACGGCGCTGTAAATCGGGTCGGTAAAGTCTTTGAGTTCCGGCCAGATCTGGTGCGCCGGTTGTCCGAAAGCGTGAGGGTGTTTGCTGCCGGCGAGGAAGGCGAAGCCGTCGTTGTAGATCTGCGTGAGCTGCGGGCCCCACAGCAATAGCATCGGCATTGGCGAGTGGATCACGATGTCCACCGCAGTGCGCAGGCTCTGCGGCCAGTTTTCGGCGGCGCCCAACGGGTTGTTTGTCCAGTCCAGTCGGGCAATCAAGGCCTGGGCATCGCTGGCGGTCGGTGGTGCGTTCATCTACATGTCCTGCGCGTGAGTCAGTGTGGCGGCGTCTACTATCCTTGCAAGGCGGTAGACGCTGGATGACCCGCGTGGGGTCATTTTTTTCATTGAATGCTTCGTGGGTGCTTTTTGCCATGGAAATCGATGCACTGCTGCAGATTCTGGCCAGCCGCCATGGCTCCGATCTTTACCTGTCCACGGGCGCGCCACCCAGCGCGAAATTTGACGGTGTGCTCAAAGCCCTGACCGATCAACCGTTCAAGCCGGGAGAAGTGGCGGCCATTGCCGCGTCCATCATGGACGCCGAACAGCGCCTGGAGTTCGATCGGGACCTGGAAATGAACCTGGCACTTTCCCTGCCCGGGGTCGGGCGTTTCCGGCTCAATATCTTCAAGCAGCGCAATGATGTTTCCATCGTGGCGCGCAACATCAAACTCGACATTCCACGCTTCGAAGACCTCAACTTGCCAGCGGTGCTGCTTGAAACCGTGATGCTCAAACAAGGGCTGATGCTGTTCGTCGGTTCGACCGGCTCGGGCAAGTCGACCTCGCTGGCGGCGCTGATCGATTACCGTAATCGCCACAGCAGTGGCCACATCATCACTATTGAAGACCCGGTCGAGTTTATCCATCGGCATAAAAAGTCGATCGTCAATCAGCGCGAGGTCGGTGTCGATACCCGCAGTTTCCATGCCGCACTGAAAAACACCCTGCGCCAGGCACCCGATGTCGTGCTGATCGGCGAAATTCGCGACCGCGAGACGATGGAACACGCGCTGGCGTTTGCCGATACCGGTCATCTGGTAATTTCCACGTTGCATGCGCACAACGCCAATCAGGCGCTGGATCGGGTGATCAATTTCTTTCCCGAAGAGCGCCGGGGGCAGTTGCTCAACGACCTGGGCAACAACCTCAAGGCGTTTGTTTCCCAACGCCTGGTGCGTACCCGCGATGGGCAGCGTCGGGCGGCGGTGGAGGTGATGCTGGGAACGCCGACCATCGGCGACCTGATCCGGCGCAATGAGTTTGGCGAACTCAAGGGGATCATGGAGAAGTCTTCAGAGGTGGGGATGCAGACGTTTGACGGGGCGCTGTTCGCGCTGTTTGCCGAGGGCGCAATCGATGAGGCAGAGGCGTTGAAACATGCGGATTCGGTGAACAACTTGCGCTTGCGCCTGAAAATGCACGCCGAGGCCGCGCCCACCCCCCATGCACCGCCGGGTGAATGGGGTTTGGTGGACTAGCGCCGGCGTCAGTCATTCAGTTCGGGGCGGTTTCGAAATTGCTCCAGGGCTTCGGGGTTGGCCAGTGCATCGGTGTTCTTCACCTTCTGGCCATGCACCACGTTGCGCACCGCCAACTCGACCACCTTGCCGCTGATGGTCCGCGGAATGTCCGTCACTGCGACAATCTTCGCCGGCACATGCCGTGGCGTGGTGTTGGCGCGGATGACCTGACGGATCTGTTGTTGCAGCGCTTCGTCCAGTTCGACGCCGTCGCGCAATTTCACGAACAGCACCACCCGCACGTCATCCTGCCATTGCTGACCGATGGCGACGCTGTCCAGCACCTGCGGGACTTTCTCCACCTGACGGTAGATTTCTGCCGTGCCGATGCGTACGCCGCCGGGGTTGAGCACCGCGTCGGAGCGGCCATGGATCAGCATGCCGCCATGGGGCAGTTGCTCGGCATAATCGCCCTGGGCCCAGACGCCGGGGAACAGGCTGAAATACGAAGCGCGCAGCTTTTCCTGTTGCGGGTCGTTCCACAAGCCGATGGGCATGGCCGGGAAATGCCGGGTGCACACCAGTTCGCCTTTTTCACCGATCACAGGCTTGCCATCGTCGTTCCACACTTCGACCGCCATGCCCAGGCTCTTGCATTGCATCTCACCACGGCGCACCGGCAGGACCGGGTTGCCAATCACAAAGCACGAAACGATATCGGTACCACCGGACATCGAAGACAGGCACAGGTCGGACTTGAACGCGCGGTAGACGTAATCGAAGCTTTGCGGCGACAGCGCCGAGCCGGTGGACAGGATGGTTCTCAGACTGCTCAGGTCATGACTTTCGCACGGCTTCAAGCCATTGCTTTCCAGCGCAGTGAGGAATTTCGGGCTGGTGCCGAAGACATTGAGACGTTCGTCGTCGATCAGGTCGATCAAGCGCTCCGGCCCTGGATGAAATGGCGAGCCGTCATACAGCACCACGGCGCTGCCGACGGCCAACGCCGAGACCAGCCAATTCCACATCATCCATCCGCAGGTGGTGTAGTAGAACAAACGGTCGCCGGCGCCGAGGTCGGTGTGCAGGCCATGTTCCTTGACGTGTTGCAGCAGCACGCCGCCGGTGCTGTGCACAATGCACTTCGGTACACCGGTGGTGCCGCTGGAGTAGAGGATGTACAGCGGATGGGCGAAAGGCACGGGAACGAATTGCGGCTCGCCGCTCGGGTCGTAAAAATCGTCCCACAGCGTCACGTTGGCCTGGCAGTGGAAATCCTCGATGCGCGCTTGAGGACGCGCATAAGGCACAACAATCAATTGCTGCAAAGACGGCAACTGTCCGAGGATTTCATTGACCTTGGTGGTCTGGTCGATCTCTTTGCCGGCGTAGCGGTAGCCAGCGCAGGTGATCAGCACTTTTGGTTCGATCTGGCCGAAGCGATCGATCACCCCGTGGGTGCCGAAATCTGGTGAAGAACAGGACCAGATCGCACCCAGGCTGGTGGTGGCGAGCATGGCCACCAGGGTTTGCCAGGTGTTCGGCATGCACGCCGCCACGCGGTCGCCGAGGCCGATGCCGGCGGCTTTCAGGCTATTTTGAAAACCGGCGACATGGCTTGCCAGTTCGGCCCAGGTCAGCTGTTCCCGTTGACCGTTTTCGCCGATGGCGACGACTGCCACGGCATCGTCACGACGGCGCAGCAGGTGTTCGGCGAAGTTCAAGGTAGCGCCGGGGAACCACTGGGCGCTGGGCATTTGCGCGCCCTCGATCAGCACCGCGTCTGGCTGATCGTGAAAACGGATGTCAAAGAAATCGACGATGGCCTGCCAGAAGGCTTCCCGCTGGTCGATGCTCCATCGGTGCAGGGCAGGGTAGTCGGCGATCCCAAGGGTGTGTCGCTGATTGACGAAACGCCGGAAGGCCTCCATGCGGGACTTGCCGATGCGCTCGGTGCCGGGTTGCCAGAGGATGTCGGACATGGCTTGCCTCTTCTTATGTCTTCAGATCTGTTCGCGGGCAAGCCTCGCTCCTACAAATGACCACAATCCTGTAGGAGCGAGGCTTGCCCGCGAAGAACGATAACGCGTTCTGCAGCGGGCTACTGCGCCAACCACCCACCATCTATATTCCACGCTGCGCCACGCACCTGGCTACCGGCTTCGCTGCATAAAAACAGCACCAACTCACCCAGCTGCGGCGGCGTCACGAATTCCAGGGAGGGCTGTTTCTCGGCCAGCAAGTCGTGTTGCGCCTGCTGCGGGTCGATCCCGGTCGCGGCGCGATCATCAATCTGCTTCTGCACCAGCGGCGTCAGCACCCAGCCTGGGCAAATGGCGTTGCAGGTAACGTTGGTGGTGGCAGTTTCCAGGCCGACCACTTTGGTCAGGCCGATCACGCCATGCTTGGCCGCGACGTATGCCGCCTTGCCCACCGAACCGACCTGGCCGTGCACCGAAGCGATGTTGACGATCCGTCCCCAGCCCTTGGCGCGCATCCCCGGCAAGCTCAAACGGGTGCTGTGAAACACCGACGACAGGTTGATCGCAATGATCGAGTCCCAGCGCTCCACCGGAAAATCTTCCACCGACGCCACGTGCTGGATGCCGGCATTGTTGACCAGGATATCCACGCCACCGAACTCACGTTCGGCGTACTCGATCATGTCAGCGATCTGTGCCGGGTCGCTGACGTCGGCGGGGTGATGGCCGACCTTGCCGCCGAATTGTTCTACTTCGGCAATCACTTTGGACGCATCGCCGAAACCGTTGAGGATCAGGTTGGCGCCAGCCTTGGCCAGGCTCAGGGCGATCCCCAGACCGATGCCGCTGGTGGAACCGGTGACCAGTGCGGTCTTGCCCGAAAGAGTCGTCATGAATACCTCACACAATGCCAGTGGCGTAGAAAGTACCGATCACCACAAAAACAGCGAGTGTCTTGATCAGCGTAATACAGAAAATGTCTTTGTAGGCCTCGCGGTGGGTCAAGCCGGTGACCGCCAGCAAGGTAATCACCGCGCCGTTGTGCGGCAGGGTGTCCATGCCGCCACTGGCCATTGCGGCGACCCGGTGCAGCACTTCCAGCGGAATATTGGCGGCGTGGGCCGCGCTGATGAAACTCTCGGACATCGCCGCCAAAGCGATGCTCATGCCACCCGACGCCGAACCGGTGATACCGGCCAGCAGGGTCACGGTGATCGCTTCGTTGACCAACGGGTTGGGAATGCTCTTGAGCCAGTCCGAAAGCACCAGAAAACCTGGCAACGAGGCGATCACCGCCCCGAAACCGTATTCCGACGCAGTGTTCATCGCTGCCAGCAATGCGCCGCTGACCGCACTTTTACTGCCTTCGGCCAACTTGCCACGAATCGCCTGAAAGCCGAACACCAGCACCATGACGATGCCCATCAGCAAGGCCGCCTGGACCGCCCAGATCGCCGTCAGCTTGGCGATGTCGGTGGTTACGGGAGCGGCCATGCCCGGCAGCGAAAGGCTGTGGGTCTTGCCGTACCACACAGGAATCCAGCGGGTGAACAGCAGGTTCATCAGGCCCACCAGCAACAGCGGCGACAGCGCGATCCACGGGTTGGGCAGTTTGATGTCCGGCGCGGTTTCCGGCTCGTTGCGCAGCTCTGAACCGTAACCCTCACCTGTGCGCTGGGCCTTGTTGCGCTGGCGCTGCAGAAACAGCATGCCGGCACAGAACACGAAAATCGTGCCGATCACACCCAGCCACGGCGCCGCCCAGGCGGTGGTATTGAAGAAGGTGCTGGGGATGATGTTCTGGATCTGCGGCGTGCCGGGCAGGGCGTCCATGGTGAACGAGAACGCGCCGAGGGCGATGGTCGCCGGGATCAGGCGTTTGGGAATATTGCTCTGGCGGAACATCTCGGCGGCAAACGGGTACACCGCAAACACCACCACAAACAGCGACACGCCGCCATAAGTGAGCAGGGCGCAGACCAGTACGATCACCAGCATCGCCTGGCGAGTGCCGAGCAAGCGAATCGCTGCTGCGACGATGGAGCGGGAGAAACCCGACAACTCAATCAGCTTGCCGAACACCGCGCCGAGCAGGAACACCGGGAAATACAGTTTGACGAAGCCGACCATTTTTTCCATGAACACCCCGGTGAAGACGGGGGCGACGGCGGAAGGGTCGGTGAACAGGACGGCGCCGAGGGCGGCGATCGGGGCAAAGAGGATAACGCTGTAGCCACGGTAAGCAGCCACCATCAGCAGCGCGAGGGCTGCCAAGGCAATGATCACACTCATGGTGTGTCTCTCCTGGATTGTTATTTTTGTAGGGTGAAGCTTGGTGGGAGGGCTATAGCGGGTTTCGTGCCAGATATCTAAGCTATTGAAATATATGGAGATTATTTTTTTGTGAAGTGGTTTTGTCGATTTTTGTCTCTGTATTGAGACTTTTGGCGATTGTGCTGACGCTTTCGCGGGCAAGCCTCGCTCCTACGGGAGTGTGGTTATCTACGAAATTGCACGACCCGTAGGAGCGAGGCTTGCCCGCGAAGAGGCCCTATCTACCAATAGAGATGCATGTCTCTTTATAGAGACTCAGCAATCCCCAGCGCCGCCATCTTCTTGTACAGCGTCGACCGCCCCAACCCCAACCGCGCCGCCGCTTCGATCACCTTTCCACCGCATTGCGCGAGGGTAGATTCAATCAACTGCCGATCAAACCGTTCGCGAGCCTCACTGAAGGTTTCATGGGCAATCGGCTCAATGGGCAGAGGCGCCGCACGCTCCACCGGGGTAAAGCTGCCAATCGCCGCGCGGATATCCGCTGCGTTCAGCATCAAGTCATCGCTGAGCAACGCCGCCCGCTCCAGCACGTTGCGCAGTTCACGAATGTTCCCCGGCCAAGCGTGTTGCCCCAACAATTCAAGGGCTTCGCGGTTCAATTCGTGTTGACTGCGCAGTTCCTCAAGGATCGCTTCACTGAGGGCCGGCAGGTCGTCGAGGCGATCACGCAGGGGCGGGACCTGGATCGGCAGCACATTGAGGCGGTAATACAGATCGGCGCGAAACTCGCCGCGTTTGATCGCTGCTACCAGGTCAGTGGAGGTGGCTGCGATCACGCGCACATCACTCTGAATCACTTCGTTGGAACCTACCGGTTCGAATTCCTTCTCCTGCAACACCCGCAGCAACTTGCTTTGCAGCGGCAGCGGCATGTCGCCGATTTCGTCGAGAAACAGCGTGCCGCCCTGGGCGATTTGCAACTTGCCGGCGCGGCCCTTGCGATCGGCGCCGGTGAACGCGCCGGGCGCGGTGCCGAAGAACTCGGCTTCCAGCAGCGACTCGGGTATCGCTGCGCTGTTGATGCTGACGAAGGCCTTATGCGCCCGGGGCGATGCGCCGTGGATCGCCTGGGCCAGCAGTTCCTTGCCGGTGCCGGTTTCACCGAGCAACAACACCGGCGACTCGGCACTGGCGCTGCGTCGGGCGCGGCGTTTGACTTCGAGGCTGGCGGCGCTGGTGCCGATGAAGTGCGCGAAGTTGTACTTGGTCTGCCGTGCTCGCAGCAACGAGCGGGTGGACGCCAGTTCTTCCTGCATGCTCAGGTAGCGCTTGAGCATTGGCGACAGGCTGCGCAATTCGTCGAACAGGGCAAAACCGATGGCGCCGATCACCGCGCCGGCATCGTCGTGAATCGGCAGGCGCATCACCACCAGCGGTTCCTTGGGGGTGTCTTGCATGTCCAGCAGGATCGGCCGTCCGGTGCGTACCACCTCGCGCAACAGGCTACCGGGGATCACGCTTTCACAAGCCCTGCCGATGGCACCGGCGGCCGACTCCAGGCCGAATCGCCGGGCATAACGCTCGTTCATCCAGACAATGTTCGCATCGCGGTCGACAATCACCGTGCCTTCGCTCGATTGCTCGATGATCTCGAACAGCGAGCGGATCGCCAGGGTGCGAACGCGCTGGTAGTCCTTGAGGCTTTCGGTGGTGTTCATGGGGCTGATCCTGATTAAGTATTGCCTGTGCTGGTCCAATCGCGGGCAAGCCCGCTCCCACAGGATTTGGGGTTGCCGCTGAATGTGGGTACGACATAAAACCTGTGGGAGCCGGGCTTGCCCGCGATGGCCGCGACGCGGTTCATCGGCGTACGGGATTATGCCAACCCCGGATGCGCCGCCGCCAACAGCTCTTTGGTGTACGGGTGCTGCGGCGACTCGAACACCGCGTGGCTGGCGCCGCTTTCCACCACTTTGCCGTCCTTGATCACGATCATGTCGTGGGCCAGGGCACGCACCACCGCCAGGTCGTGGCTGATGAACAGGTAGGTCAGGCCATATTTCTCCTGAAGCTGGCGGAGCAGGGCGACCACTTGTTTTTGCACCGTGCGATCGAGCGCCGAGGTCGGCTCGTCGAGCAGGATCAACGCCGGCTTCAACACTAGCGCGCGGGCAATGGCAATGCGTTGGCGCTGCCCGCCGGAAAATTCGTGCGGGTAGCGATGACGGCTTTGCGGATCGAGGCCGACTTCTTCCAGCACCCGGATTACCTGGGCCTCGCATTGGGCAGGTGTGGACTGGCTATGGACCTCAAGGCCTTCACTGATGATCTGTGCCACGGACATTCGCGGGCTGAGGCTGCCAAAAGGATCCTGGAATACCACCTGCATCTTCTTGCGCCATGGCCGCAGTTGCTTTTGCGTCAGGCCATCCAGCGCCTGCCCCTGAAAGCGAATGCTGCCTTCGGAATCGAGCAAGCGCAGGATCGCCTGACCGAGCGTGGACTTGCCTGAACCGGACTCACCGACAATGCCCAGGGTCTTGCCGCGCTGAACGTTCAGGCTGATGCCGTCCACTGCGCGCAGGTACGTCTTACGCTGGAACAGCCCGCCACCGAGGGTGAACTGCACTTGCAGATTCTCCACTTCCAGCACGTTTTCACGCTCGTCCCGGGGCAGGGCTTCACCTTCCGGCTCGGCGTTCAGCAGCACGCAGCTGTAAGGGTGTTTCGGCTCGGTGAACAGCGTTTCGCAAGGTGCCTGCTCGACGATTTCCCCGGCGTGCATCACGCACACCCGCTGGGCCATGCTGCGCACCAGATTGAGGTCGTGGCTGATCAGCAGCAGCGACATGCCAAGCTGCTGTTGCAGGGATTTGAGCAGCCGCAGGATCTTGCGCTGCACCGTCACATCCAGCGCGGTGGTCGGCTCGTCGGCGATCAGCAACTCCGGTTCGCAGGCCAGGGCCATGGCGATCATCACCCGTTGCCGCTGGCCGCCGGACAGTTGATGAGGGTAGGCCTTGAGCCGCTCTTCGGGCTTCTGGATGCCCACCAGTTGCAGTAATTCGAGGATCCGCGCTTGCGCCGCTTTGCCACCCAGCCCTTTGTGCAGCAGCAGGGTTTCGCCGATCTGTTTCTCGATGCTGTGCAGCGGATTGAGGGAGGTCATCGGCTCCTGGAAGATTATCGCGATCCGGTTACCGCGCAGTTCGCGCAAGACGTTAGCCTCGGCGCCGATCAGTTCCTGGCCGCGATAGCGAATGCTGCCGGTGGTTTGCGTACCGTTTTCGGGCAGCAGTTGCAGGATCGAGTGGGCGGTCACCGACTTGCCGGATCCGGACTCGCCGACCAGCGCCAGGCATTCGCCGGGGTGGATGTCCAGGCACAGGTTGCGCACCACGGTCTGGCCACTGAAGGCTACATTGAGGTCACGGATTTCGATCAGGTTGTCAGTCATTTCACCAGTCCGCTTCAAGAACGAGGATCAAGATCGTGGATCAAAGGCATCACGCAACGCCTCGCCAATGAACACCAGCAAAGAAAGAATCAGCGCCAGGGTGAAAAACGCCGTCAGCCCCAGCCACGGCGCTTGCAGGTTCTGCTTGCCTTGGCCAATCAATTCGCCCAGTGACGCACTGCCGGCCGGCATGCCGAAACCGAGGAAATCCAGCGCCGTGAGGGTGGAAATTGCCCCGGTCAGGATGAACGGCAGATAGCTCAGGGTGGCGTTCATTGCGTTGGGCAGAATGTGTCGCACGATCACCTTGCGGTCGGTCAGGCCCAACGCACGGGCGGCTTTGACGTATTCCAGGTTACGCCCGCGCAGGAACTCGGCGCGCACTACGTCCACCAGGGCCAGCCAGGAAAACAACGCCATGATCCCCAACAGCCACCAGAAATTCGGCTCGACGAAGCCCGACAGAATGATCAGCAGGTACAGCACCGGCAGCCCCGACCAGACTTCCTGCAAGCGCTGACCAAGCAGGTCGACCCAGCCGCCGTAATAGCCCTGCAATGCACCGGCGGCGATACCGATCAAGGCGCTGATAAACGTCAGCATCAGCGCAAACAGGATCGACACCCGTGCCCCGAAAATCACTCGCGCCAGCACGTCCCGGGCCTGATCGTCGGTGCCCAGCCAGTTGACCTTCGACGGCGGACTTGGTGCCGGTTGGTTGAGATCGTAATTGGGCGTGTCGTCGCTGAACGGGATCGGCGCAAACAGCATCCAGCCGTTGCCCTTGTTAATCAGCTTCTGCACGTAATCGCTGCGGAAATCGGCCTGAAACGGCAACTGGCCGCCGAACTCCTGCTCGGTGTGGCGTTTGAACGCCGGGAAGTACAGCGAACCCTGATAGCTGACCACCAGCGGTTGGTCATTGGCGATCAGTTCGCCGCCCAGGGTCAGCAGGAACAAACCGACAAACAACCACAGCGACCACCAGCCCCGGCGGTTTTTCTTGAAACGTTCGAAACGGCGACGGCCCAGCGGCGAGAGTTTGAGCATCAGGCGTTCCTCGCGGCGAAGTCGATACGCGGGTCGACCAGGGTGTAGCACAGGTCACCGATGATTTTTATCAGCAGGCCGAACAAGGTGAAGATGAACAGCGAACCGAATACCACCGGATAGTCCCGCGATACCGCCGCTTCATAACTCATGCGACCCAGGCCATCGAGGGAAAAAATTACTTCGATCAGCAGCGAGCCGGCAAAGAAAACGCTGATAAAGGCCTGGGGAATTCCCGAGACCACCAGCAGCATGGCGTTGCGAAACACATGGCCGTAAAGCACCTGGCGTTCGCTCAAACCCTTGGCCCGGGCGGTGACCACGTACTGGCGGGTGATTTCATTGAGGAAGGAGTTTTTTGTGAGGATGGTCAGGGTCGCAAAGCCGCCGACCACCAGCGCCGTTACCGGCAGCACCAGGTGCCAGAAGTAATCGGCGATCTTGCCCACCGTCGACAGCGAATCGAAGTTGTCCGAGACCAGGCCGCGCACCGGAAACCAGTTCAGCGAGGTGCCACCGGCGAAGACCACGATCAGGAACATCGCGAACAGGAACGCCGGCATCGCGTAACCGATGATGATCGCGGTGCTGCTCCAGATATCGAAATGGCTGCCGTGGTGCACGGCCTTGCGGATGCCCAGCGGAATCGACACCAGATAAGTGATCAACGTCGCCCAGAGCCCGAGGGAAATGGTCACCGGCATTTTATCCAGGATCAGGTCGGTGACCGTGGCACCGCGAAAAAAGCTCTTGCCGAAGTCGAGGTGGGCGTAGCTCTTGAGCATCAGCCACAAGCGTTCCGGCGCCGGCTTGTCGAAGCCGTATTGCTTTTCGATCTCCTTGATCAGCTGCGGATCGAGCCCGCGGCTGGCCCGAGAGCTGCCGTGCATGGTCTCACTGGAACCGCCGCCGATACTTGCGCCACCGATGCCTTGCAGGTGTGCGATGGCCTGTTCCACCGGGCCACCGGGCGCGGCCTGGACGATGGCGAAGTTGACCAGAAGAATGATCACTAAAGTCGGGATGATCAGCAGCAAGCGCCGCAGTACGTAAGCCCACATCAGTGCGACCCTCCGGATTTGCCGCGCTTGATGAGTTCGGCGGTCATCTGTTCGTTGGTCAGGGGTGTGGAGCTGACTTCCCACCAACTCTCGATGGCTTCGTCATTGCTTGCTTGTACAGAGGGAATGCCGAAGCGGTTCCACCACACGGTCGAACTGCCGGGCGGGTAATAGTTGGGAATCCAATAGAAGTTCCATTGCAGGACACGGTCCAGGGCATGGGCGTAGCGCAGCATGTCGGCCTGGGTGTTGGCGCGGACCAGGCCGTTGATCAACGTATCGACCGCCGGGTTCTTCAGCACCATGTAGTTGTTGGAGCCCGGATCGCTGGCCGCTGCCGAGCCAAAGTAGTTGTACAGCTCGTTACCCGGCGAGTTGGTGACCGGGTAGCCGGTGACGATCATGTCGTAGTCCCGGGACATCAGGCGGTTGACGTACTGGGAGGCATCGATGCGCCGAATGTTCAGGTCGATGCCGATTTGTTTCAGGGTGCGCTTGTAAGGCAGCAGCAATCGGTCCATGCCGTTCTGGCTGATCAGGAAGGTGAAGCTCAGCGGTTGACCTTCGGCGTTGACCAGTTGATCGCCATCGGGTTTCCAGCCGGCCTGTTCGAGCAGGTCCAGGGCTTGCAACTGTTTGTCGCGAATCACGCCGCTGCCATCGGTTTTCGGTGCTTCGAAGACCTGAGTGAAGACTTCGTCGGGGATCTGCCCGCGCAGCGGTTCGAGAATCGCCCGCTCACCCGCGTCGGGCAGTTGTCGGGCGGCGAGGTCGGTGTTGGAAAAGAAACTCTGCTGGCGGATGTACAGGTCGCGCATCATCTGCCGGTTGCTCCATTCGAAATCCCAGAGCATGGCCAGCGCTTGGCGCACGCGGCGGTCCTGGAACATCGGGTTTTGCAAGTTAAATACAAAACCCTGGGACGGTTGTGGTGCCTGCGTTGCCAGGTGGGCTTTTTGCAGACGACCGTCGCGCAAGGCCGGGCTCTCGTAGCCGATGGAGTAGGCGGTGGCGGAGAATTCGCGGTTGTAGTCGTAGGCGCCGCCACGCAGGACCTGACGGGCGACGTCGGTGTCGCCGAAGTACTCGATGCTGAAATGATCGAAGTTGTAGAGGCCGCGACTGACCGGTAAATCCCTGGCCCACCAGTCGGCGTTACGCTCGAAGGTGATGCTGCGCCCGGAGTCGACCTTGCTCACGCGGTACGGCCCGCTGCCCAGCGGCGGCTCGTAACCGCCACCGTTGGCGAAGTCGCGGGTTTTCCACCAGTGTTCGGGAAGCACCGGCAAAGTGGCGATGTCGAGGGGCAGGGTGCGGTTTTCGTTGCTCTTGAAGTCGAACCGAATGTTTTGCGGTGATTCCACTTCGACGCCTTTGACGTCGGCGAATTGCGTGCGATAGCGCAGGCTGCCCTGGGTCATCAGCAGGTCGAAAGTGTAGCGCACGTCTTCGGCGGTGATCGGCTTGCCATCGGCGAAACGGGCCTTCGGGTTCAGGTAGAAACGCAGGGACAGTCCATCGTCGGAACGCTCCATCTGCTGCGCCACCAGGCCGTACACGGTGTAGGGTTCGTCCAGTGAACGCACGGCCAGGGGCGAGTAGATCAAGCCATCGACTTGTGTGACGCCAATCCCTTTGTCGATGTACGGCAGGATGTGGTCGAAATGACCGATTTCCAGCGCCGAGCGACGCATCGTGCCGCCCTTGGGCGCTTGCGGGTTGGTGTAGTCGAAATGACTGAAACCGGCGGGATACTTCGCCGGTTCACCGTACACGGTCAACGCCTGTTGCGGTTCAGCGTTCACACCGGCGGCGCCCAACAGCAGGGCCACGGCAGTGAACAGTAAAGTGGGGAAAGCCAGTCGCATTGTCAGCCTTAGAGCCGGGTGATCGATAAGCACAATTTGTACGCTAGCGGCGCGTCCCTCGCCAGCCGTATCACGTAACGAAAACACAACGGCCCACCAAAAGGCGGGCCGTTGTGGAGAAAACTCAGGGGTTGATCAGTCCTGACGGCTGGTCACTTCCAGCAGGTGGTAACCGAACTGGGTCTTGACCGGGCCTTGCACCACGTTGATCGGCGCGCTGAAAACCACGGTGTCGAATTCCTTGACCATCTGGCCTGGACCGAACGAACCCAGGTCACCGCCCTGGCGGCTCGATGGGCAGCTGGAGTTGGCTTTGGCGACTTCGGCGAAATCGGCGCCGGCTTCGATCTGGGCCTTGAGTTCGTTGCACTTGGCTTCGCTGGAAACCAGGATGTGGCGGGCGGTGGCTTTGGCCATGGGAAAATACTCCATTCAATGTTCAGTAAAGTGCGGAGCCTACCGGATTCAGAGGGCTATTTCTTCTCAAAATGCCGTCCAGCTTAAGGCATTGTCTAAAGCCCGGCATTTCTTAAGCGTTCGGCATGTTGCACATACAGGTCAATGGGGTCGATGCCCTTGCGGACCTGACCGGTGGTCTGGCTGAGGCTGTCCAGATGATCCAGCGGATAGTCGGAACGGATCACTTTACCCAGATGGGAGCTGAACCGGCCAACCATGCCGTCATTCTGTTCGGCTTCGGTGGTGAAGTAGTGGGAGAACGCCCGCAGGAACCCGTGCAGCGGGTTGAGCGCGTAGAGCCCCTCGTCGAGGATGTTTCCCTGCAGGGTGCCGCTCCAGGAGTAGTAGCGTACGCCGTTCACCAGTTCGCGACCCTTGCCACCCCAGGTTTTCGGTAACCCTTGAGGGTACTTGTCGTTGAAGGCGCCGACGCCTTCGGTGGTCAGCGCGTTGAGCGCGGCGATGGCGTTCTGCGGCAGGTGCCGGTTACCGCTGAGCAACGACAGGAAGTCGGCGAACAGGGTGGCTATCGCCCCGGCGACCTGTTCCGGCAGGCGCCCGGGCGTCAGTGCCTTGCGCAGAAAATCGGCCAGCTCCGAGCCGTGGTTCGGCCCGCTGACCGATGTCACCGAAGCGACCACCTCTGGCGCCAGCGCCCCCGCATAACGTGCAGCCAATGCGCCCTGGCTGTGACCGATCAAATTGACTTTACCTGCACCGGTTCCTTGCAGTACCCGTTCGATCTGCACCAGCAGCTGTTCGCCACGGGTTTCATTGCTGTGGGTCGCTGACAGGTGCGGGATGAAAACCCTCGCGCCGGCGCTTCTGAGCGCCTGTTTGACGTCATGGAACAGTTCCAGTTTACCGATGCGATCGAAGCCGAAAAGCCCGTGGACCAGCAGGATAGGATAGTCAGTGGTTGCATTCCGTAGCATGTACATTTCCTTTTTCGCAGTAGGTCAGGTGTGTGCTCAAGGGGGCACTCTAAAGCACACCCACCGCTCGGCGATGTATGAAAAAGCCGCTGTAACCTGCTGAAAACGGAATAGAAATGGTACGAAAACTCGAATGAGCGTGAGGTCTTGGTCGGAATATCCGGACATCTTTTTAACGATGGCCGAGATATTTCTTTCAATGACCTACCTCTGGTAGGTCATTTTTCCATGTAAACCGACCTGATCACCCTGCGTCGCGGATCTTGGCGCCACCGCTTACGTTGGCTGTTGAATGCTCCGTTGTGCACGGAGTCGCGCGGCTCCTTGCAATAACAACTGTTCCGTCCCGCTCCAGCCAAGGCAGCCGTCCGTTACCGACACCCCGTAACGCAGCGCCGGACTCAACGGTTGGCAGCCTTCGAACAGATGACTCTCAATCATCATGCCGACCAGCGAGCGATCACCGTGCAGGCGTTGTTCGAGCACGTCGTTGAACACGGCGGGCTGACGCAGCGGATCTTTACCGCTGTTGGCGTGGCTGCAGTCGACCATGATCCGCGCCGGGATCTTGAGTCTGGTCAAGTCGCTGTGCACCTTGGCGATGCTGTCGCGGTCGTAGTTCGGCCCGCGATGGCCACCGCGCAGTACCAGATGAGTGTCGGGGTTGCCGGGTGTTTGAATAATCGCAGGATGGCCCTGGCTGTCGACACCGAAATGGCGGTGCGGGTGAGCGGCCGAGCGCATGGCGTCGCTGGCAACCGCTACACCTCCATCGGTGCCGTTCTTGAACCCTACTGGCATGCTCAGGCCGCTGGCCATTTCCCGATGGATCTGCGATTCGGTGGTACGGGCGCCGATCGCGACCCAGCTCAGCAGGTCGTCAAAGTAACCGGCGGCCATCGGTTGCAGCAGCTCGGTGGCAACCGGCAAGCCCAGTTGGAGCATTTCGCGCATCAATTCGCGGGACAGGGTCAAACCGCCCGCCATGTCATCGCTGCCATCCAGGTGCGGGTCGTAGGCCAGGCCTTTCCAGCCGACTGTGGTGCGGGGTTTTTCGACATAGGCGCGCATCACCAGCAGCATCTCATCGCTGACTTGAGCTGACAGACGGGCCAGGTTGGCGGCGTATTCGAGGGCTGAGCGGGGATCGTGAATCGAGCAGGGACCGACGATCACCAGCAGACGGGAGTCTTCACCGTTGAGGATTGCGCGGACCGCCTGACGATGGGCGGCGACTTGCTGGGTCAGGGCGTTGCTGAGTGGCAGTTGCTGTTTGAGTTGCAGTGAGCTGGGCAGACGCAAGGTCAGCGCTTCATTGGCAGGGCTCAAGGTGGACAGCGGCAGAGCAGAGATGGACGAGTTCATATTCGGGCTTCCTGGGCTGGCGGCGGGTTCGTCCCGCGCGCTCGGCCCTACTGGGGTGTTCGACAATTGGCCGGATTGGCTGCGTGTGTGTGCTTGCCACCTGTGGGTGACCGATCGGAGGCGGCAGGCTGTCCCGAGCGGAAGCTGGTAAATCGCCAGGCGGCAAAAGTGTCGTAACGGTAATAAGTGGCGTAATTCATGTCGTAAATCCTCAAGTTGTCTGGTGTAACGCAAAAAATGTTCAGGGCTGAAAAAACAAAACCCCCGGTCGGGAGGCCGACCGGGGGTTGAGAATTCTCTGGTGGCGACCCGTTTAAAGTGGGCGCCGTGTGGGTATCAGGCGCGCCAGTGGCTAAACCAATACCCAAAATAAAAGCTGACCGAAGCACAAACGTCATTCACCCGGGCAGCCGCAACCGAGCGCGGGGCGCTGGCGGTACGAAGCGGTGAGAGGGCGTTGAACATGGTCTGTCTCCGATGAATGAGCCGAGCTTACTAGAGGCCGGTACGCGGATTCAATCAGAAAATGCTATCGAGCATCACAGGGCGTTTCTATCGGTTGGGTACGTCGGGAGTTGTGACACACTTTACGCAACGGGCGGCGTGTAACCGGCGCCCAAACCATCTATGTCACAAGGACGAACCATGACGACACTGACCATCGCCGCCGCTCAATCGATCTCCGTCGCCGGTAATCTTGCCGCCAATATTACCCGGCACCTGCGCTTCATACAGGTTGCCGCGGAGCAGGGCGTGCAATTGCTGGTGTTCCCGGAACTGTCGCTGACCGGCTACGAGCGCGGTCTGGCAGCGGAACTGGCCATCACGCCAGACGCCAGAGTGCTGCAGCCTCTGCGCGATTTCGCGCGGGAGGTCGGTGTGACCAGTGTCGTCGGGATGCCGATTCGTCTGTCAGACGATTCGCCGGTGTTGATTGGTGCCCTGGTATTGGGGGCCGATGGTTTGCTCGGGGTTTACAGCAAGCAGCATCTGCATCCGGGCGAGGAGGTGGCGTTTGCCCCTGGAACGGGCGGTTCGACACTAAAGATCGGTACAGACACCGTCGCGCTAGCGGTATGCGCCGATTTTTCTCACGCCAGTCACGCGGCAGCCGCAGCACGGCAGGACGCAGATCTGTATGCAGCGGGCGTGCTGATCACAGAAAACGGCTACGCTCCAGATACCGAACTGTTGCAAGGTTATGCCCGCACCCACTCGATGGCGGTACTGATGGCCAACCATGGTGGCGCAACGGGTGGCTGGGAGTCGGCAGGGCGTAGTGCAATCTGGGCGGCGGACGGGTCGTTGGTTGCGGCGGCACCGGGTACGGGGAACCTTATGGTGGTTGCTCGTCGCAATGCTGACGGCTGGAAGGGGCAAATCGTGGCTGTCGCGGAGGTTTGAATGGGGTTTGAATTGCGCCCGGCAACGTCTCGTGACCTGGACTTCGCTCGTGACCTGACTTGTCGGAATATGTTTCGCTACTACATTCAACATGAACTGCTGTGGCAGGACGAGGCTTTTGATGTCGCCTGGGAAGGACGCGAAAACTGGTTGATTGTGCGTAATAACACGCTGATGGGGTATGTCAGTCTGAGCCGTGACGCCAGAGCCTTGTATATCCGCGAATTGCATGTGCTTGAAGCGTATCAGGGGCAGGGCGCCGGCTCCTGGGTGATCGACCAGGTATTCGCCATGGCCTGCAAGGAACGGCGTCCGGCATTGCGTCTGACCGTTTTTGAAAATAATCCGGCAAAAATACTTTACGAAAGAATGGGCATGAAGGTGGTCGGTAAAGACCAGTGTTTCCTGAGAATGCAGCGTGATATCAATGGACTGCATCGCTGAAACACACTGGTGGCAAGCCTCGAAAGAAGAATTGACACTTTTTATATGCTGCTTGCCGCTAGGTCTGTCAGTTGCTTTTTGCTAAGGTGTCCGGCAACCCAATAAGACCAAATCGCGAGGTGTCTGCTTGATTAGGGTGCTAGTAGTCGATGACCATGATCTCGTTCGTACAGGCATTACACGAATGCTGGCTGACATCGATGGCCTGCAAGTAGTCGGTCAGGCCGAGTCGGGAGAGGAATCCCTGCTCAAAGCGCGTGAGTTGAAACCCGATGTGGTGCTGATGGACGTCAAGATGCCCGGGATCGGCGGTCTTGAAGCTACGCGCAAATTATTGCGCAGTCATCCCGACATCAAGGTCGTTGCGGTCACCGTGTGCGAAGAAGATCCGTTTCCTACCCGCTTGTTACAGGCTGGTGCCGCGGGTTACCTGACCAAGGGCGCCGGATTGCCGGAAATGGTCCAGGCCATTCGCCTGGTGTTTGCCGGGCAACGCTACATCAGCCCGCAGATTGCCCAGCAACTGGCAATCAAGTCGTTCCAGCCAACCAACGATTCGCCGTTCGACGCCTTGTCTGAGCGGGAAATCCAGATTGCGTTGATGATCGTCGGCTGTCAGAAGGTGCAGATCATCTCCGACAAGCTGTGCCTGTCACCAAAAACAGTGAATACCTACCGTTACCGTATTTTCGAAAAGCTTTCGATCAGCAGCGATGTCGAGTTGACGCTGTTGGCGGTTCGTCACGGCATGGTTGACGCCAGCCTCTGAAAATGACTGAAACCTTCGATCCAAGCGCTTTTCTGTCGACGGTCAGTGGGCGGCCGGGTGTCTATCGCATGTTCGACAGCGATGCCCGTCTGCTTTATGTCGGCAAAGCCAAGAATCTCAAAAAGCGTTTGGCGAGCTACTTCCGCAAAACCGGTCTTGCCCCCAAGACCGCCGCGCTGGTAGGCCGTATCGCCCAGGTCGAAACCACCATCACGGCCAACGAAACCGAAGCCTTGCTGCTCGAGCAGACGCTGATCAAGGAATGGCGCCCGCCGTACAACATCCTGTTGCGCGACGACAAATCCTACCCTTACGTCTTTCTCTCGGATGGCCAGTTCCCACGCTTGAGCATCCATCGCGGAGCGAAAAAGGCCAAGGGCAAATATTTCGGCCCTTACCCCAGCGCCGGAGCGATCCGCGAAAGCCTGAGCCTGCTGCAAAAGGCTTTTTTTGTTCGTCAGTGTGAAGACAGCTATTACAAGAACCGCACGCGACCTTGCCTGCAATACCAGATCAAGCGCTGCAAGGCGCCGTGTGTCGGCCTGGTGGAGCCCGAGGTGTATGCCGAAGATGTTCGCCACTCGGTGATGTTTCTTGAGGGGCGCAGCAACGCGCTGGCGGACGAGTTGTCCGCGGCCATGGAGGAAGCAGCGGTCAATCTCGAGTTTGAACGTGCCGCCGAATTGCGCGACCAGATCTCATTGCTGCGCCGGGTCCAGGACCAGCAAAGCATGGAGGGCGGGACGGGCGATGTCGATGTGATCGCGGCGTTCGTCAATCCGGGTGGCGCCTGCGTGCACTTGATCAGTGTGCGCGGTGGCCGGGTGCTGGGGAGCAAGAACTTCTTTCCGCAGGTGGGTATTGAAGAAGACGTTTCCGAAGTCATGGCGGCGTTTCTCGGTCAGTACTTCATCAGCAGCCCAGAGCGCGACTTGCCGAGCGAGCTGATCGTCAACGTGGTTCACGAAGACTTTCCAACCCTGATCGCGGCCATTGAAGAGCTACGCGGTCGTGAATTGACCATCAGCCATCGTGTACGTGGCACCCGAGCGCGCTGGCAGCAATTGGCGGTCACCAATGCCGAGCAGGCGCTGGGCGCACGTCTGGCGAACCGGCAACACGTTGCGGCACGTTTCGATGCCCTGGCCGAAGTGCTGAGCCTGGACGAGCCGCCGCAACGTCTGGAGTGCTACGACATCAGTCATTCCAGTGGCGAGGCCACCGTGGCGTCGTGCGTGGTGTTCGGCCCGGAAGGCCCGATCAAGTCCGACTACCGCCGCTACAACATCGAAGGCGTTACGCCGGGTGATGACTATGCGGCGATGCACCAGGCCTTGACCCGACGCTTCAGCAAGTTAAAGGACGGGGAGGGCAAACTGCCGGACATTCTGCTGGTCGACGGCGGTAAAGGTCAGCTGTCGATGGCCCGTGACGTGCTCAATGAGCTGGCCGTGCCCGACCTGATTCTGCTGGGCGTGGCCAAGGGGGCGACGCGCAAGGCCGGTTTCGAAACCTTGTACCTCAACGACGCGGCCCATGAATTCACCTTGCGCGGTGATTCCCCCGCGCTGCATTTGATCCAGCAGATCCGCGACGAAGCCCACCGTTTTGCCATTACCGGACACCGTGCACGTCGCGGTAAGACCCGCCGCACCTCCACGCTTGAAGGGGTTGCGGGTGTCGGACCGACACGTCGACGGGATTTGTTGAAACATTTTGGTGGATTGCAGGAGCTGTCTCGTGCCAGCATCGAAGAGATCGCCAAAGCACCCGGGATCAGTAAAAAGCTCGCAGAGTTGATTTATGCAAATCTGCACAGCGAGTAGAATGCCCAACTCACCTCGTAGCCAGTTGTGCCGATGAATATCCCTAATCTGATTACCGTTCTACGCGTCCTGCTCATCCCGATCTTCATTTTGCTGTTTTACTTGCCTTACCACTGGAGCTATCTGGCATCGGCTTCGGTTTTTGCCTTTGCCGCCGCGACTGACTGGCTGGACGGGTATCTGGCCCGACGTCTGGAACAAAGCACACCGTTCGGGGCCTTCCTCGATCCTGTTGCGGACAAGCTGATGGTCGCCGTTGCGCTGGTGCTGCTAGTGCAGGAACACGGCAACCTGTGGCTCACGCTGCCGGCCGCCGTCATTATTGGTCGCGAAATCGTCGTATCGGCACTGCGCGAGTGGATGGCGGAACTCGGCGCCCGTGCCCATGTGGCGGTATCGAACCTGGGCAAATGGAAAACCGCCGCGCAAATGCTGGCGTTGGTGATCCTGCTGGCCAATCCGTCGGACTTCAGCTTTTGGGTCCTGATCGGCTACGCCTTGCTGATGGTGTCCGCTGGCCTGACCTTGTGGTCCATGGTCCAGTACTTGCGAGCTGCCTGGCCGCATCTGAAGACGGATGTGGAAAAGAAATAAAACTTTTTTGAATCAAGGGGTTGACGGGGCATCTGGATTCTATAGAATGCGCCTCACCAAGACGCGGGAATAGCTCAGTTGGTAGAGCACGACCTTGCCAAGGTCGGGGTCGCGAGTTCGAGTCTCGTTTCCCGCTCCAATTATTTTTCTATAGGCTTCCATTGAAGTATGTAGAAACCCAAAAAAGAGGCTTAGGCCTCTTTTTTCGTTCCAGTAAGTTCTTCTTTAAATCACTAGCAGCCACGATTTTTTAGTACATTTTTAGTACATTAATCCGGCGCTTGGTAGATCATTTTTTCGTGGGACTCGCCTCTCTGGAAACCGTACAAATCTCCTCCATCCAAACGAGACGGAGATTGTACGATGGCCCTCACCGATACGGCAGTCCGGTACGCCAAACCCCGTGCCAAGGACTACACCCTCCCTGACTACAACGGCCTCGCTCTTTTCGTGAATACGAAAGGCGCCAAGTGCTGGCACTTCCGCTTTTCCTGGGCGGATAAGCAACCCCGTATTTCTCTCGGTACCTATCCTGAAATTAGCTTACGAGATGCTCGTGCTCTGCGTGATGTTGCGAGGGCACTGGTCGCTAGGGGCATCGATCCGCGTGTCCATCGGCAGCTGGAGCGTAATGCCAGGCGCCTGGCCACGGAAAACGCCTAAGAAGCGGTTGTTCAGCATTGAAAGTGGTACGCAACGTTGAGCATCGTGTTTCTGGTCGTGGGTCTCGATAGTCCGGTCGGACCCACAGCCCCCTCTTCAATTGGCCGCCGAGTCGGCTGACAGCGAGGGCGCTCAGGTTGAGATGTAGAGGGGGGCGCCTTACCTTCGCTGTTCATGGCCGGTTAAGTCTTCAGGCCAGGTCGGTGATCAGTCGTTGGGCAGGTGCAGTTGCACTTCCATGGCGTCATGAAGAAGTCGGGCGACCTCGATCACATCGTCGTTTGCCACACGATAGAACACGATATGGCGTGGGCTTTTGACCGTTCCAGGGGTTTGTTTGGCCTGCTGGCGTGAATAGATGAGGTGATAGCTGCGAAGGCCCGGTGCAAGCTCATCGCGGTCGTGGCTGCCAATGCGATAAGGCGTGTCGGCAATCGCTTGCAGCGCCGCGAGGATCAGTGCCTGGTAGCGCTGGCGTGCTTGATCGCCGAACTGCGTCTGGGAGAGCCTGAGGATGTCGACAATGTTGGCGCGCGCCGCGTTGGAAATCCGATACTGCGACATGCTCAGTGTTTTTCACGCGCGGGGAGGGTGGCCTCCTGGCTCAAACCCTCGAGGTAGTGTTCCAGATCCCCTCCGTTCAACTGAGTGAAGCGCCCGTGCTCAAGGTCCATGATGCCGATCGAGGTCGCCTGACGTAGGGCCTCAATTTTGGCGGTGTCTTCGGCGACGCGCTGTTCCAATAGACGCAAACCTTCTCGCATCACTTCGCTGGCATTCTGATAACGGCCGGACTGAACCAGGTCATGGATAACTTGTTCCTGGTGAGGGGTGAGCACAACGTTTCGCGTCGCCATCATTAGCTCCAGCTCTGGGCAAACAGGTTCTTTCGACCATTGGCATATTATGCCATTTTACCCAGAAACACATAGCTTGAGAGCTGGATCTGACGAACTGGGGCGTACGGGAGCATCCTTCGCGCCGAACAGCGCGTGCTGGCTCCGGAGTGCATTTGCAAATGCACAGAAGGGTGTTGCAGGCGGGACATCGGGGCCGTTTTGATCAGTGTGGGTCTTGGGTTCTCAGCTTGGCCAGGCCCTGTTTGATGTGTCCGGAGTTCTCACAATCGTGTGAGGCGCGCCACGGACATTGTCGCCAGTATCTGTCGCACCTTGGCGTTCAACCCTTAAGGTCAACTCCAACGCGGCCGCCTCTAAGGCGAGCTGGTTTTGGTACAGGCGCTCAAGGACATTAGGCAGTGAGTATTCGGGGGGGGCATAGCTTCGACTCCATTCGAGAGAGTGGGGAGCTTAGCCGGGGGAATGGCTGACAACAAAAAGCCCGCGCATGGCGGGCTCTCTGTATGGGGTCAAATCCTTTTGTCCGTTCAATCTGCGCTCCGTTCTGTGAGCACTTCGTGAAAAGCATGTCGCTGGAACGAAAAAGCCGGGACTTAGCCGGGCTTTCTGTCGATGGGGCCAAATCCCTTTGGCTGACCGCATTGTGCTTGTTGGGTATGACGAAGGCATGACAGGGCGGATACGAAAACGCTGGCAAAAGTCCGCGTAAGGCGGGCCTCTCCATGAGGATTGATCGGTTATCGGTTAAACCGCTCAACCAATGACTATGCGTGGACTCGGTCTTGGTCAGTTCCTTATTCAGATCTGCCGATTGCTGTCTGCCGCGAAGGGCTGAAATCGAATGCGGTCATTCACGCACGATTTTGTATGTGGCGTGGATAGGGATTCGAACCCCTTCAGCTTCCGTCTGGTCCGCTCTAGGCCGTAAAAACGGCGTTTTATGAATCGATCTGAGGCGTGCTGCGGCCTATGGCGGCCCTTAACTTGCCCTAAATATGCCCTAAACCGTTCCCGCATTCGCAGCGCTGAGCCGCGCCCGACTCAGAGGTTTGGTGACGGCAAGCTTAGCGATTTAGCCAATCTGTTGCATCGACCGGTTGAATCCACAGCCGTTTTCTGCCTGTCAAAGTCGGCAGAAAACGCCCCGTAGCAGGTGGTCAATGAGGTGCGAAATCACATGTCATAGCCTCAAGGTTGGTTCGTACACTTTTAGCTACGCTTAAATTTTTTTTCATCTCTACGCGGTTTGCGCAGAGTATCCGGCGAGGTTAGGAGCGATATGCTTCCGGTTGTCTGTCCGCTATCCGAGATGTCTTGAAACGCACGGGGCCGCACAATCAGTCCGATGCGGTGGCAACAAGTGTTCCGCTCACCAGCAGGCCAGATGTCTCTCGATCAACCTCGCCACCTCGGCAGCGTGAGTAAAGCCCAAACTGTGATCGGCACCAGGGAAAACGTGTAGTTCCGCGCGGGGTAACAGTTGAGCAAGGCGCTGTCTGTAGTGGGCAGTGTTATTTCTGGAGTCACTCAGCAGTTCTTTGTGCGTCTTTTTTGCTTCGTTGAGCTTCTCCTCAAACCTTGCATGAGCATCCGGCTCGGCAGAGATCAGTCTGCTGAGCATGTCGGCGGCAGTGATCTTTTTCTTCTTGGCAAGTCGCGTCAGCTCTTCCTTTACATCGATTTCGAGCTTGAAGGCATAGGTCTTCCGGTCCTTGTCCTTATCTGAGTCTTTGCATTTTGCCTGCCGCCATGCGCCCCTCATCTGGCCAAGGATCAGTGCTCCTGTTCTCGATCGCTCCAGCTCCTCGCCGATCTGATGGAGCTTATCGATCGTTGAGGAGCGATCTATCAGGTCTATTTCGCCTTTCCTTTGCAGATATTTGTGAGCCCATTTCAGCTGCTTGGGATTGAACGAAGGGGGACGGGTGGCCGCGCCCAAGTCCACAGTGCAGAAAGGTAGATGCTCCTTGCCCTTGAAGGTAAACGATGAACGTGACGAAACCCTAGCCGCAGGACTGAAGCACGAACGAAACTGCGGCCGGCTGAAAAGCTGACGTTAGGTTTACGGCTGCCCGAAAGGATCCGAAAGGATGGGCTCAGTTGCTCCCGCAGGGCAGAGCCTTGCCTGCTACTTTTAGCTACCTTTTCTTATATATATTAATTATTTATTTATATGGAAAAGGAAGGCTAAAAAAGCAAAGGTTTTCTAAGTGAGAATGACTCGTATCGAAAACCTTCAAAAATTAAGTAGCTAAGTACTCTTGGTTGACTTAGTGACTTGTTTGTCAGGCATAGTCTTCGCGAGTCTGTTCGCGGTTATTTTGATATTTTCTAATTTAATCAAAGTCTTGAGAATTTTATCCAGCTATCGATTTTGCGAAAAAATATTACTATCTGCACTACTTTAGCTACTTGTTTGAATGAACTAATAAATAGCAAACAAATAATCAGTCGGGTATCCGATAAATAGTCAGTATCAAAGCGTGGAATTTCAAAACTAGGTATCTGGTCGGGTAGTCGATACCCAGTTTTTTTGCCTCGTTTCCCCGCTCTAACCGCCATTGCGGCGTGGGTTGATCATCTATGCTGCGACGACTCCCCCTCTATTAGCGCGGACGTTGGCCAAGTACCCCGTCGGTGACCAGAAGCTAATCATCACCGCTGGGGGGCGTAAGATTCGATCTGCGCTTTCCAGACGACTATCTGTCACCTGAATCAGGCAACGCCGTCATCTTCAGGTTTGTCGATTCCTTGACCTTCAGAATTCAATCAGCTCGCAAGCGCTCAGAACGCCAGAATGGCTCCGCACATCAGCCGCGGGTGAGCTGGTGCTGGGGTAGAGAGGTCGTTTGTGTTGGAGGGCGACAGGTCCTCCTTATTCAAGTTCGCTCGTCTGGTCATGCATTAGGAGGGCGGGTGGACCGAGGGCCAACATGGGGTCGTAAAAAAAGGCCATTCTTGCGAATGGCCTTCGGTGTGTCGAGGGCAGAACCGGGCAATCAGCCGGCAGTGGTCTGTTCGTTGAGCAGGTAGGTGTGCAAGGCGTCCATTGTCATGCTGCCCAAGTCTTCGCCGGTGCGGGTGCGAACGGTGACGGTACCGTTCTCTTTCTCTCTCTCTCCGACAACGAGCAAATACGGAACGCGCTGCAAGGTGCTTTCGCGAATTTTGTAGCCGATTTTTTCATTACGCAGATCAGCCTCAACCCTGAAGCCCAGTTGGACCAGATGATTGCGCAAGTGATCGGCGTAATCATTTTGGGCATCGGTGACGGTGACCACGATGGCTTGCACCGGTGCCAGCCATAGAGGGAAATGACCGGCATGGTGTTCGATTAGGATGCCGAGGAAACGCTCCAGAGATCCAACGATCGCTCGGTGCAGCATGACCGGCTTGCGTCGCTGCGAGTGCTCATCAACGTATTCGGCGCCCAGGCGATCAGGCATGTGGTAGTCAACCTGCATTGTCCCCACTTGCCATTCACGACCGATGGCGTCGCGCAGGTGATATTCGATCTTGGGGCTGTAGAACGCGCCTTCGCCAGGCAGCTCTTCCCATTCGACATCACACTCGGACAGCGCCGATCGCAGCAGATTCTCGGCTTTGTCCCAGACTTCGTCGCTGCCCAGGCGTTTGCCCGGTTCGGGACGCAACGCGATCTTCACGGCAATATTGGTAAAGCCGAAATCGGCATACACCTTCAGCGCCTGATAGTGGAACGCCTTGATTTCCGCCGCGATCTGTTCTTCGGTGCAGAAGATATGGCCATCGTCTTGCGTGAATGCCCGCACGCGCATGATGCCGTGCAACGCGCCGGACGGCTCATTACGGTGGCAGCCGCCGAACTCGCCGTAACGAATCGGCAACTCTCTATGGCTGCGCAAGCCATGTTTGAATATCTGGATATGACCCGGGCAGTTCATCGGCTTGAGCGCGTACTGGCGGTTTTCGGACTCGGTGACAAACATGTTTTCCTTGTAGTTGTCCCAATGCCCCGATTTTTTCCACAGCGCGCTGTCCAGCACTTGCGGCGACTTTACTTCGCGGTAGCCGCCATCGCGATAAACCCGGCGCATGTATTGCTCGACCGATTGCCACAGTGACCAGCCTTTAGGATGCCAAAACACCATGCCTGGCGCTTCTTCCTGTTGGTGGAACAAGTCGAATTGTTTTGCCAGTTTGCGGTGATCGCGTTTTTCGGCCTCTTGAAGTTGATTCAAATAGGCTTTGAGCTCTTTTTCGTTGGTCCAGGCAGTGCCATAGATACGACTGAGCATGATGTTGTTAGAGTCGCCCCGCCAGTAGGCTCCGGCCACCTTCATGAGTTTGAAGGCACCCAGTTTGGCGGTGTTTGGTACATGGGGACCGCGGCACAGGTCAGTAAATTCGCCTTGGGTGTAAAGTGACAGAGGCTCATTCGACGGAATGGAATGGATGATTTCTGTCTTGTAGCTCTCACCAATATTCTGGAAAAACGCCAGCGCTTCATCGCGAGACATTTCAGAGCGCACCACGGACAGCTGCTCCTTGACGATAGTGGCCATCTCGGTCTCGATCAGCGGCAGGTCATCCATCGTGAACGGGCGAGTGGTGACGAAGTCGTAATAGAAACCGTTATCGATAACCGGCCCTATGGTAACTTGGGTGCCGGGGTACAGGCGTTGGACGGCTTGTGCCATCAAGTGAGCGGTGGAGTGGCGCACCAGTTCCAGCGCTTCTGCGCTTTTAGTGGTAATGATCTCTACGGTGGCATCTGTTTCCAGAAGATAACTAGCGTCAACTAGCGTTCCATTTACCTTGCCGCCGATTGTCGCGGCAGCTAATCCCGTACCAATGGATTGGGCCAGTTGTTGAACAGTCAAAGGTTCTGGAAAATCTCTAAGATTGCCGTCCGGTAGAGCGATAGTGACCATATATAAGAATGCTCGAGTATTAAATGAAATCTAACGCATGAACGCGTTGTGAGTGGGCGTTAGTCTAGAAACACCACGTCATGGGTGTATTGAGTGGGCAAGCTGCACAGTGCATTCAACCATATTACGGTAGGTTCCAGACATATTCATTAGCTAAATAGGGCTTCATTTTGTTATTGGTCTCCAGCCATTCCCTGTACGGGTCACTGGCCTTGACGATACCGCTGCCAGCATAGACGTGAATATGGGTGGATGTGAGCTTGGCCGTGCGAATCGCCAGTGCAAAATTTGCGTCATCACCCAAGGTGAAGTAGCCCAGGCCACCGGTGAAAAAACCACGCTCGATTTGTTCGTATCGGCGGATCCGTTCACCGCACGCTGCCAATGGCTTGCCCCAGATCGTTGCCGGCGGGTAGACCGCAGCCAGCGCGTCAAATACGTTCAAGCCCGTTTTTACCGTGCCGCTGATCAGGCTTTTAAGGTGTTGAACATAGCCCAGGTCGATCACGCTTCGTGATTCGCGCAACGACAAAGACCCGCTTTCGCAGACGGTCGAGAGCTGCTCGAAGAACAGCCCGGCAGCGGTTTCATGTTCTTCGAGTTCCTTGAGGTCGCTCATCAGTTCCTGGCGGTAGCGGGCACTTTTGTCGTGCTCATGGGAACCTTTGCGAGTGCCTGCCAGTGGCTCGACCACCAAGCTGCGACCGTTCTTGCGTAGCAACGTTTCCGGTGAAATACCAACCCATGCCACCTCGTCCGCCCAACGAAATACGTACTCGTAATGCGGGTTGGGGCGAGGTGCTATCAGGCGCAATAAAAGCGCCGGGGCAATGGGCCGCTCCAGCGTCAGCTTGACTTCACGACCGATGACGACCTTATCGGCGGTTGTCGGTGCCAGTTCGTTCAACAGCCCGATCAGGTTGTCCACATAGTCGGTGCAGGAGGGAATGTCTTCGCGTCCTGTAACCCGTGGATTGGCCGTCGGAGTAAAGTCTGTCGCAAAGGTGATGAGGCTTTCATCGATCGCGTACCAGATGTCCTCGTGGAAACAACTGAAATCCAGTTGCTGATCGCTGATCCGGCACATTACCCGTGGCAACGTGAAAATCACCGGCTCGTTCAGGCGCTCGGGATGGGTTGCACAGCGCCAACCCCCCAGAAAAGCGGTCGATGGTGGTAAGTCGTGATGTTCTTGGAGCCAGGGGCTCAACTGGTTGATGAACTGGGCCACTGCCCCGAATAGCTGTTCATGGAACAGTGTCGAGGGGTCCAGCGCGAGGGTGCGTGACAGGCACACGCTGTTCTCGTGCTGAAGCTCCAGGTTCAGGCGTTCGCCATCGTTGAGTGCAATTAGGCGAAACTCGCTGCCCAATCCAACCAGCGAGCTATTGACTCCTTCGGTGTGATGGCTGAACAGACCGATGAATTCGCTCGCCAGTAGCGGGAAACGTCGCTCCAGAATGGGTAACAACGCCGCCCCGAGCTCGTGCGCGGTCAACGCCGGATAGGGGTTGGCAAAGCTCGCATGCTTGAGGTTTTTCATGGCGACTCCCGGTAGACATGGGCCAAGTGGCTGCACAGTTGCAACGTTTTTTGAAAATCGAAGAACGCCCCCGGGTTTTCGTCTGGCTCAGAGGCCAATCGATTGGAGTCGCTGCTGCGCACTTCCAATGCAATGCCATGCAATCGGCTGTCAACGGTGCGGTGCAGCCTCAAGGTTTGATCCCATTCGTGCGCGACGTTCTGTGCCAGGCTTGCCGTGTGACGACGCGAGTCTTGTGCGTTCAACGGATCACACAGCCATATCACCGGTGAGCGCCGGGACTGCAGGACACGGATTGTTTCACCCAACACTTCTGGCGCATCCCCCGCACTGGCGATGAGGAGGATTTTCCCCGTTTGCCGTTCGGGATTGAGCTGCTCAACCGCCTCGATCAACACAGCGGGGTCGACCGGCTCACTCAGACGTAGGGCGATAGGGTTTTCCAGGCCCCGTGCAAACTCCACGTAGCAGCTGTCGTTGAACAGGTTGCAACCATCAATCCACAGCAATGACGCGCTGGTGGCATAGAACTTGGCGTTTCGTGCACGTCGCACCAGGGCTTGTTCATATTCCAAGTGCGCGCATTCATGGGTGGTATGGACAGCGGATGCCTTGTTTCGCAGGACCTGCATCGCAGCCTGCGAAGCCTCATAAGCCCAGAGCAGGCGATTGGGGTCGGGGCGTCGGGCCCAGGGCGTGGCCTCCCGGCAATTGACCATCTCACCGAAATAGCGGTCCAGCGTTGCACCGCCAAGGATCTCGGTGGCTTGCGGCTGGGTGCGACCATAACTCCCGGCGACAGAGCCAATCGAAAGCACGGGTTGGCCGAGCATTAATCCCAGGTAGCGGCTCAGCGATTCCAGTGCCTTCAGGGGTTGATCGAGGCTGGCCGCACTGGCGTCGTTCAAGCTTTGATCACGCTGGCCCATGAGTTGCACGAATTCCTTGCCTTCAGCGGCGCGGGTCAGCGCACGCTTCAGTCGAAGAATCTCGCTTTCATCCACCAGTCCGGGAAGGCGGGACAGTTGCTTGAGCACGGTCGAGAGCTGTTTCCCTTGATAGTCGGGCATATGGCGGCGTTCTTTGTCGCGCCAGCTTCCAGGATGCCAGGATAGCGACGCGTATATCGAATCAAGGTTCAACATTTCAAGTCTCCAAGCAATGCTCGACGTGGCGAAGGGGCTGGGTTACTCAAAGGTGGCTCCGCCATCGACGACCAGGTTTTGCAGGGTGATGTGGTGCGCGTCGCGAGACAGCAGGAAGGCCACTGCCGCCGCGATGTCCCCTGGCTCAGCGAGCTTTTGCAGCGGAATGCCCAGTCGATAAAGCCGTGGGTCGCCTTCGATCAGGCGTTGGTCGGTTTCTGGACCTTCCCCCGCCAGGCTCGCGAGCATTGGGGTGCGTGTCGATCCTGGCGATACAACGTTGCAACGCAGCCCCCGCGAGGCGAACTCCAGTCCCATGCAACGAGTCAGCATCGCTGCCGCTGCCTTGGACGAGCAGTAGGCGCCCATGTTGACACGCGGTGTGCTGCCCGCGTTGGAGGCGATCGTGACGATCGCCCCCTGACCGCGTTCGGCCATGCGGACGGCGACCGCCTGGGAGACAAAAAAAGTGCCGTGAACGTTGACCTCGAAGGTCTTCAGCCAGTCGGCCGTCGTCGTCGACGCAATGTCCTTGGGGATCAATACGCCAGCGTTGTTGACCAAACCGTCCAGCGGGTGTTCGGCATCAATGCTGGCAATGGCGGCCTCGACGTCGTCCGGCCGAGTGATGTCGACGACTGTCGCAGACAGCCGAGGCGAGCGCTGTTCGTCGGCCAGAGCGGCCAACGCCTGAGCATTGCAATCCAGGGCATAGACCCAGGCACCCTCTGCCAGCAACAGACGCGTAACGGCTGCACCAATTCCTTGGGCAGCACCGGTCACGACAATGGCCTGGTTTTCGAAACGGTTCATGGGCGTTCGCACTCCAGGCCGCGCGTGCGCAAACTGATGAGTCGCCACCAGGCCGCGAAGCTTTGGCGTTCGGCGAGTTCCAGAAAGCTCACGGTGATACCGCGTTGCTGCCATTTTTCACTGAGTATCAGCAGGCGAACCGAATCCAGTCCGGCGTCCTGAGGCGAGTCGAGCTCCACGAGTGACTGGGGTGTGGTTCGCAGAGTCGCGGCGATATCGGCGTAGAAATCCGCTTCCTGGTAGTTCGGATGTCCACTGCTCATAGCGCTTTTCCCAGTTCTGCCAGCATTTCATCGCAGGACATGATCTTGCTGGAGCAGTGGGCCATGTGACGCACTGCCATTTCATGCAGGTCGAGGGAAAAATCGCCCAAGGCATCAGCCACCACGAATGGCTGAATATCGGACATAAAAGCTTCAGTCGCGGTAATCAGGCAACCAATGTGGGCATAGACCCCGCAGATGATCAGTTGGTCACGATTGCCATTTTGCATGCGCTTGAGCAAGTCGGATTTGGCGAAGGCACTGTAACGGTGCTTGACCAGCACTTCATCGAGTTCGGGGGTAGGCTCAAGCCCAGGCACGATGGACTTTGCGCTGCCATCTTCAGGCATTCCCGGGCCCCAGAAGTCGGTCAGCAAACCGCGTTCGTCTTTGGGTTGATCGCCGGGTTGGGCGCTGTAATACACCGGGATGTTCAAGGCGTGGCAGCATTCCCTGATGGCCGCGATGCGTTGCACCATGGCATCAACAAAGGCTTTCGACGCATAGGGCGCCACAAAATAGTTCTGCATGTCGTGAATCAACAGTGTCGCGCGGGACGGGTCGACGGTCCAGTCCAGCGGTTTACGTTGCAGTGCAATGCCGTTCGGAGCGGGGTATTCCATGATCTGTGGGATTGCCATGATTCAGTCCTTATAGGTTCAGGGGCCAGGGGCAGCGGGTGGGCTATTGGCTGAGTTGTGTGCGTAGTACTTTCTTATCGATCTTGCCCAGAGTGGTCTTGGGCAGTGACGGGACGAGCCGAACCTGATCCGGGACCTTGAAGGCCGCTACCCCTTGTTGGCGAACGAACGACTTGAGGGTGTTGGGCGCAAAGTCGACCCCAGAGGCCAAGACCACCACCGCGCATGACATCTCGCCGAGGTATTCATCCGGTATGCCGACGATTGCGGCTTCCAGTACTCCCGGATGGGCCAGTAAATAACCCTCGATTTCTTCGGCGGCGATTTTTTCACCACCACGGTTCACTTGATCCTTTATGCGGCCGGTGACCACGAGGTAGCCATCTTCCCGGCGCATGACCACATCGCCCGTGCGGTAAAATCCGTCGGATGTGAAAGCCCGGACGTTGTGTTCAGGTGCATTCAGATACCCGCGGATGGTGTACGGCCCGCGGACCAACAGTTGCCCGGGCACACCGTCGGGCACCGGCTCGTCGTTTTCGTCGACGATGAGGATTTCATCGTCGCTGCTGATGGGGAGCCCCTGGGTTTGCAACACATGCTCGACCGTGTCTCCCAGGCCGGTGTAGCAGACCAGTCCTTCCGACATGCCATAGACCTGTTGCAGCTGACAGTCGAACGCGGCGGCCAAGCGCTCGGCCACATCGTCACTCAGACGTGCACCCCCGACCTGTAGCAAGCGCAAGCTCGACAGATCGTATTGGCGCGGTGCGTGTAACCAGGACTGGGCGAGACTTGGGACCAGTGAGGTCAGAGTGACTCGCTCACGCTCTATCAGGGCAAAGGCCGCCGATCCACTCGGGTCGGATGTCATGACCACGCGACCTCCTGCATACAGCACCCCGAGGAAACCGGGTGAGCTCAGGGTGAAGTTGTGGCCGGCAGGCAGGGCACACAGGTAGACGCTGTGGGTGTCCAACTGACAGATTTCGGCACTGGCCTTGAAGCTATAGAGGTAGTCGTCATGTCGGCGCAGGATCAGTTTGGGGAGTGCAGTGCTGCCACCGGACAAGGTGATCAGCGCCGGCTCGCGTGAGCTTCGTTGCGGCCAGGCGGCAGTGCGCCCGAAGAGTTTGGCAAAAGGAATGAAGCCTTCAGCGTCGCCAACAACGATCACATGCTTGAGCGACGTGACCTTGCTTGCAATGTCGGTGGCGATGCGGCGGTAATCGAACCCCAGCGCATGGTCCTTGATGACGTAAGCGACCGCTCCCGAAATCTCAAAGATGTGAGTGATCTCACTCAGGCGGTCGGAGGGCAGGGCGAATACCGGAATCGCGCCGAGGCGAAACAGCCCGAAAATGGTTTCGATGAACTCAATCGTATTAGGCAGTTGCACGATCACACGGTCGCCGGCTTTCAGGCCAAGTGTTGCGAAGCCGTCGGCGATGCGATCCGCGTTGGTATCGAGTTGCGAGTAACTCAAATGCCGCTCGCCCTCAGTGACGGCCACCCGATGCGGGTCAATCAGCGCGTGCCGGGTAAGGATGGCGCCAAGGGTTTCACCCGTCCACCAGCCACTGGCGCGATAGCGTGCCTCGAACTCAAGAGGCCAATACGGAGCGTCCAGACCTTCTGTTGGTGGCGGCGGCTCGGTCGCCATGACCGCGTCTGCGGCTTGCGTCTGCCCAAGGCACTCGGCATGGCTCGCCGGGCCGAACACTTTGTTCCAGCCTGCTGGGGAAGGTGCAAATTCAGGCCATAGCGACAACTGGCCTGCGTCGTTGGCCAGCAGGAGGAAACTCCCCTGAAGCTCGTCGAACGGGTTGTGAAACGCTCGCAGAGTCCGAGTCGCACGCTGTGGCGTGCCAGGGTTCAGGTGTTGGTAATGCTCACGCAGCACGTCTGCCAATGGCGCCGCCAGATCCGTCACGAAGTAATGTCCGCCACCCTCGATCACCGACAGCGTCACATTCGGGTTGTAAGTCGCCCAGTCCTTGTAGCGCGTGTCGAAGTCTGGCGTGAGTGGATCCTCGTTGCCGACGATGACGTGAATCGGTGCCTGCAAGCGTTGTCGATCTTGCAATTCTTCAGCAAAGAAGCGAGCGGTCTGCGTGGCATCGTGTTTGGTCATGCGCGCGATGCTTGCCATGCTGGCATCGTCGAGGGCTTCTTTGAACCCGCCAATCTGGCGCAGGAAATCAATGATGTTTTCACCGCTTTGGCCGGAAACATTGGCGCGGACTTCCACAGGGTCCTGATCCAGCAGCATGCCGCCGATGACCAGGGCTTTCAGGTCGGCCCCGCCTTGTTCGAGGCGGCGGGCGATTTCAATGGCGATGGCGTTGCCGGCGCAATGGCCGTAGACGACGATCGGGCCGCTCAGCCTGGAGAGGATCTCCTGAACCGCACCGGCCGCCACCGCTTCCAGGTCTTGCATGGCTTCATCGGGGCGCATGATGTCGTGCCCCGGCAGGTTGACCGACACGCACGTGAACACGTTCGAGAGTTGGTTGACCAGGTTGCGGTAAGCAAAAGCGTTTCCGCCGGCGAATGGGACACAGACCAGGTTGAGCCGGTCTTTGCCCGCGGCCTTGTCGAACTCATGCAGCCAACGGGTAATATCGGGGCCGTCACGGTCGGCGTGATCACGCAGATAGTCGGCGCAAGCGCGAGGCGTCGGGCGTTCGAACAGTTCCGTCACTGGCAGACCCAGGTCGCGGCAGATGCGGATGGCTTTGATCGAGTCGCCGCCGATGTCGAAAAAGTTATCGTCGATACCGAGCGTCTCTATCTCCAGTTGAGCGCTCCAGTTCGCCAATACACGCTCGTCCAGTTCGTCCCGGGCCGGTTCGATCTGACGCGAGCTCGACAGCGCAATCGCGGGCAAGGCCTTGCGATCGACCTTGCCGCTGAGCGTCACCGGCAGGCGTTCCAGCACGCCGATGGCGCTGGGCACCATATAGGACGGGAGGCGATCACGCAGGTAGTCGCGTAGCGCCGAGGTGTCAATGTCCTCGTAGGTGCTGGAGGCATTGGGCACGACGTGGGCGACGAGTTTAGGGTCGTCCGATGCATCGGTGACCACCAGTGCGATGGCATCGGAAAGCGCCGGATGGCCGCGCAGGTGGGTTTCTATTTCGCCCAGTTCAATGCGGTAACCGCGGACTTTGACCTGTTGGTCGGCCCGGCCGATGTATTCCAGCACACCACCGTCAAGCAGTGCCGCGACGTCTCCGCTGCGGTACATGCGTGCTCCGGGGGCGCCGAAGGGATCGGCGACGAACCGTGTTGCGTCGAGGTCGCGACGATTCAGGTAGCCACGGGCGAGGCCGGCTCCGCGCACATACATCTCGCCATAACTGCCCACGGGCACAGGGCGCAGTGCATCGTCCAGGACTTTGATGTCGAGGTCGTCATAAACCGTGCCGATCAGGCTGCCGTTATTGGCTAGTACCTGTTCGCGGGTGATGAACTGATAGGTTGCATTGATGGTGGTTTCGGTAATGCCGTACAGGTTGAGCAACGTCGTCCGGCTGTCGGGGTGCCGTTCAAACCAAGGCTTGAGTCGGCTCAAATCCAGTGCCTCGCCGCCGAAGCACTGGTAGCGCAGGTTCAATTGACCAGACAGGTCGGGACGGTCGGCTTCGGCTTCCATGAAGCGATAGAACGCAGAGGGGATCTGGCCAAAGACAGTCACCTGTTCCCGGACCACCAATTCGAGCAGTTTTTCCGGCTCGCGGGTCGTTTCTACCGGAACCAGGACCAGGCGGGCACCATGGAGCAAGGCCCCCCACATCTCCCAGACCGACGCATCGAAGATGTATCCGTGGCAGCCTGACCAGACGTCGGTGTTGCGATAGTCGAACCAGTGGTGCGTACTGGAGAACAGCCGGACCACGTTGTGGTGCGTGATGCACACCCCTTTGGGTTTACCGGTCGAGCCTGAAGTGTAGATGACATAGGCCAGGTCCTCTGCGCGAGGTCCGTGGTCCAGGTTGCTGGCAGCTTGTTCCTGCAATCGATTCAGGGTTGATGGCCCGTCGATGGACAACACCGGGGAACAGGCCGTGGCGAGCAGGTCGCGGCTGGACTGATCGCAGATCACCAGTGCGGGACGCGTGTCGTCGAGGATGGTCTCGATACGCTCGGCAGGCGCGTCAGGATCCAGCGGTACGTAATAGGCGCCTGTCTTCAAGACACCCAGGATGCAGACGATGGTGTCGACGGATCGGGCCAGCAACAGGGCGATCGGTTGTGAACCGACCTGCGCGACTTCGCTGCGGATCAAATGCGCGAGACGATTGGCGCGCTCGTTCAGCACCCGATAAGACAGGTGTTCGCCGTTGAGTGTCAGGGCAAGGGCGTCCGGTGTTGCTTGCACGGCCTGTTCGAATCGTTCGACCAAAGTGACCGGTGGCGTTTTTGAATCACCTTCAGGTGCGAAACAGGCGTTGCCTTGAGCGAAACCCGGATCTTCTTCATCGTAGGCATCCAGCAAGCCGAGGGCGGTGTCGCTGGCTGCGGCAAAACGCTCGACAAACCGGACAAAACGTTGCACGTGCCGTTGCAGGGTTTCATGGCTGTAAAGGGCAGGGTTGGCCATCGCAATGATGTTCAGCGCGTTGCCGTCGGGGCGGGTCTGGATCAGCAGCGAGAAATCGTCCGCTGGGCCTGCACTCAGGACGTGGACCTGGCCCGGGATACCGCCAAACGAGAGGGCGGCGGAGAAAAAATCAATGTTGATCTGCGGGCCGGTCAGGCGCCGGTTTTCCCCCAGTAAATTACAGTCGCGGCGAATGTCCTCGGCCCGGTAACGCTGATGAGCGCGCAGGCCGGTCAATTGCGCTTCGACAGCCGCCAGCAATTGTTCGACGCTCTCGCCCGGTTTGATGTCCAGACGCAGCGGCAGTACGTTTGCCAGCGTGCAGGGAACGTTGGCCGCGCCGGTGTCGAAGCGGTTCATCATGGGCAGGCCGACCACCACCTGACGGTAGCCGGTGCTGCGCCCGACAAACGCCCCGAAGGCGCTGAGCAGCAGGTTGACCCAATGGGAACCCAGGGCATCTGCCCGTTCGCGCAGGCGAGCCAGGACCTGATCGTTCAGTGATTGCCGATAGTGAATGGCCTGGTGCGAAGGCTGTGCCACTTCACTGCTGAAACTGGTGACTTCACCCATGTCCTGACAGTGCTGGCGCCAGAATTCACGGTCCACTTCAAAGGCCGGCGAGGCGCACCAGGCCTGCTCATTCTCAAGCACTTGGCGCAGGCTGCCAAAGGGCGAAGGCGATGATTGCCCCGGAGTTTGTCCGTAAAGTTCGGCCACTCGCTTGAAGAGCATGGACAGCGCGACACCGTCCATGGCGATGTGGTGGGTCTTGAAATACCAGTAGCTGACCTGTGGCGCTACTTGCAGCAATGCGCTGGTGAAAAGAGGGCCGTTCACCAGGTCGGTGGGTTGGGCGACATCGTTGTCCATCCAGGCCCGCGCTGCGGTTTTGGGGGCGCCGTTGCCGGTCAGGTCGAACAGAGTGAGATCGACGGTCGCCTCGGCCATCACGGTTTGTGTCAAACCGCTGATGCCTGCGTCGTCATGTTCATGAAATCGAGCTCGCAAGGCTTCGATCTCGTCCACGGCCTTTTGCAAGGCGCGCTGGAGGCGCTGTTGATCAATGCTGCCGCTAATTTCGATATAGCTGGCAACGTTGTAGGCGGGGCTCAGCGGATCGAATTGATGTCCCATCCAGATCGACTGCTGGGCAGATGTCAAAGACGTGGTGAAGGAGGCTGACATGCCAGTTTTAACTCCGGTAGAAAACGGTGGGTGCGAGAGGGGTCATGCCTTGGGCAGGTGCTGCTGGCTCTTTACCGCGTCAAAAAAACGCTCACACAGATAGGAACGCATGGCCGGGTCGACCTGCGCATCGATGAGCACGGGCTTATCCATGCCCAGCGCTTCGGCTAGGCGCAGGCGCAATTCGCCACCGGTTGTTGCGGTGAAGGCCTGGACTTGCAGGAACAGGCCGGCGGCCGAAAAGCTCATAGGTAGTTGCTCGGTGAGTGCAATGTCATCAGTGTCCGAGGACAGCGAAGCCCACCGTTGATTGTTCAGGACGATCACGATGGGGCTCAGGCCGAATTTGGCGGCGCGCATCAACTCATTGCCGGTCATGTGGAAGGCGCCGTCGCCCACCAGCACGATGGGGCGCTTGCCGGTTCCCAACTGGTAACCCATCGCGCCGGGGACGGCGATGCCCATGCTCATGTACAGCGGCGAGGTCAGGACATCGGCAGGGAACATGCCCAGTGACATGAAAAATACATCCCCGCAATCGACCACCAATTGGGTGTCGGGGCTGGCCGCGAAATGACGGTTGAGCTCATTGATGATGTCGAATGGCGTCAGCGGGCCTTCTTCCAGCGGATAGTGGGTACTGGGTGCCGGTACTACGAAGGCTTTTTGCTCCTCGGACAGCGGCGCCAGAGAAGGTTTGACAGTGCTGATCAGCTCGGCGAAAGCAATAAGGAACTCGGCCGTGGACGCGTTGAAGCGCTGACGGCCGACGATGATTTTGCCGTCATCGGCATGAATCAAACGGCCACGGGCAATATGGCTCGCGATGCCCATGTTGACGTCCGAGTTGGGCTCGCCGATCAACATCAGTACGTCACATCTGGCCAGCAGGTCTCGGGTCACCCGCGAAGGTGACGCAGGGCCTGCGTAAATACCGCGGTAATTGGGATGCGAGATGGGGATGCCGCCGCGGGACATCGGCGTTGCAACCCAGGGCATGGCCAGCCGTTCGCACACCTGCATGGCCAAATCCGTCAACCCACGGCGCTTGAGCTCAAGTCCGGGAACGAAGACGGGTTCGCGGGCCTTGCGAACCAGGGCATAGGCCTGTTCTGCGGCTTGGCGGGCGGCATGGCTGTAGCGTATCGCGGGTTCGAGGGACACCCGGCGGGCGGGGGTGTAGCGTACTCGCGTCTGAAAAAGATCCCTTGGGATTTCGATGTACACCGGCCTTGAGTGCGCGATGGCCAGGGTGACGGCCTCGCGAATTTGCTCCAGGGCCTGATGGGGGTCTGTCACACAGACCTGATGCACCGTGATCTCCTTCATGATGCGGTACTGGGTTTGATGGTCGACGATCGTGTGGTGCAGAAAAATCGGCGCTTGGCGTTCACGGGCGCCCGGCGAGCCTGACAACACCAGCAGCGGAACCCGTTCCACATAAGCCTGGGCGATCGCATTGGTCGCATTCAGTACGCCGACCCCATAGGTGAAGCACACGGCGCCGGGAACACCCTTTCCGACGGCATAACCCAGTGCGGCCAGGGTGGTGCCGTACTCATGGGACATGGTCCGCAGTGCAAGCCCGGGAGTGGTGAGCAGCTCGCGCGAAAGCTGCATGGTGAAATCGCCGGGAATGCAAAAGAGATCGACGATGCCGCTCTCCACCAACACCCGGCCAACCAGATCCCCCAGGCTGACCTCCAGAGAGGTCAGGTTAATGTTGGCGGTCGGAAGGTTCGTCATCGCTGAGTCCCCCGGTAGACCGTTGCGAGCAGCTCCTCGTCCAGATAATTGTCGAAGGAGTAAGCCAGGGGGGCGAGCGGGAAGGCTTGCAGGAACTCTTTGATCTGCAAGGCTACCCGGGCAGGTTCGGTCTTTTTGAAGTACAAGTCCGCGATAAAGCGAGCGACCACTTCGAAGTCTTTCTCTTTCATGCCGCGTCGGGTCATGGCCTGAACCCCCAGGCGGATACCGTGCACACCGGGCTTGCCCGGAATCTCGATGTTGGTGGAGCGAATGCCGCCGGCGTGCAGGCTGTTGACGCACAGGTCGAGGGCTTTTTGCAGGTCACCCACCGCGAAATGAACTTGGTGGGTCTGGGTGAAACCGAACGATTCCCCAGTCACATCCAGCCCCAATTCGTGCAGATGACGGGCCAGCGTCTTGGCGTTACTGACGATTTGGGCGGCGTAGTCGCGACCGAACACTTCCATCTCTTTGAATGCTACCCACATCGGTGGCAACTGTTCGGCGTGACAGTTGCTCTGCAGGTGAGGACAGACCCACAGCGAAGTATCGACCAGCAACGGATGCTGGTCGGACTTGAAGCCGATGTAGCCTTTTTGCGGGCCAGGAATTGTCTTGTGTGTGTTGCCGTGGACCACGTCGGCACCGCAGTTGAGCGGTGAATCAAAGACGCCGCCCATGATCAGGCCGCCGTCGTGGCTCATGTCGTACGTCAGGGTGCATGAATCCGGCAGGACACTGCGGATCTCATCCAGTGGCTGCCAGCGCAGTTTGAACGACTGATCGAGAATGACGATCCGGATGTGGGGGTTGCGCCTTACCAAGTGATCAAGCTTCGCTACGTCAATCAGCAGGCTGGTCGGGTCCACGGGGAGGTGAAAGATCTCGATGCCCATTTTCTGGGCGAGGCTTTCGAGTGCAAAGTGACCGCCGTCTCGGTGGGCAAAGTGGACGAATCCTTCGCCGGGCTTGCAGGCGGCCAGCATCAATGCTTGCTCAGCCGTGGAGCCACCGTTGGGGCGCCAGTCAAATGCCTGTGCACCGATCAGGGATTTGCCCAGGGCGCGTACTTGATCGGCGATCTCATTCATATGCCCAGGTTCCGGGAAGTGCCACTCGCCTGCCGGCACTGCAAAGGGAAAGGAGCAGTGGTAGAACGCCCCGGCGGTGGAGCCGGACGTCAGGCGGACCAGGGCGCTGGGGTAGTTTTCGTTCGCGGTCAGGCTCAGGCTGTCTTCCCGGTATTGGTGATCTTTTTCCAGCGTGGAGCTCAACCAGTCGACGATCTGGACAGTTTGTTGTTTTACATTGCTCATTGGAGGCTCTCTGCGGTTGAGGTGAAGGCTGAGGGGCTGGCTTCGAAAAGCGACTCACGGGGGCCGCCGACGACGTCATATTCGATCTGGCAGGCTTCACCGATGATCAGCCCGTAAAGCTGCTCGATAAGCTCTTCGCGGATGTGCTGCGCTCGGCCGCGAGCCTTGCAACGCTCAATCACTTGCAGCACACGATCGGGTTGCATGACGGCGGTCTGGTTATCTTTCTTGCTCTGGGCCACCTCCCGAATGAGCTGCAGCCGCTGGCCGAGCAGGTCCACCAACTGATCGTCGATACGGTCGATGCGGCTACGAAAATCCCCCAGGTTCTGCCGGGATGCCTCGGTGTTTACGGGCCGCTCGTTGATCAGTTCGAAGATCTTGCGGCTGGTGTCTCCCAGGCCTGGATTCAGGGGGGCCAAGGCATTTCTCAACACCGCCATCGACAGGTGGTAGTCCAGGCGCGAGCCGGTATTGACCATCACATCCAGCCGGCTCAACTGAGCCAGCATCCGGGTCCGTATTTCCTGGGAGTACGGGTTGTGCGATTGGATTTCCCAGTAGACGTCAGGATGGTTTTGCGTCATGCGCGCCAGCAGCGAGAGCATGACCTTGAACGGTGGCGGTGCGAGTTCAAGCAGGTCCGCCAGTGGGGCGCTGGACTCGTCCAGCGTCAAGCCGAATCCGGTGACCAGTGCGTGTCCCAGTGTCTGCAACAGCGCCATAGTCCGGTCATGTTCGGAGGGCGTCATCTCGAACACGCTGACCGGCCAGGCTCGAAGCCACTCAAGTAAGCCGACCACGGCGTCACCGCCACGGTAAGACACCAGTGCCACCGGTCTGCCGGCCGGGGCCAGGTCCCCGGAAAACATCGGATTGATGCCGACCATGGGCTGCTTGAGATTGGACTGGTCCACGAATGCCGAGAACTCGCTTTTGATCGACAGGGTGTCAACGATCAGGCAGTCGGAACGCAGGTGGGGCGCCAGCACGGGCAGGGCTTTTATCAGTACGTTTTGTGCCAGCGCCAAGACCAGAATGTCGGCGGTGCCGAGCTCGGCCTTGACCTGGTTTGAAGGGGACAGGACGTCGGCTTGAAGTACTCTGAGGGAGTGGGCGTTGTCCGCCAGGCTGTCGCTGGGCGCCGCGATATCGAGGCCAATGACGGCATAACCTGCGATCGCTAATTGGCGAGCGAGTAGTTGGCCGATTGATCCCAGTACACCGACCACGACGGCACGGCGCGGCTGTTGCGAGGTAACTGAACTCATAGTGGTGTGCTCCTCAGTTGCGTGACGGCCTCGACAACGCCGCTGGCCTTGACGATGGTTTCGATGTACTCGCCCAACGGGTCGGAGAGCGATGTGATCGCTCCCCCCACGCCGAAGCGGGCGATTTGGGCATCTACGGTGATCGAGCGGATCATGATGTTGAGGTCGCATGCCCCGCCCAGGCCAAACCAGCCGAGCGAGCCGGAGTAGGCGCCGCGTGGACCTTCTTCGAGGCGGTCGATGATCTCCATCGTGCGTTTCTTCGGCGCCCCGGTCATCGAGCCACCCGGGAACGTGGCACGTACGCAGTCAATCGAACTGACCGACGCCTTCAACTGCCCGCTAATGGTGGAAACGAGTTGGTGGACGTGGGAGTAGGTTTCCACGTCGAACAATGCCGGCACATGGACCGAACCGATGGTGCAGACCTGGCCCAGGTCGTTGCGCAACAGATCGACGATCATCAGGTTTTCCGCCCGATCCTTTTCATCGCCACGCATCTGCTCTATCAACTGGGCATCTTCTTGCGGCGAGCGACCGCGAGGTCGGGTGCCCTTGATCGGTTTGGCCTGCACCTGCCGCTGGTTGTCAATTTTGAGAAACCGCTCAGGCGACGAACTGACGAGATGAAAGTCCGGGATCGCGAAGTAGCCCGCGTGGGGGGCGGGGGTCAGCTCGCGCATCACGCAGTAGAGTTCGAACGGCGAGTCGCAGAAAGGAAACTCAATCAAATTGGTCAGGCAGACCTCATAGGTCTCGCCGTCGATGATCTCTCGTTGGGCTTCATCGATCTTGGCAATGTAACGCTGCTTTGAGTGGCGCATGGTGGCGTGCTGCTCAATCCACTCCTCGACCTGAGGCAGCGACAGCCTGCGCTGGCGGGGTGTCGGTTCAGGCGCCGCCGGTTGGTTCTGTAGCCGCTCCTGCATCTCATCGAACCAAAGCGCCGCATGCTGGCGGTCTTGATCGTCCTGGACGAGGTACAACAGATAGCAGCGCTGTTCGGCATGATCGAACGCAATCATGCGCGTGGCCAGGATGAACGCCGCGTCGTGGGAGTGGGATGCATAGGCATCGGCACCGATCGTTTCACTCTTGAGCTCGTAGCCCAGCAGGCCGACATACCCCAGGTTGAAATCGAACGGCAGAAGGTGCTGGTGTTCGCAGCGGTATCGGGTCAGCCGGGACGCCATCAGTTGAAAGAAGTCAGGCGTGGCTTCCCGGGTGAAGCCGTCGCTGCGTTCAATACAAGCGCTGCGTGAGGACTTGTCATAGGTGATCGTTTCCGCCCAGCGGCCATGGGAGTCGCCCATGAATGAAAAGCGAGAAAAGCCGGGTTTGACGACACTGCTTTCTAAAAAGAAATGGCGTGATGAGGCGAGAAATTCGCTGCGAAACACACGCAACGGATCGGGATTGCATTCGAGCGCTCTGACTTCGACTTGAAAGGTCGTCATTGCCCCCTCCTGATAATTGTGATGCCGGATAACGGCAGGTTTAGCGGGGTAGACGGTCGAGCTTGTGCCGATGCGCGATGTCTCGAAAGTTGCGCAACAGGTCAAGTCCGGAGTCAGTGCATATGGATTCAGGGTGGAACTGGATGCCATAGAGCGGGCGCTCTTTATGGCGAATGCCATGAATCATGCCGTTCTCGTCCCAGGCGCTGAGCTCAAAAGGACTTTTGAGCGACTGGACCACCAGCGAGTGATAGCGAACCACCGGCATGTCGAGGGGCAAGCCCTTGAAGACCCCTTCATTGTTGTGGCGTATACGCCGAACCCGGCCGTGCATGGGTTCCGGTGCGTGGCTCACTTCCATGCCATGCACGTGCGCGATGCATTGATGGCCAAGGCAAACCCCCAGCAAAGGAACATGGGCATCACGAATCACGTCTTCACTGATGCCGACATCGACACGCCGCGTGGGGGTGCCGGGGCCTGGCGAAACAATGATGCAGTCGTAGCGAGCCAGCTCAATATCGTGGGGTGAAGCATCATTGGTGATGACATCAGGTTCTTCGCCAGACACTTGCCCCATGTATTGATAGAGGTTGTAAGTGAAAGAATCGAAGTTATCTATTATCAAGGTCTTGAACATGGGGCGGGCTCTCGGTTCTAAATGCTCAAGTCGTGACGTAGTTACGATCCGAGAAGGCATCTTTAACCGTGTCCAATTCCAATATGCCAATCTGTTTAAGCAGTCGGTAAATGCGCTGCAAGATGGACTTTTTCATACGTTCCTGATCCGTTGAGAAGTGCGGGTCGGATTCAGTAATTACCTGTTCTGCCTGAACATCGGAAAGACCGCAGTTCGCCAGAATCATTCGCTCGAAGCGCCGGCTCAAATCGGCCCCAAGGAAGTCATCCAAATAAGCTGGGAGCATCGTGCCAAATCGCTCTTGTGTGGCAGGAGGCAGTTGCGGCCAGCGTTCCTTCATAAGATCGGCAAAGAAACGCGAGTGCCTGCCCTCATCACGAACATGGTCCATCATTAACGTGGTAAAGGATTGAGCCAGTTCGCGCTCACGGCCCAGATTCGCCACTTCATCGGTCAGCACATTTTCGGCAATAGTGACGGCCAGAAGTTGGAAGTCCATGCGCATTTCGGGCGGTAATGACGCATAAGCGCGTGCGGTGGCATCAAGCTTACGGTTGGTTTGAGGAATTTCCAGCGGTTCAATCGCACTCTTTTTCTTCATCTGGACGATGTAGTCAAGTGCGACATGAGCGTGATAACCCTCATCGATGATAACGGTCAGTGCTTGTAGCTTTGCAGCGTCACTGATTCCCTGGATATGGTTATGAAGCATGTCCAGGCAGCATTGAATGACAAACTTGGTCTCGAGCAGGCCCACGCCGTAAAGAAATTGATAGGCGGCTTGCGTTAGGATGTAAGAGCGGGCCTCGGTCCCCAGCGCCGTTATAAGCGGATGCTCGCAAATGGAACAGCGGGCAACAGGGTAAATCAGTTGATCACTGCTGTAGTCCGGAACACAGATGCGAGGTGTTGAGCGTACGGTCGCCTTGGCATACCACGTATCAGTAATTTTATTCAATGATTCAGTTGCAGGCATTGCAGCCCTCCAGGTTGTCGAGGTTTACCGTGGCCAACTTAAGCTGACAGTCTTGTTTGCGCCCATCGGTGGGTGAATGAAAAGAGGGGTGGGTCACTCCACGGTAATCCACGAAGCAAATAACTTTTTCCCCTCGCAACCCGTTACTTTTCCTGCGCGGGAAGCATTGATGCCGACATGGCGTAGCAGTCGTTCAATCCCCAGGGGGGAAACGGTAATTAACTTGTTGGCGCCTTGTTCGGCTGCGCTGGCGAGGGTCGCGCGCATGAGGTCAATGGCGGCATCGGAGGAAAATTGACCGCTGACTTTTTTGTCATGGCTCTTGAAGTTCATCGCCGCAAAGCGCGACAACTCCAGGATATATTTCGATTGGGGGGGGGCTTGCCCGCTCATCAGCTCGGGAAACACCTCGCTCAGCAGGTAGGGGCGGGTGGTGCTCAGAAGACGGGCGGTGCCGATGATTTGTTCGTCATCATTTTGAGCAACAATGTAGACGGTGTCCTCACGGTCGAACTGATCGTATTCCAGGCCTTCGGAACAATTCAGTTTCCATCCTAAATGCTCTACGAAAACCTTGTGGCGATAACGTCCTATTGCGGTCATTACAGTCGGAGAAAGTGTTGACGATGTTCCAGAAGTAAAATGCAATTGTAATCACCTGGCAGGGAAGGCTGCCGAGTAATTAGATATAAAAGAAGGCGATGCTGTAACCTACTATAAATCGTAGGTTGACCCAGCTTTTCCTGGCGTGGTAATTTTGCTCGCTTTTGAGAAGTTAGTAGTTTAGCTCTGCGTTTGGCCTGTGCAGGGTAATCATGAATCTATACAGGCGTATTCAGCTATTTGAGGTTTTTCCGAGGGTGTGACTAATAAGTCAAAATAATAATCCGAGCATGACGGCACGGACAACGGCGGCCGTTTTATTGCTGGTTTTAAGTTTCAGGATGGCATTCTTTATATGGAAGTCTATGGTGTTTTTTGAGACGATCAGAATATCGGATATCTCAGACGCCGATTTACCGTCAGCGGTCCATTTCAGAACTTCTCGCTCACGTTCGGTAAGGTCGGCGGCGTAGCGTTCTTTGTGGCGATTGTTGAGCGCTCTTGACAGTAAAACATGGGCCACGCATACCAGCCACATCAGCTCTTTTTCATGCAGAGTTAGTTCTGCTGAAGTTAGTGCCTCGCTGGAGCGAGAGACACTAAGCATGCCCCCGACTCCCAGTGTGTCCAGATGCGATTGCGACCAGCCGACACGGATGCCGAATGATTGGGCTTCTTCCCAGAGTTCAGGAGTTTTGGAGAAGAGGGCCTCGCTCCAACTGAGCGGTTTCTGTGCGTGCCGGCCATGCAAGACCGTCGGGTCGACTTTTATATACTGAGCAGAAGCATACCGCGCCTTCCAGGCATCAGGGTAGTTATCGAGCATAACTACCTTGGGGGCAGATAAGGGAAGTGGTAATTGCATGCCATAAGCGCAATATTCAAATCCCAGTCGTTGAGCCGCTATTGTTATTTGCTCGAATATACTTTCTTCACATGTGGCGCATTCGACAATATGCCACATGTCACTCTGCCATTTGTTCATCGATACTTCCCTGTATCTTACTGAGTGTCGACGCCACAGCCCGGTGCGCATCATTTAGGGCGCCGCTTAGGTTTTTCATACCGGCTGCCGCTGAACGACGCGCAATCTAGCATGCTTACAGATTGGATCCAAATTTGATTGATGAATTTTTTTAAGCTTGGCCGGCGTTTTTAGGAAGCTCTGATCAACTTGCGCTGCACCAGCGGTCAGTGGTCAGTGGTCAGTGGTAGCAAACTACAAAACCTCCGTTATCAGTGCGTCGAGGCCATAAATGGGTGGAAAATCGGGTTTTTCGGACCGGTTTTTTCCTTCTTGCTTGCAATTCACGTAAACCATCACCTTGTTCGCCCCATCCAAAGGGTTGATGGAGCGAACAAGGTGAACATTGAGGTCGAAGCAACTGCGTCTTGGTGACGCTGTACCGCGTCGTGCAGAACCACCTGGAAGAATTCGTGCGCCAATTCAAATGGGCACTGAGCTCGCGCCAGGTGTTCGAGTGGCAGAAGATGACCCGCCCCGAAACCCTCACCGACATCCAGCGTGCCGCCCGATTTTTCTACCTGCAGCACCATGCCTTTGCCGGCAAGGTTACCGGGCAGACGTTCGGTACCGCCACCACTGGCCCGGCCATCAACCTGTTGCGGATCGAGGAGAACCTCTCGGCCGCCTGGCAGCGCCTGTCCGGCACCTATGTCGAAAACTTGCCCTAGCTCGAATGCGCCGAACGCTACAACCGCGCCCACACCTTCCACTATATGGACCCGCCTTACTGGACGACCGCTGGTTATGGCGTGGACTTTCCATTCGAAAACTACGAACGCATGGCCGACTTCATGCGCCGCTGTAAAGGCAAGGTGATGGTCAGCATCAACGATCACCCGGACATCCGGCGGGTGTTTGAGGGATTTCATTTCGAGACGGTAGACATTCGCTACAGTGTTGAAACCTACCTCGTACCCCGCGCCGCGCGGATGATCATAGGATGCCAATGCCAATGCCAATGCCAATGCCAATGCCAATGCCAATGCCAATGCCAAGGGCGATGGTGTCCACCTATTGATCTGACTTCGAAAAGTTGGACGCCTTCTATAGCTGCGCTCGATTCCTGTATTCCACAGGCTTCATTGCGCCTCTACCCAATGGGGCGGAATGGTGTCGTATCGGTGATACAACGCCGACAACGTCTCGCTGAGCATGCATGTTTGAAACATGGTGCTGCAGCCGCTGGAGGGCTCTGTGGGGCTTCGGTGGGGCGGTAACGCCGGGCACAAAAAAGCCACCTTCGTGGCGTTTTTTTTGCGCGCTATTTTGTTGTCAGCATTGAAAAAAGAGGCTTTTACCTCTTTTTTCGTTCCAGCGAGTTCTGCTGAAAACCATCATCAGCCACGCTTTTTTTACATTAAAAAGTACATCGAAATCCGGGCCCAGGACGTGCCTGTTCTCAGATTAAAAAGCCTGCGACCAGTCCTGGCCGGCATCATCGTCGAAGGCGAATGGCATACCGATCGTGTTTAGTAAGGCTCATCACAGAGTGCACCTTAATAATGAAGGAAAGATAAGAATACTTCTTACAAAATTATCGAAAAAGCCTCTATAGGAATAAATAATTAATTCATAAAAAAAAGCACTTCCCCTAATCTTTAAGCATCAATTGCGGAGGTGCATTTATGTTGATTTTCATTAAGTCGATGATCATTGGGCTTTGTATTGCAGCCCCTGTGGGACCCATTGGGCTGTTGTGCATACAGAGGAGCCTTGCGCTCGGATGGAGAGCAGGTTTCGCGACAGGGTTAGGGGCGGCCACAGCCGATTCGATCTATGGATTTGTCGGTGCGCTGGGAATCACAGTCATCATAGCGACACTCATTAGCTTTAAGCCATGGTTGTGTATTTTTGGGGGGGTGTTCCTCGCGTACATTGGTTATCAAACAATAAGATCGAAAGCGAGCTCAACAGCCCTGGCGGGAGAACGAGCCAACCTGCTAAAAGCCTACTTGAGTACACTGTTTTTGACACTGTCGAACCCAATGACCATCCTGTCGTTTATTGCGATATTTGCTGCCATGAGCGACGGCATGGCTAATGATCAAAGCGGTCAGCACTCAGTGCTGCCTATGGTGACAGGTATATTTCTAGGCTCGGCTGTCTGGTGGCTGGGGTTGAGCGGATTCTCCTCCATATTCAAGACCAGAATCTCCCAATCAAAGCTCAGGTTGATCAACTATTTTTCCGGGTCAACCATAACCATTCTGGGTGCCTACCAAGTAGCCACTGGCGTTATGCTCGCCACAGCAGCTTAAGCGGGAAATGAGGCAAGGCTTATTTCTCATTGACTGATGAGTAAGCCTTGGCATCAATCCCATACGGTCTGACGGGAGGATGCTTTACTGCATTCTGGATTCAATGTACGCCCTGAATCTACCTATCGCTTGTTTGATTTCTGATTCTGTCGCATTGCTAAACGACAACCTGACCTGATTGACAGCCTGATTCGTCAGCGAAAACAAGGAAGTGGGAAATACAATAACCTTGAAGTTTCTGGCGCACTCGCACATTTCAAAATAATCAAAGGTGAAAGGCAGCTGTACATTGATGAAAAAACCTCCCTCTGGATGGTTCCAGGTGACACTTCTTCGAGAATCAGCCTTGATCGGGAATTCACGATCAAGGCATTCAATCATATAGTTTCTTTTTTGCCTGTAAGACAACACTCTTGGTTGATTAAGCTCTTCTAAAGAGTAATTGTTCTCTATCAGCAAACCTCCGACAACTGCTTGGCACAGGGCAGGTGTATTGACGGTGATCAAGCTTTTGGCTTTACATAATCTGGCGCCAAAGGAAATCACCCCAGCGCCCTCCGGGGCGACTACATAGCCCATACGCAATCCCGGAAAAACTGACTTTGCAAAAGAGCCAAGAAGGAATACTCGACTACTGTCGATCGACTTCATCAAGGGGATTTTATCTCCCTCGTACCTGAAGTAGCTGTAGGCATTATCCTCCAGGATAAAAAAATTCATTTCATTGGCCAAGGAGAGCATGGCCTTTCTGTTTTCATAGGACAGGCTGTTAGCAGTAGGGTTACTAAAATCTGAAATCGCGTACAGCGCTTTTACCTTTTCGCCCCTGGACTCAAGATCTTCAGCTACCTTGCGCAGGGCAGATGGATCGAGGAAGGTGTCCTCGGGAACGGGTACAATTTTTACTCTTAATAATTTCGCAATACCCGTTATTCCGGAAAATACAGGGTCAGGTACTAATAAAACACCACTTCCTTCAAAAATTGATAGCAGCGTCAAGGTCGCAGCTTCCTGAAATCCCATGCACACGATAATACTTTCAGGGTTGAAAATCTTTATGCCTTCATCCACCTGCAAGTGTTCGGCTATTATGCCGTTGATAATCCCGCTGGTTTTTCCATATTGGCAAAGTAGTGTCGCAAGTGAGTGTTTCGTATCGACGGCGTATCGTGCATAGCTGGCCAGCCCTTTATCGATAAGGGACAGGTCGCATTGCTCGTCGTCAGGTCGACCGGAAGCCAGAGAGATTGCCTCTGGATTTTCACTGGAAATGGTATTTAGAAGATGGATAACGTTCAGAGTAGGGTCTTCGAATATCGTTTTTTCGAGTACGCTGGGCAATTTCGCTTCTCCATAAAAAAGCAACGAGCCGTTGAAGGCTCGTTGCTCATGATTAACATCTATTGCGCAGGTTTAAGTGCTCTTTTTTGATCGGTCATATTTTCCATGGCTACAAATGCCTGAAGCAGATCCTCTTTAAGATCTTCAAGGGCCTCTAAACCGAAACACAATCGAACCAAACCCTTTTCAATCCCCATATCCGCTTTTTCCTGCTCCGTCATCGAGGCATGGCTTCCATTAAAGGGTTGCGCAACCATTGACGTGACACAAGCCATTCCCGTACCCGTTCCAAACCATTTGAGGGCGCCGGTGAATGTTTTGTAAAAGGGGACCAGATCGGGCCGAATATCAACAAACACAATGCCGCCATAGCCGGTCAATTGTTTACCATCGACTCGTGGATAATAAACATGCTCAATAAAGGGCAGTTCCCGTAGATAGTTGAGCATGCTGGAGGTTGTGTTGCTGTGTTTTTCCATGCGCAGGTTAAATGTCTGCATGCTTCTGCGAAGCAGCCATGCGCTGTTAGGCGCTAATATTGAGCCTGAGTAAAAGCGGCCTTCGAGGAGGCGCGTATAAATCATTTCATTGTTGACGAGTACCAGGCCGCCCATGACATCGCTATGCCCGGAGAAATACTTCGTTGCGCTGTACAGAGAAATATCCGCGCCGAAGTTCAGAGGCTTTTGAAATATCGGAGTGGCCCACGTGTTGTCAACGACCACCAGAGCGTGTGGGTTGTTTTGCTTAACCGCCTTGCTGACCGCATGAATATCAATATCTTTCAGAAAGGGATTGGTCGGTGTTTCGAAAATGACCATGTCCACATTCAACGGCAACTCTTTCAATCCACTTTCCGTGGTGAGATCCAGAATCGTCAGTTTCGCACCGATACGTGTCGCATATCGCTGAAACAGCTTATAAGAACAGCCATAGATATATTTGTTGATCACCAGCGACCCACCGGGTTTCAGCAGCTCCAGCACCATGTAGATGGCACTCATTCCGGTGCTGTAGGCCAAGGCGTATTCGCTTCCTTCCAGTGCAGCGACAACTTGTTCCAGCTCAGTCACATTGGGATTGGCTTTTCTCGAGTAGAAGAACGCCGAGTCAGCGCTAAAAGCGCTGCACTGATAAATAGGCGTCACGGATGGGTGGGCCTCTCGGTCATCGACCCTGATATGGAGTATTTCAGTAGACACGTTCATGATCTGCTCACCAGTTTGATAACCTGCTCATACATGTTCTGCTTGCCTTCATACCCAATGGTCGGCGTGATGTCGTTTTGCGAAATACCAATCTCTTCAATCGACTCGGTTGGGAAGTGAGCCCTGTCGAATACTTCATGAAGATTTGAGTTCACCCCCTTGGGAAGCCAGACTTCAGGGCCTGATTCATCAATTCGTGCCTTGGCAATAATAAATCGATAGCTTTCATGCGGCCGCAATGTCAGCGATTTCCAATCACTGTTGAGCCCGTCGGTATAGTTGCGCCGCAGGTAGACGGTCTGTTCAAAGTCTTCAGTATTCAACACTTGGGCGTGCAGCGATACGATATCCCCATGCCACTCGAACTTTCGCTTCTCGTAAGAGGTCAATGCAGCCTCTCGCAGTTCAACAGGCGTGTTCGCTTTGTGTTCGCCCAGTAACTTGAAGTGTGCGTCGTGCCCACACCGGGCACAGCAACCGTTGCTGTCCAATCCGATGAGTTCAGCATTCAAACCGTAGCGGGTAACGAGTAGAGCGTTACAATTATTGCAGTTGGTATTGGTGCCCTCGACATCATTTACGTTACCCAGATAAACATGCTCAACCCCCATGCTCCGGGCAATGTCCCGAGCCTTCAGGAGTCTATCCACGGGCGTCCTGATGCTATTACTCATTTTATAATCAGGGTGAAACCTTACAAAGTGGAGCGGCACATTCGGGCCCAGTTCATCCAGCACCCACTGGCTAATTTTCCTGGCGGTATCCTCATCGTCACTTATATCGGTAACCATCAAGGTGCTGACTTCAACATATTTACCAGCATCGTATACTTTCTTGATGCCAGCCAGAACGGGCTCTACCCAGCCTGTTGTGACTTTTCGATAGTACTCGGGGGAGATGGATTTTAGCGAAATCGAGAATATGTCGATGACTGGCAATAGTTCGTCAATGGCTTCTTCACTGATAAAAAAAGCTGATTTATACAAATTGATTAAGCCCGCTTCCTTTGCCAGCTTTGCCGTGTCGAGGATGAATTCATGCCAGACAACAGGGTCGTTATACGTCCAGGAAATAACGCGTATACCATGCTTCAAGGCAGTTTCTACAACCTGCTCAGGCGTATAGTAGTAAACATCTTTGTCTGTCACATACTTGGCCTGAGAGGTCTTCCAATTGTGGCAGTAGCCGCAGTTAAGCATGCAGCCGATATTGCCTAGGGAAAGGATTCGCTCTCCGGGAGCAAAGTGGAATACCGCCTCGGTTTCGATGGTCTCTTCGGTGCTGTGGACGCCTTTGCCATAATTCAATGTAACTAACCGGCCGCCTCTGTTTCCGCGCACCTTGCAAAAACCTACTTTACCCTCCTGAATGACACAGTTTCGGGGAGAAAGATGACACTTTACAACGCCGTTCGGAAGTATTTCTTCCAGCTTTGCAGGCGTGCTTTCCAAGGTCCAGTTTTTATTTTTTGTAGTGTCCATCTCTCACTCCTCATTTCACGGAAGTTGCTGTCAATATCATCGGTTTAAATAGTCGAGGCGAAACAATCCTGCCGCCACAGTGGCAGCAAGCCCCTAGTCGTTATTGAAAGGCGGAAGAAGCGCTGGTCAATCCATAATTCTTAAGTGAAAAACGCCTGGCGTTTATATTCATGAATGGCTGTATAAGAGGGCCTATGACCAACAAGAATGCAATGGTTCCCACACCGAAGGGTCCGCCTAGAAGCCATCCGGTTGAAAAGATGCCAATTTCAATTATCATTTTGGCTTTGGTGAATGACCACGCCCATTTGGACACCATGGTAAGCACCACAAGGTCCATGATTCTGATACCAATACCGCTCATGATAATCAGTGCAGACGAATAAGCGCATAGCACCAGCCCCATCGCCAGCATCGTGTACTCATTCACTCTGACAATCAAATACTCTCCAAGCCCCAGCACGGACCAGAGGTCAATCAACAGACCTGTAAGTGTGGTTGTAATAAATGGGCTTATCGGAGGGTATTTCTTGTTCCAGAGCATCCACCACAGCAGAAAGAATAGAGAAACGATACCCGAACAAATGCCCATTCCGAGCAGGAGTATTTTATTTATCGAGATGATCAGGACATCTAATGGGTCAGTGCCCAGTTGACTGACTATGAAAAGCTTAGCCCCCACGGAGAAGAGGGCGACGCCAGCCAGATACATAAAAATCTGATCCATCTTGAAATCACGAAAACTTAGGACTTGCGTTCCAATATAATTCGAGAATGATGGGTAGGATTTTTTTTCACACTTTATTTTTTCATCTTCCATACGAACACCATCCCTGGAGAAGAATATTTTATTATGCAGTGCGTCACGCTAAGGATTCAGAGTTATTGATTACCCGGGTTCTTGTTAGGCTTTGCCGGGCTGCAAATAGACTAGCACTCTGCTTTATTTTGGTGCATTATTTTTTAATGAAAACCGGGTGCTTTTCATTAAAATTTATACTTTTTGCTGTGGGAGCTTACATGGATCGTATAGACATCAAAATCTTGGGGAAGGTGCAGGACTTTGGTCGCATTTCCATCACGGAGTTGTCCAAGCACGCAGGTCTTTCTATTCCCGCCACCACTGATCGGTTACGAAAGCTCGAAGACTCTGGGGTCATCAAGGGATATAGCGCTCAGTTAGATCCAACCAAGCTAGGGTTCGGCATATCTGCTGTCGTCGGCATGACCACCCTCAAGCCCGCGAAATCCAAATTGATAGCGACGCTCAACGACATACCCGAAGTCGTTGAGTGCTTGCACGTCACGGGTAACGACTCCTACCTGATCAGGATCTATGCCAGGTCAATGGCCGATATCGAAAATATCATTGCGAAGATCAACGCGTACGGTGAGACACGTACAAGCATTGTCTTGTCTGTCCCTATCGAGAGAAGAAAGCTCGTCCCTTGAGCCTGTACATAGAACAGTCAGCTGTTAGCTATTTCAAGGGTGATCATTTTGTTTGCCCTGAACGGCGCCAGCAGCGACTCATCTGTCCCTGAATCGTTAATCAACGTCCACGCCCTTTGAGGGCAGACCAATATTGTTGGAGGGCGCCTAATTTTGTCAGCTTGGAAGCGGAGTGCCTGACAACAAAAAGCCCGCGCATGGCGGGCTCTTTGCTTGGGGTCAAATCCTTTTGTCCATTCAATCTGCGCTCCGTTCTGTGAGCACTTCGTGAAAAGCATGTCGCTGGAGCGAAAAAACCGACACTTAACCGGGCTCTCTGTCGATAGGGCCAAATCCTTTTGGCTGACGGGTCCTGGCGCCTTATGCCGCTCCGGTAAAGACGCTGCCTTATGTAACGGCTCCAGGTTGTGTCAATCGTTGGGGCACCGTATTGAACCAGTCAGTTTGCCGGTGGTATTGGCAGAGCTTCTTGATCAGGTATTCACTTGGTGCAAGCCATCACGTTAGCACCTGCGGCCCGACGAGCGCGCCACAGTTCAATCGCTCTCGGTAGCGAATCATCACCGACTTGAGCTCGGTGTAGTCATCAATAAAAGCACTGCCAAACTCGCGTCCCCCCCCGAGGACTTGTTGCCACCGAATGGCACCGCCGAGTCGAGCATGGTGTGCATGTTCACCCACACGGTGCCGGCCTCGATGGCGGGCACCATGCGCAGGGCTTTGCTCAGATCGTTGGACCAGAGGCTGGCGCTCAGGCCATAGGGCGTGCAGTTCATCAGTTCCAGCAGTTCTTCTTCGGTGTCGTAGGGGAAGAAGGTGGCTATCGGGCCAGTGACGGGGTGATGGTTTGGCCGCTGATCTTGGTCGCCCAGCCAGCGTAATAACGCAGAAAGTGAGCGGCCCTGATCGACTTCGAAAGCCCTGGAAATCTGGATGATCTTGCCCGATTGGCAGGTTTCGATCTGCGCCAGTTCTTCGCGGTTGCGCTCCAGCAGGTCCGCCAGTTTCAGCAGCACATTTCCCCGCGTCGCCGGTGTGGCCTGGGACCATTGCTTGAAGCCACGCCTGGCCGATGCCACCGCCGCGTCGATATCGGCTGGATCGCTCGGCGACCTGGGCAATGACGTTGCCAGTGGCAGGATTGATCACTTCCGGTGTCCAGTAATCTTTTCGGCGAGTTAAATCGACCTGATTTGTCCCCCAAAAGCACAGGGCTATTATTTTAATTTGCAAAAATGTTTTATTGACTAAAAAATAATACCGAGTAATTATTTCCCTGCATCTGCTTTCACGCAGAGTCATTTTGCAGGGGAAACCCGATGAGTCAGAACACCGTGCCGTTGCTGGCCAGTCTTTACTTCGAGACGAATGAATCGTCACTCGACAGGCGCTCGGCGCCTTTGTTTATGCAGGGTTTTCCGGCCGAGCCGAAGCGCCGCGTCACCTGGAACAACTGGATGCGTCCACCGTTCAATCAGTGGGGGTTCCGCAATCTGGCGCGCCTGCGGCCCTCCATTGATGTGGAGGCGGGTGGTGGACCGGTCAGCGTCTTGAAGGAAGCGCCACAAGCGCTGGATGAACTGCACTTCGACAGTGAATGTGGCTTGAGCGTCAGCGTCATCGATCATCTGGTGGTCAGTCAGACCGACGCCTTTTTGGTGATGCAGGGCGACACCGTGCTGTTCGAGCGTTACTTCAACGGCCAGCGTCCCCGGGACCGGCACGTCATGTTCTCGGTGACCAAGTCGCTGATCGGCACCCTGGGGGAGCAACTGGTCTGCGATGGCATCCTCAATCCGCAATTGCCGGCGGCGTATTACGTGCCCGAACTGGTGGGTAGCGCGTTTGGCGATGCCACGGTGCGCCAGCTGTTCGACATGGCCGTGGGCATCAACTACAGCGAAGTCTATGACGATCCCAACTCTGAAAGTTCGCAGTACGGCTACGCCTGCGGTTTTCAGCCGGCACCTGCGCAGTACGCTCAGTTCGAGTCGCTGTATCAGTACCTGCCGTCGCTGAAAAAACGCAGCAGTCACGGCGGCTTTTTCCATTACGTGACCGCCACCACCGAAGCCTTGGCCTGGGTCATGGAGCGCGCGTCGGGCAAGGCTTGCAATCAATTGCTGCAAGATATCTGGAGCCAGTTGGGGTGTGAGCGCGACGGCTACTTTATGGCCGACCCTTGGGGGCGCAGCGTTGCCGGTGCCGGTTTCAACGCTACCTTGCGAGACATGGCGCGGTTCGGTCGGTTGCTCGCCAACGACGGTCGCCATGATGGACTGCAATTGCTGTCGACCAAGACGGTTGCACGCATTTGCGCCGGTTCCGATCCGGCGATCTACGCCAAAAACTCCGAGTTCTCCAAATGGACCCCCAGCGCTTCCTACCGCAGCCAGTGGTACGTCTTCAACGACCATAGCCAGGCGATCATGGCCGGCGGCATTCATGGCCAATACCTGTTCGTCGATAAGCCGTCCGGTGTGGTGATCGTCAAGCAGTCATCGCTGACCGAGGCTGTCAGCCCGGTCGATGCTGACAGCGTGCGCATGCTGCGTGCCATCGCCGCGCACCTTCGCCACTGAAACACCCCATAAAGACAAGAAGTTTGCGTCCTTTTCGCCTGGCTCAGTCAGGTGTTGGCGGCGCTTTGCGCCGCCATTCACTGCCCTGTAACAACAATAATCACACAGGAGCTTCATATGGTTTTCATGACGCGTTTCTCTCGAACGCTCTTGGCGGTCGGCTTACCCCTGACCACCCAAGTCGCGCTGGCGGGCTACACCTTCGAGGATGGCAACCTCAAGGGTGAGGTCAACTTCACCGCTGGCGGTGCGACTCTTTCCACCCGTAACGTCAACTTCGGCAGCGGCCGCGTCGATGCGCGCAGCGGCAAGAATGGCGGCACGGATATCGACTGGCAGGAGTTCTACATCAAGCCCGGCGTCAAGCTGGAATACGCCCTGCAGCCAGACTTCAGCCTGTTGGCCGGTGGCTCGCTGGTGGCGGCGACCACCTTTGGCGATGGCGATGCCGGCGGCTTCACCCGCAGCTCTGATGGTGATGTAGCCACCGAAGAACTCTACGGCGGTTTCCGGGCCGGGGAGTGGACGCTCACTGCCGGCCGCCAGAACTACATGATCGGCACCGGCTTCATCGTCATGGACGGTAACCTCGACCAACTCAAGGACGGCGCCTACTGGCTTGGCCCCAGAACAGCCTTCAAGGATTCGGCCATTCTGGCCTGGGATCATGGCGCATTGAAAACCCAGGCCTTCACCTTGCGGGTCGATGACGATCTGGGTGACTTCCGCATGACCGGCGCTAACCTGGACTACAACCTCGACGACCAGGTGACACTGGGGGCCATGGCGATGAAGGTCAACGCGCTGGGGCCCAAGGGCAGTACACTGCCACGACGCCGGGACGGGATGCAGGTGTACAACGTGCGTGCGTTGAAGGCCAAACTACCGGGTGTGCCGGACCTGACCCTGAATGCCGAATACGCCGTGGAGCGGGGCAGTGGTGAAGGCGCGGATTACGATGCCAACGCCTGGTACGGTCAGGCGGATTACGCCTTCAACACGTTGCCGCTGACCCCGGTGATCGGCTATCGCTACGCCAGTTTTTCCGGCGACGACAACCTCGCCGACAACCGGCAGAAAGCCTGGGAGTCACTGAGCAAGGGCTTCGTCGACTGGAGCACCTGGCTGGTGGGGGATGTCGTCGGTAACTACCTGCTGTTCAACAGCAACGAAAACGTTCAACAGTTCTCGCTCAAGACCCACCTCAATGAAACGCTGACCCTCGGCGCGATCCACTATCAGTTCTGGCTGGACGAGAAAAACTACATGGGTGCGCAGGTCAGTGATCGGCGCTTTGCCGATGAGAGTGTGGTTTTCCTCGACTGGACCCCGACGCCGTCGTTTTATACGTCGCTCTCCTATAACTGGGTCAAGCCGCTGGCCGCTGCCAAGCAGGTGTTCGGCGATGACCAGAAATTCAGCGCGCTGGAACTGTACTTCACCTACCGCTACTAAGTGCCGCGAGCCTTCGCGGCCGCGCAGGAGTGCTTAACCATGAACATGTTTTTGCGTAACACCTTATTGGGCGCTGTAGTGTCATTGCTGGCCAGCGGTGTGTGCTTGGCTGAAGAACGCACGGTGCGGATCTACAACTGGATCGAATACCTGCCACCTGAAGTGCTCAAGAGTTTCCAGGAGGAAACAGGCATCCGTCCGATCTACGACGTTTTTGACAGTGTCGAAACCCTAGAGTCCAAACTGCTGACCGGCAATTCCGGGTATGACGTGGTGTACCCCGGCAGCGCCAACCTGAGTCACCTGATCGCCGCCGGTGCCGTCCAGCCGCTGGACCGCAACCAGTTGCCGAACTGGCAGCACCTGGACCCAGAGTTCATGAAAACCCTGGAAGCCGCGGGTGATACGGGCAACCGCTACGCGGCACCGTACTTATGGGGCACCACGTTGATCGGCTATAACGTCGATAAGGTGCAGCAAGTCCTGGGTGCCAATGTGCAGATGAACACCTGGGACATGATCTTCAAGGAAGAGAACCTCGCCAAGCTGGCCAGTTGCGGTGTCGGTTTCCTCGACGCAGCCAACGAAATCGTGCCCATTGCCTTGCACTACAAGGGCCTCGACCCCAACAGTCAGAAGCGCGAGGACTACCCGCAGGCTCAGGCGGCGATGATGAAGATTCGCCCGCACATCACCTACTTCAACTCCTCACGCTACGGCATGGACCTGGCCAACGGTGACATCTGCGTGGCCGTCGGCTGGTCGGGTGGCGTGGCGCTGGCCAAGCAACTGGCCGATGCCGCCGGCAAGGGCGTCAAGGTGGAGATGGCGTTACCCAAGGAAGGTGCGCCGATGTGGTCGGATGTGATGATGGTGCCAGCCAACGCCCCCCATACCAAAGAGGCCTACGAGTTCATCAACTACATCCTGCGCCCTGACGTCATTGCCCGGATCAGCAACAAGATCGGTTACCCCAATCCGAACAAGGACGCCACCGCACTGGTGAACGCCGAGATCCGTAATAACCCCAACATGTATGTGCCGGACGAAGCGCGCAAAACACTGTTCGCTCTGCAGCCCATGCCGGCAGCCGTGGAGCGGATCCGCACCCGCACCTGGACCACCATCAAGACCAACCGCTGATCATTGTGGCCCGGCGTCGTGACGCCGGGCTCGCCAGCAATGACGCGCCTCGGCTATGGCATGCAGCCAGTCTGGGAGGAGGCTGGCGTTCTCAGGCCCGCATTCCGTAAAAGAGCAGCTCGGTGATACGCCTTACCTGGGCGGAGTGTGACTCGATGTCCGGCTGTTCCTGGTTGACCAGCCTGAACAACTGCAGGTGTGAGTAGTCGTTCAACAGGAAGGCGGCCAGGTCGACGTTGAGGTCGGCGCGTAGCTTGCCGGCCTGTTGCAGTTCTCTGAGTAAACCGCTGATTTCGGCCCTGAGCGCATCGTTCATGGCCCGATAACCTTCGGGCAGTCCGTTATCACCACCAAATAGAATCAACGGCAGCAGTTCACGCCAGAGACTGGGATGCATGACTTCCAGGGCGTAACCAGTCAGCAGGCGTTCCAGGTAGCACAGGGCCTCGACCGGATCTTCTATTTCAGGAATCTGGCAGCGGGTGTCCTTGAGTGCGCGCTGGTCGGCGTCGTGCAGGATCTCCAGGATGATTTCCTGCTTGTTGCCGAAGTACTTGAACACGGTAGGCGCCGACACCCCAGCCTGGTTGGCGATCTGTTCGATGGTGGTGTTCTGGAAACCTTGACGCTCGAACAGTTCGATCGCTGCCTTGCTGATGGCTTGGCGTCGTTCGACCTTCTGACGTTCACGCAGTCCGCTCACGGTTGATCCCTGTCGCTATGAATAAAAGGGGGCGCATGTCGCCCAATCATCCATGCAAAATACTTAATCGGGTAAAACTTTTAAAGCGCTAATTTCTGTAGTGCACGTTTATCCCGGAAGCGAAAAGTCTCGTTGGCTGATGGCGAGCGTCCTCAGGCTATATAGTTAATTTTATTAATCTTTTCAGCGCTGTTCACCATGCATCGACCCGCCTGAATCAAGCCGATGCCTGTCGGTACTTTTTTAGTCGATAGGCAAACTGCGCACGACTCAAACCCAGCAGTCGAGCGGCAGCGGCCAGATTGCCTTGGCTTTTTTGTAGCGCTTCATCGATCAGGCGCGACTCCAGCCCTTCAATGGAGAAGCCGTGTTCCAGGCGAGCCAGGGTCTCCAGCAAGGCCGGGCGAGGCTGTGTGCCGGTGGGACTCTGGTCGGTTGCGGCGAGGCTGCCATTGTCGTCCAGAGAGTACGCATCCTGCGGCATGGGTTCGTTGCGAAACAGGTGGATCAGATCGATGGCTTGGCCGTCTTCGCTGGCGATCAGGCCGCGCTCCACCAGGTTCTGCAATTCCCGTACGTTGCCGGGAAATTCATAGCGCAACAACACCTTGAGTGCGCGCATGGTCAGGCCGGCGGGTTTACGGGCGTAGGCCTGACAGAAGCGCCGCAGGAACGCGTTGACCAGCAACGGAATATCGTCGCGACGTTCGCGCAGTGGCGGCAGCATGATCGGGTAGACATTCAACCGGTAGAACAAGTCTTCGCGAAAATCTCCGGCCGCCACGGCTTTGCGCAGGTCGACATTGGTAGCCGCCACCACCCGGACGTCGACCTTGATTGGCTGGCCACCGCCGATACGCTCGATCTCCCGCTCCTGCAATGCACGCAGCAACTTGCCCTGACCCGGCAGGCTGAGACTGGCGATTTCGTCGAGAAACAGCGTGCCGCCCTGGGCGCGCTCGAAGCGTCCGGGGCGCGAATGGGTCGCGCCGGTGTAGGCGCCACGCTCGACACCAAACAGCTCAGCCTCGATCAGATTGTCCGGGATGGCGGCGCAGTTGAGCGCCACGAAAGGTGCTTGATGGCGTGGGCTGAACTGATGCAACTGACGGGCGAACAATTCTTTGCCGACCCCGGACTCGCCGCTGAACAACACCGTGGCGGGCGTCGGCGCCACGCGCTGCAAGGCGAGGGTAGCGGCATTGAAGGCCGCGCTGGCGCCAATCGGTTTTGGCCCGCCGGGGTTTTCGCTGTCGTCATCCTGGGGGGCGGGCGCCCGGGCTTGAGGCTGTTTGGGCGCGGCGCCTGAGGGTGAGGCGGTGAGATAACTCAGGTCCTGTTCGACATCGCCCCATTGCTCGGCGGTCTTGCCGATCACCCGGCAGCTCTCATGGCCCATGCCCCGGCATTCGGTTTCGCGGAAGATCACCAGACGGCCGAACAGCCCGCTGACATAACCGATGGCATAGCCCAGTTCGGTCCAGCACACCGGGTCCTGGCCGATGCCGAAGGCGGCGATATGTTCGTCGGCCTCACAGGAATGGTGCCAGAGGAATTCACCTTCATAGAAGCCTGAGTCGGCGTCGAATTTGAAGTGCAGGGGTTCGACCTTGGTCATGCCTTCAAGTGTATGCAGACGCGTGCCGGCCGAGAAAACCGCCGCGGCGTCGGCGTCTGGCCAGCGCTCGCGGATCAGCCGCGCATCGCGCGCGCCGGAGAGATAGCCGGTGCGGGTAAACAGGCCGCGGCTCTGTTCCACTCCCTGGCGCTCGATAATTTCCCGTCGCAGCGCGCCGAAGGATGAGCTGTGCAACAGCAGCATGCGCTGGTCGTTGAGCCAGATACGTCCGTCAACAGGGGAAAAGAACAGGCATTCGGTCAACTCGGCCAGGGTCGGTGAGTTGCCTTCGGCCAGTTGGGTGCTGTCGCCTCGGGGCGAGAAATGCTCCTCCTGCACCGCAAGATGAGGAAGCAGCGAATGGGGATTGTTCATTGTTATGCCCCTGAGCGAGTCGACTGATCGAAATGATCAACTAGCAAAACAGTTATTAAACATAACTTTATCATTTGGACAAGTGGCGAGCTGCCAGCTGTACGCCAAGCACCTTGTCCTATTCGCAACCGCCCCTCTAAAGCCCGCAGGCCAGAGCCTTCGCCACTTGAAATATGGCGAAACGCAGGAAGTCGGCACAGCCCTTGCTCTACTGCTTTCACCACGCAAACGCCTTGCATCGTATTAGCAAGGCTGCGTCAGGCAATGACAAACACAAGAGCCGGGAGACCGAAATGTCGGTAAGTGAACCATCTGATTTTCTGCGGGATGAGCCATGGCGCGAGCGCATCTTCAATGGTGACTGGCTACGTCCATTGGGCGGCAGCCATAGCGTCATCGAACCGGCCACTGGCGAGGTGTTGACCGTCACCGGTTTGGCCGATGCAGCGGACATCGCGTTTGCCAGCCTGAACGCCGCTCGTGCTCAACCGGCCTGGGCGGCATTGGGGCCACGGGAACGCGCAGAGATCTTTCGTAAAGCTGCCGCACTGGCCCAGCAACACTTTGCCGAACTGGCGTTGTACATCGCCCGGGAAAGTGGCGGCAGCCTGTTCAAGGGTGAACATGAGGTCCGTGAGGCGATCGTGTTGCTGCATCAGGCGGCCGGGCTGCTGTCGCAACCCCATGGTCTGGTTCTGCCGAGCGAAGCGGGGCGCTTGTCCTATGCACGCCGGTTGCCCCATGGCGTGGTCGGGGTGATCTCGCCGTTCAACTTTCCCCTGGTGTTGTCCCTGCGTTCGGTGGCGCCGGCGCTGGCGGCGGGCAATGCCGTGGTGCTCAAGCCCGATCCGCAGACCCCGGTCAGTGGCGGTTTCATCATTGCCCGGTTGTTCGAGGCGGCCGGTCTGCCCAAGGGCTTGCTGCAGGTTTTACCGGGGGCAGCGCCAGCCGGAGAAGCGCTGTGCCGCGATCCGCATGTGCGGATGATCGCGTTCACCGGCTCCACTGCAGCGGGGCGCAAAGTCGCGGAGCTGGCTGGGCGTCATCTGAAAAAAGTCGCCCTGGAGCTGGGCGGCAAGAACTCGTTGATCGTGCTCGAAGACGCCGATCTCGAACTGGCGACCAGCAACGCCGCCTGGGGTGCCTGGCTGCATCAGGGGCAGATTTGCATGGCCACCGGACTCATCTTGGCCCATGAGTCGATTGCACAAGAGCTGGTCCGTCGGCTGGCAGAAAAGGCACGGGCAATCACGGTCGGCAATGCCGCTCGCGGTGAGGCGGTGCTGGGGCCGTTGATCAACAAACGCCAGCTGTTGCGAGTGCATGAAATCGTTACGGAGAGTGTGACGGCCGGCGCAACTCTGCAAGCCGGCGGCGAGTATGAGCAGCTCTTCTACCAACCCACGGTGCTTTCCGGTGTGCGCCCGGGCATGCGTGCATTCGATGAGGAAATCTTCGGCCCGGTGGCCACGGTGGTGAGTTTTGCCAGCAACGATGAGGCCATCGACCTGGCCAACCGCACCGAGTATGGCTTGTCCGCGGGAATCATTTCGCCTTCGGTCGGGCCCGCGATGGCGATGGGCGAGCAACTCAATTGCGGTCTGCTGCACATCAACGACCAGACAGTGGCCGACGAATGCATCAATCCCTTCGGCGGACGCGGCAGCTCAGGAAATGCCGGCAGCGTTGGCGGTCCGGCCGACTGGGATGAATACACCCAATGGCAATGGGTGACGGTCAAGGATAAGGCGCCGCGTTACCCGTTCTGACGGCGTTTTTTATTGGGGTCGACAAGGTAGGTCGGCCCACCGAGTACACAAAAATAATAAGAGGACTCAACATGAAACTCGACAACAAGATTGTGCTGGTGACCGGCGTTTCTTCGGGTATCGGCGCCGCCACGGCAAGCCTGCTGCGCAGCCACGGCGCTCACGTGATTGGCGTGGACCTGAAGGCTCCGCACATGACCCTGGACGGTTTTGTTCAGGGCGATCTGAGCAGTGCCGAGAACATCGACCGGTTGCTGGCGCAGCTACCGGCACGGATCGACAGCCTGTGCAATATCGCCGGGGTGCCGGGCACTGCAAACCCGCAACTGTTGGCGCGGGTCAACTACCTGGGATTGCGCCACTTGAGCAGCGCGTTGCTGCCACGCATCAACGCTGGCGGCAGCATCGTCAATATCGCCTCGATCCTCGGCGCCGAGTGGCCGTTACGCCTGGAACAGCACAAGGCACTGGCGCGCATCGAAGGTTTCGCCGCCGGGCAGGCCTGGCTGGCCGAGCACCCGGTACCGGACCAGACCTGCTACCAGTATTTCAAGGAAGCCTTGATCGTCTGGAATTACCTGCAGGCCCAACCCTGGTTTCTCGAACATTCGGTGCGCATGAACAGCGTCGCGCCAGGTCCGGTTTTCACACCGATCCTCGGCGACTTCGTGAGCATGCTCGGTGAGGCCCGAACCCAGGCCGATGCCCATCGCATGAAACGCCCCGCTTATGCCGATGAGGTAGCGGCGGTGATCGCTTTCCTGTGTGCCGACGAGTCGCGCTGGATCAACGGCGTCAACCTGGCCGTCGATGGCGGATTGGCCTCCACCTACATCTGAAATGCACACCTGTAGACAGCGGCTGTGGCGAGGGAGCTTGCTCCCGTTCGGCTGCGAAGCAGTCGTAAACCGATAAACAGGTTCTATCCGAGAGAACTCGTTGCCAGATTTTAGGGGCCGCTGCGCGCCCCAACGGGGCGATGCGGCGTTCCGACAAGCCCCCTCGCCACAGATGCAAAGGCAAAAATAAAAATAATGAGGAGCGTCCATGGACAACGTTAAACGTTGCTTTCGTTTCAAACAGTGCGCCCTGTTTCTGGCGTTATGCAGCGCCGGTGTGATGGTCGAAAGGGTCGAGGCCATGCAAATGGACCTTGGTGATTCCGACTGGAAACTGCGTTGGGACAACACCATCAAGTACAGCCAGGCCTGGCGGCTGCAGGGGCAGGACAGCCGATTGGTCAACGCGCCGACCGCCAACGGTCTGTACCCCTCGATCCAGAGTCAGGGTGATAAAAACTTCAGCAGCGGCCTGGTCTCCAATCGTCTGGACCTGTTTTCCGAAATGGACCTCAGCCGGCAAAACTATGGACTGCGCGTGAGCGGCGCAGCCTGGTACGACGATATCTACAACCAGGACACCGACAGCGGCGAGCAAACGCATTTCCTCAGCGAAACCCGCAAACTCCATGGTCGCGACGCGGAAATTCTCGACGCCTTCGTGTTCCTGCGCGGTGATCTTGGTGAAGACTCTCAGGGCGTGATGCGCCTGGGCCGACACAGCCTGATCTACGGCGAAAGCCTGTTCTACGGTGGCAACGGCATTGCCAATGCCCAGGGCCCGACCGATGTGGTCAAGTTGCTCAGTGTGCCGGGGACCCAGTTCAAGGAGATCCTGCGTCCGGTCAATCAAATCTCCGGGCAGTTGCAGATCAACCCGCAGTTGTCGGTGGGCGCTTACTACCAGTTTGAGTGGGAACGCTCCAATGTGCCCGGCGCCGGCAGCTACCTGAGCGATATCGATGCCATCGGTTACGGCAGCGGTTCGCTGCGTGAAGTGTTCGGCAACGACACGGTGAATGGCGGCGATTTGAAACCGCGAAATTCGGGGCAGGGTGGTATGCAGATCCGCTTCAAGCCGACCGGCACCGAGCTGGAGCTGGGTTTCTACGCTGCGCAGTATCACGATAAAACCCCGACCGGCCTGTACGCCTACCTCGACGGTACGGCTGCGGCTGCCACCGGGTTGCCGATCCTGAGTTCCTATCGTCAGGTCTACGCCGAAGACATCAAGACTGCCGGCGTCAGCTTCTCCACCGCTTATGGGCCGTTCAACTTTGCCGGCGAAACCTCCGTGCGCTGGAACGCGCCGCTGGTGAGCAATCTGCAAGTGGTGGCCCCTGGCGTGGCGGCCGATGGCGGCGATAACTCACTGTTTGCCAGGGGCAAAACCGCTCACGCCAACCTGTCGGCGATTTACCTGTTATCGCCCACCGCATTTTGGGATGGCGGCTCGGCGCTGGCCGAGCTGGCCTGGAACCGCACCCTGAGCGTGACCGAGAACGCCGCCGCGCTGGATGCCAACACCACCCGCGATGCTACGGCACTGCGGGTATTGGTGGAGCCGGCGTACTTCCAGATTGTCGACGGGATCGACCTGACCGTGCCGATCGGCCTGGGTGTGGTACTCGATGGGCGCTCTTCGGCGGTCAACAAATCGGGCTTCGGCAATACCCATTCCGGCGACTGGAGTGTCGGGCTCAAGGCCACCTACCTGCAGCGCTGGGATGTCGGCCTGAACTACGTGAACTTCTTCGGTGCCCCAAAAGCCGGGCTGCGCGAGGACGGCAATTTCAGTTACGGGCAGTCGTTGGCCGACCGCGACTTCGTCTCGCTCTACGTGAAAACCTCATTCTAATAAGGTGGATTCACCATGCAGAACAAAGCATTTCTCAACACTTGCGTCCTCACCCTGGCCCTTGCCGGCATGAGCCTGGCGCAGGCGGCCGTGTCGCCTGAGCAGGCTGCACGTTTGAAGTCTGAACTGACGCCCCTTGGTGGCGAGCGCGCCGGCAATGCCGATGGCAGCATCCCGGCCTGGGAGGGCGGCTACACCAAGGTCGCGCCGGGCTACAAGCCTGGTGACAAACGTCCCGATCCATTTGCCGGTGAAAAACCGCTGTATTCGATCAAGGCCTCGAACATGGAGCAGTACGCCAATGTACTGGCCGAAGGCACCAAGTTGCTGCTGAAGAAATACCCGGACTATCGCCTGGACGTGTACCCGACCCATCGCTCGGCGGCAGCCCCGCAATGGGTGTATGACAACACCGGCAAGAATGCCACTCGCGCCACGCTGGACGTGGCGAGCGAGAAAGTCTCCGGCGCCTATGGCGGCATTCCGTTCCCGATCCCGGAAAACGGTACGCAAGTGCTGTGGAACTATCGGTTGTCCTGGCAGGGTGGCGACACCATCAGTTCGCCTTTCGATACCTGGCTGATGACCGCCGGCGGCAAGAAAGTCCAGGCGACCCGCGCCCAGTACACCTACCAGTTTCCCTACTACGTCGAAGACGGCAGCCTGGAAAACTTTTCCGGCAAGTACCTGGTGGGCAAGCTGCTGACCGAGTTGCCATCGTCCAAGGCCGGTGAAGGCCTGATGACCCATTGGGACCTGGACCCGGCCAACCGTGCGGCCTGGCAGTATCTGGTCGGCCAGCGCCGGGTGCGTCGGGCGCCGAACATTGCCTACGACACCCCGGACTTCGTGACCTCCGGGGTTGGTCTGTTCGACGAAGCGTTCATGCTGTTCGGGCCTACCGATCGCTATGACCTCAAGCTGATGGGCAAGAAAGAATTGATCGTCGCCTACAACAATAACCGCGCCGGTCTGGCCAAGAGCGACGACCTGCTCAAACAGAACTTCCTCAATCCTGATCTGGTGCGTTGGGAGAAGCATCGGGTCTGGGTGGTCGAGGCCACGCTCAAATCCGGCAAGCGCCATGTGGTACCGCGTCGGACTTACTACATCGACGAAGACTCCTGGCAGATCCTGATGGCTGACGGATATGACGCCCAGGGCAAGCTCGGACGGCAGATGTATTCGCTGACGCTGCTGGCGCCGGACCTGCCGGCCCTCACCGCGCAGGTCATGTGGGGCAGCTACAACCTCGACACCGGCGCCTACTTCCTTAACTCATCGAGCAACGATCTGGCGGTCCAGTACCAGAAGGTCGCGAAACCTTCGGCGTCCTATTTCACGCCGGATGCCATGGCCAACGAAAACATGCGTTGAACCTGAGGGAGGCCGTGGCGGGTGAGGGTGCGCGCTGCGGTCGCCTGTGACTTTGCGAGTGGGATACAGACATGATGGGGCAAAAACGCTATGCGGGCTTCGGCCTGCGCCGGGGCGCCTGCGTCCTGGCATTGGGTTTGATGGCGTGTGTGTTCAACGCCCAGGCGAGCACGTTTGCAGTACTGCAGCAACCGGCACTGTCGACCGCCAAGGCCCAGCGCGCGGCAATGCTCGGGTTGACCCGGGCCGGCGAGCGTCTGGTGGCTGTCGGCGAGCGCGGGATCGTGCTGCTCTCGGATGACGCTGGAAGCAATTGGCGGCAGGCCATTGTGCCGGTCAGCGTCAGCCTGACGGCAGTGCAATTCGTCGATGCCGAGCAGGGCTGGGCGGTCGGTCATCTGGGCGTGGTGTTGCACACCGAGGACGGCGGTGAAACCTGGCACAAGCAACTCGACGGTGAACGTGCCGCCGCGCTGGCGGTGCAGGTCGCTGAGCGCGATGCCAATCAACCGAGCGGGGCCGGCAACCTGGCGCAGGCCCGGCAGATGCTCGACGACGGACCGGATAAACCGTTTCTCGACCTGTACTTCAGTGACCGCCTGCACGGCTACGTCGTTGGCGCCTACAACCAGATCTACCGTACCGACGACGGCGGGCGAAGCTGGCAGCCGTGGATGCAGCATGTGGACAATCCGCAGGGCCTGAACCTGTATGGCATTCGCGCCTCGGGCAACGATCTGCTGTTGGTGGGGGAGCGCGGTTTACTGTTGCGTTCGACCGATGCCGGGCATTCATTCCAGGCCTTGAAGTCACCTTATGAAGGCAGCTTTTTCGGCTTGCTCGGCACTCGCGGCGGCGCCTTGATTGCCTACGGTTTGCGCGGTAACGCCTGGTGGTCCGATGACCGTGGCGGCAGTTGGCGACGCCTCGACACCGGCATCGAATCAACACTGGCGAGCGCCATCGAACTGCGCGATGGCAGCCTGCTGTTGGCCAGCCAGGGCGGCGAACTTTTATTCAGTCATGACCAAGGTCGTAGCTTCGACAAACGCCAGAGCCGCAGCGGCGGGACTGTCGCGGCCGTGCAACAGGCGGCCGACGGCAGCCTGGCCAGCGTCGGTTTGAGCGGTGTGGCCGCTGACCAGGATCCACGAGCCTCTGGCAAACCTTGAAACTTCACGGTGCAGCGCTATCGGGCCACGGCCCGTGCAACAGGAGTCAGACTTGAAAGACGAAAAAACTCAAACCGTGATCGGCCGCCTGGCAGACTTCGACCAGGCGTCGGGTAACTTCGCCGAGCGGGCGATCTTCAACCATCGACCGTTGGTGATCCTGCTGTGTCTGCTGGTGACGCTGGTGCTCGGCTGGCAAGCCACGCGCATCGGCATCAATGCCAGTTATGAGAAAACCATTCCCACGGGGCATCCCTATGTCGCCAACTTCCTGCAGAATCGCAGTGAGTTGAGCGGCCTGGGCAACTCGCTGCGGATCGCCGTGGAGGTCAAACAAGGCAGCATTTTCACCAAGGACTATCTCGACACCCTGGCCAGGCTTAACGATGAGCTCTATCTGCTGCCGGGTGTCGACCGGCCCTACATGAAATCGTTATGGACCCCGACCACGCGCTGGACTGCCGTGACCGAGGAGGGGCTCGATGGCGGCACCGTGATCCCCGACGACTACGATGGCTCGGCGGCCAGTATCGAACAGGTGCGAACCAACGTCGCGCGTTCCGGTGAGGTCGGTCAATTGGTGGCCGGCAACTTCAAGTCCAGCGTGATCTTCGTGCCGTTGCTGGACATCAGTCCGCAGACCGGCAAGGCCCTGGACTACGGCGAGTTTTCCCGGCAACTGGAAGCCCTGCGGGACAAGTACCAGAGCGACGACCTGCGAATTCATATCACCGGTTTCACCAAGATCGTCGGCGATTTGATCGAGGGGTTGACCCAAGTCTTGTTGTTCTTCGTGGTGGCGGTGCTGGTGACGGTGTTGGTGCTGTTTGGCTACACCCGTTGCGCGCGCAGCACGCTGGTGGTGGTGACGTGTTCGCTGGTGGCGGTGCTCTGGCAGTTAGGTCTGCTCGCCATCCTCGGTTATGAGTTGGACCCCTACTCGGCACTGGTGCCGTTTCTGGTGTTTGCCATCGGCATGAGCCATGGCGCGCAGAAGATGAACGGCATCATGCAGGACGTCGGTCGCGGCACCCACCGGGTGGTGGCCGCGCGTTATACCTTCCGCCGACTGTTCGCGGCCGGCATGACCGCGTTGCTCTGTGATGCGGTGGGCTTCGCGGTGCTGCTGCTGATCAATATCCGGGTGATTCAGGATCTGGCGATCACCGCCAGCCTCGGCGTGGCGGTGCTGATTTTCACCAACCTGATTCTGTTGCCGATCCTGCTCAGCTATATCGGTGTCAGCCCGGCAGCGGCGCAACGCAGCCTGAGTTCGGAAAACGTCGAATTGCAGGCGCAGATCAAGCATCCGTTGTGGCGCGTGCTCGACTTGTTCACCCAACGGCGCTGGGCCATGGGCGCCATGCTCGGTGGTCTGCTGCTGGCAGCGTTCGGTTTTGCCGTGAGCCTGCACCTGAAGATCGGCGATCTCGATCCCGGCGCCCCGGAGTTGCGGGCTGACTCGCGCTACAACCGCGACGCGCTGTTCATGACCCAAAACTATGCGGCCAGCTCGGATATTTTCGTGGTCATGATCAAGACTCCGGAAGATCAGTGCACCCGCTACGCGAGCCTGTCGGCAGTGGATGCGTTGGCCTGGCGGCTGGAGCAATTGCCCGGCGTGGAGTCGACCACCTCAATGGCGGCGCTGAGCAAAATCGCCACGGCCGGTTACAACGAAGGCAACTTCAAATGGTATGAGCTGATCCCCAATGATGGTGCGCTGGGCGCCGTGCAAACCCGTGCTCCGCGGGAGCTGTTCAATCAGGGCTGCTCGATGTTGTCGCTGTACGTTTACCTGGCCGATCACAAGGCCGATACCCTGAATCGGGTGGTGGAGGCCAGCGAGAAATTCATCAGCGAGCATCAGGTGCCAGAGGTCAAATTCATGCTGGCCGCCGGCAGCGCCGGGATCGAAGCCGCGACCAATATTGTGGTGAAAAAATCCATGCGCGAGATGCTGTTCTGGGTCTACGGCGCGGTCAGCCTGTTATGCCTGCTGACCTTCCGCAGCTGGCGCGCAACCCTTTGCGCGATGCTGCCGCTGATGCTCACCTCGATTCTGTGCGAGGCGCTGATGGTGGGGCTGGGTATGGGGGTCAAAGTCGCGACCCTGCCGGTAATCGCATTGGGCGTGGGCATTGGCATCGACTACGCGCTCTATGTCTTGAGTGTGATCCTGGCTCGAATGCGTGCCGGCGACACTCTGGCCCAGGCGTATTACCAGGCGCTGCTGTTCACCGGCAAAGTGGTGTTGCTGACCGGCATGACCCTGGCGGTTGCAGTGTCGACCTGGGCGTTTTCACCGATCAAGTTCCAGGCCGACATGGGGATTCTGCTGGCGTTCATGTTCCTGGTGAACATGCTCGGTGCCTTGATCCTGCTGCCGGCCTTGGCCTGGCTGCTGCTGCCGCAGAAGGTCTTCGCAAAAAAGCCTGAAGCGAGCCGGCATGGGCAGTTGGTCAAGGAGGGCTGAAGGGCTAGGCGGCGGTACACCGTCTGTAGCAGCTGCCGAGCCTGCGAGGCTGCGTTCGGCTGCGAAGCAGTCGTCAAACCAGAGTTCGCGGTGCATCAGGCAGACCGCATCAGCCGGATTCACGACTGCTTCGCAGCCGAACGCAGCCTCGCAAGCTCGACAGCTGCTACGGCCGAATGCAAGCTGCTACGAGGAGCGCACCCCGGTCAGGTTTTATCCGCGACCGGGTTCGCCGTACGTAACTGCGGTTCGGCCGAACGGGTAATCACGCTGATGATCGCCAGTGCTGCAATCAGCAGCCCGGGAGACGTCGCCAGCAAAACTCCGGTGGTGCCGGCCCCGGCCGCCAGAATCTGCCCGGCGGCCAAGGGCCCGGCCACCGATCCGAGGCGACCGATAGCCACCGCTGCGCCAACACCGGTGGCGCGCACCGAGGTCGGGTACGACGGCGGTGCCAGGGCGTACAGCACCAGCTGCGCGGCCATCACAAACAACCCGGCGGAAAAACCGGCGATGGCCATGGGGACGATGCCCACCGACAGGCCGACTCCAGCCAGCGCCGTCAGCAACCCGGCGTAGACAAACAGCACCACTTTGATGCCGTTGCAGCGATCCAGCAGCAGCCCGCCGAGCAGGGAACCGAGGGCGCCGCCGATGTTGAACAGCATCTGCACCAGGCCAGCCTGGGGTTTGCTGAAACCCTGTTCCAGCAACAGCGATGGCAGCCAGTTGAGCAGCATGTACATCACGGTCAGGGTGAAGAAGTAGCTCAGCCACAACGCCAGGGTGACGCGGGTCCGGTCTTCGCCGAACAGCGCCTGGCCGGTTGACGCGCGCGCCAGGTTGACGCTGCCTTGTTGCTGGCGAAAGGCGCTGGACTCGGGCAGCAGCAGGACCATCAACGGCACCACCAGCAAGGGCACGAGACCACCGATGATGAAGGTCATCTGCCAATGCTCAGCGAACAGCATGGCGACCACCGCCGCCAGTGCGCCGCCCAACGGCACGCCGGCATACATGATGCTGATCGCAGTGCCACGACGTTGCTCACCCACGGCTTCGGCACACAGCGCGATTAGGTTGGGCAGGGCGGCGCCCAGGCCCAGGCCCGTCATGAAGCGCGCCAGCAGCAGGCCGGAAAAACTGCTGACATAGGCGGTGCTGAGGGAGAAAACGCCGAACAGCAGCACGGCGCCGATGAGGATTTTCTTGCGACCAATGCGATCGGCGATCCAGCCGCCGAAGAAGGCGCCCGGCAGCAAACCGATGATGCCGGCGCTGAATACCCAGCCCATCATTTTCGGGTCCAGGGCAAAGGTCTGGCGCAGGCCTGCGGCGGCAGTGCCGGCGGCTTGCAGGTCGAAGCCTTCGATCAGTGCAACGATAAAACACAGGGCGATAGTCAGCGTCGTGCGACGTGATGGGGTGTCCATGGCGAACCTCATTATTGTTTTTGTTGGGGCTTACGGGGGAACGCGAGCCTGATTGCTGTGGGCGGTAACAGGCTGAAATTAAGATTAACAAAGATAACTAAAAAATGAATGACCAAGGTTTTTTGCTGAAAAATTCAATTAATTTCATTTAAATCAATGTGATGACATAGGGTTGGTGATGTATTTAAAAAATAGATAATAATATTAATGTTCGATTATCGGTCATTGTGGATTGACGCCACTCTCAGGCGTTTCCATTCTCTGACCGGAGATCCTTGGGGCAACCCGACGATCCCGTTCAAAAAAACAACAACAATAAGTGGACATCGAACATGCCAAATCTCCCTCGGGACGCCCTCGTGGCGATCTCAACCTTACCTGTTCGCGCACGTCGTCTGGCCCTGTTGGGTTTGAGTGTGATTGCCACTCCGGCGCTGGCCGAAGGCTTTATCGATGACAGTCACGGCACCTTGACCCTGCGCAATTACTACCTGGATCGGGACTACAAGGACGACGGGGCGAAGACCGCGGCCCGGGAATGGGCCCAGGGTTTCATCATGAATGTGGAGTCGGGCTTTACCCCGGGGACTGTTGGTTTTGGCCTGGACGCTCGCGGCCTGATGGGGGTCAAGCTGGACTCGTCGCCCGACCGCAGTGGCACCGAGTTGTTGCCGGTGTCTGCCAGTGACAAGCGTGCGGCGGACGAGTATTCGCGCCTGGCCATGACCGCCAAGATGCGCTTTGCCCAGACCACGGTGAAGACCGGCGATGTATCGATCTTCCTGCCGTTCGCTTTCGCCAGTCCGTCACGGCTGCTGCCGCAGACGTTTCGCGGCACCACCCTCAGTTCAAAGGACATCGACGGGCTGACCTTCAACACTGGCTACATCGATCGCATCAACAAGCGCGATTCCACCAACTACCAGCCGATGAGCATCGCCTCGCCGAACCGGCGTTTCAACGGCGCGGCCACCTCATCGCATATGGCCTATGTTGGCGGCGATTACCAGGTGAACAAGGATCTGAGCCTGCGTGCCTATCACGCCGAAGTGGCGGATCTGTACCAGCAGAACACCCTGGCCTTGCTGCACACGTTGCAGGTGGGCGAGGGCACGTTGACCACTGACCTGCGCAGTTTTTTCAGCGACGAGGACGGTAGTGCGAAGGCCGGCAAGGTGGACAACCGCAACCTCTCGGCGCTGTTCGGCTACCGCTTTGGCGGCCATCGCCTGAGCCTGGGTTATATGCACTCCAGTGGTGACACCGCGACGCCTTACGTGTCGGGCACCGAGTTGATGGGCATGAGTGAGTTGACCATGAGCTCGGACTTTCTCAATGCCAAGGAGCGAACCTGGCAGGCGATCTACGACTATGACTTCGCCGCCGCCGGGGTGCCCGGCCTGAAGAGCCGGCTGCGTTATGTGCGCGGTGACCATATCGAACTGGCGGCGCTGAATGCCGACGACCGCAAGGAGCGGGAGTTCCAGATGGAGCTGGGGTATGTGATCCAGAGTGGGCCGCTGAAGAACGTCGGGCTGATGGCGCGCAAGTCGATCTATCGCAATGACTTCCCCACTGGCGCGGCGTTTCGCGATGAAAACCAGACCCGCTTTCTGGTGCTCTACACCGTGCCGATCTGGTAAGTCGTTTCAGGCCTGATAGACCTTCTTCAGCAACCTGAGCAGTTCTTCGCGTTCCTGACTGTCGAGGGCGGACGTGGCATCCATGTCGCTCTCGGCAGCGATCAGTTTCAGCTCCTTGAGCAGGGTTTCGCCGGTCTTGCTGAGAAAAATCCCGTAGGAGCGTTTGTCCGGTTTGCAGCGCACTCGCACCGCCAGCGCCCGGCTTTCCAGTTTGTTCAGCAGCGGCACCACTTGCGGTGGCTCGATGGCCAGTGCCTTGGCCAGGTCGGCCTGCATCAGCCCGGGGTTCTGGTCGATGATCGCCAGGGCCGAGAACTGCGCCGGGCGCAAGTCGTGGGCCGAGAGCCGGCCAATCAGGTTCTGGAACAGTTTCAGTTGCGCCCGGCGCATGGCGTAACCGATCAGGTCGTCGAGGGCTGCGTCCAGCGACGCCTGGGTTTCGGGGCTGTCGGCAGGCGCCTCGGGGGCGGCGGCAATCTTGGAAGACTTGGCCATTGCAGGGTGAATCCTCGGGCTGGCGGTTAAGAAGGCTATCTAGTTTGCCGAGATTGGCCGGGGATAGCCACGACCTCTTTCAGATTTCTAGGCGCTGCGCCCGTTTCAGGCACGAAAACAACTCGGTTAATTTTATTAATAGTTAATTGACATAACTATATTTGCGGTTTAGTTTTTACCCATCGTCAAGCCAAGAACAAGAGAGCATCGCCATGAGCAATTACGAAGGTCGCTGGACAACGGTCAAAGTGGAAATCGAGGAAGGCATCGCTTGGGTCATCCTCAACCGTCCGGAAAAACGCAACGCCATGAGCCCGACCCTGAACCGCGAGATGATCGACGTTCTGGAAACCCTGGAGCAGGATCCGGACGCCGGTGTCCTGGTGTTGACGGGCGCGGGCGAAGCCTGGACTGCAGGCATGGACCTCAAGGAATACTTCCGCGAAGTGGACGCCGGCCCGGAAATCCTTCAGGAAAAAATCCGCCGCGAAGCCTCTCAATGGCAATGGAAACTGCTGCGCATGTACGCCAAGCCGACCATCGCCATGGTTAACGGCTGGTGCTTCGGTGGCGGTTTCAGCCCGCTGGTGGCCTGCGATCTGGCGATCTGCGCCGATGAAGCGACTTTCGGCCTGTCGGAAATCAACTGGGGCATTCCGCCGGGCAACCTGGTGAGCAAGGCCATGGCCGACACTGTGGGCCATCGCCAGTCGCTGTACTACATCATGACCGGCAAGACCTTCGGCGGACAGAAAGCCGCCGAGATGGGCCTGGTCAACGAGAGCGTGCCGCTGGCGCAACTGCGTGAGGTGACGATTGAGCTGGCGCGTAACCTGCTGGAGAAAAACCCGGTGGTGCTGCGTGCGGCCAAGCATGGCTTCAAGCGTTGCCGCGAACTCACCTGGGAGCAGAACGAAGACTACCTGTACGCCAAGCTCGATCAGTCGCGCCTGCTGGATACCGAAGGTGGCCGCGAGCAGGGCATGAAGCAGTTCCTCGACGACAAGAGCATCAAGCCCGGTTTGCAGGCTTACAAACGCTGAGCCCTGGCGTTGAGAACAAGGCGAGCTGGCCGGGCGATCGAGCGTCCGCCAGCTGTTCGCCCCGGCGCCTCGGCGCTACTGTGAGCCCCTCGAACGTATTCCCGATAAAGACAATAAAGAGGAATCACCATGCTGGACGTGCCCCTGCTGATCGGCGGCCAGTCGTGCCCCGCCCGAGACGGTCGAACCTTCGAACGGCGTAATCCGGTGACCGGCGAAATCGTGTCGCGGGTTGCCGCCGCCACCCTGGAAGATGCCGACGCCGCCGTGGCTGCGGCCAAAGCGGCATTCCCCACCTGGGCGGCCCTGGCCCCCAATGAACGACGCACCCGGTTGCTGCGCGCCGCCGAGCAGTTGCAGGCCCGCAGCGCAGAATTCATCGCCGCCGCCGGCGAGACCGGCGCCATGGCCAACTGGTACGGTTTCAATGTGCATCTGGCGTCGAACATGCTGCGTGAAGCGGCATCGATGACCACCCAGATCACCGGCGAAGTCATTCCTTCGGATGTGCCCGGCAGCTTCGCCATGGCCCTGCGTCAACCGTGTGGCGTGGTGCTCGGCATCGCGCCGTGGAACGCCCCAGTCATCCTCGCCACCCGTGCTATCGCCATGCCGTTGGCCTGCGGTAACACAGTGGTGCTCAAGGCGTCGGAACTGAGCCCGGCGGTGCACCGGCTGATTGGCCAGGTATTGCAGGACGCCGGCCTCGGTGACGGCGTGGTCAACGTCATCAGCAACGCGCCCCAGGATGCCGCGGCGATTGTCGAACGGCTGATCGCCAACCCGGCGGTGCGTCGGGTCAACTTCACCGGCTCGACCCATGTCGGGCGCATTGTTGGTGAACTGTCGGCGCGTCATCTCAAACCGGCGTTGCTGGAGCTGGGCGGCAAGGCGCCGTTCCTGGTGCTGGAAGATGCCGACCTGGATGCGGCAGTCGAGGCCGCAGCCTTCGGTGCCTTTTTCAACCAGGGGCAGATCTGCATGTCCACCGAGCGCCTGATCGTCGATGCCAAGGTGGCCGATGCCTTTGTCGCCAAACTGGCGGCGAAGATCGCCACCTTGCCCGCCGGCAACCCCAATGCCGAAGGTTCGGTGCTCGGTTCTCTGGTGGACAGCAGCGCCGGTGAACGGATCAAACTGATGATCGACGATGCTCTCGACAAGGGCGCAACCCTGGTCGCGGGTGGCGGGTTGGAGGGCAGTATTCTGCAGCCGACCTTGCTCGATAGCGTCACCGATGCCATGCGCCTGTACCGCGAAGAATCCTTTGGCCCGGTGGCGGTGGTGCTGCGCGGTGAGGGCGATGAAGAGCTGCTGCGTCTGGCCAATGATTCCGAGTTCGGCTTGTCGGCGGCGATCTTCAGTCGTGACACCGGTCGCGCGTTGGCCTTGGCCCAGCGAGTCGAGTCGGGCATCTGCCACATCAACGGCCCGACCGTGCACGACGAGGCACAGATGCCTTTCGGCGGGGTCAAGTCCAGCGGCTATGGCAGTTTTGGCGGCAAGGCGTCCATCGAGCACTTCACCCAATTGCGCTGGGTGACCTTGCAGAACGGCCCGCGGCACTACCCGATCTGAGCAGCTGTCGCAGCGTCGGGCGACGTACGCTTGAGAGCGCTCGTCGCCCGCGTGCAGGCCAGATATAACAATAACAAGGCTGCCATGCCCCAGTTGACTGCTTCGCAGCGGACCGGTGGCGTGCCTTGATGGAGAACAAGCACGTGAGTTCCGAATTCAGATCGCTACCCCAGACCGAAGCCAGTGCACCGCGCTATCGCCAGGTATCCATTGGCTGTCCTGCGGTCGAAGTCAGCGAAGAGCAGGGCATATTGCATATGCGCTCCCTGGAACCCTTGGCCGAGTTGCCCGTACGCTTGCTCGATCGCCTGGTGCATTGGGCCCGGGTGCGCCCGCAACAGACCTTTGTTGCCGCTCGCCTGGAGGGCGGCGACTGGCGCCGGGTGAGTTACGCCGAGATGCTGACCAGCGTCCGCGCCATTGCCCAGAGCCTGCTGAGTTACGGCCTGTCGGCCGAGCGACCGCTGGCGATCCTCTCGGGTAACGACATCGAGCATTTGCAGATTGCCCTGGGTGCGATGTACGCCGGCATTCCCTATAGCCCGATCTCACCGGCCTATTCGTTGTTGTCCCAGGATTTCGCCAAGCTGCGGCATGTCTGCGATCTGCTGCAACCGGGGCTGGTGTTCGTCAGCGACGCCGCGACCTATCAGCGGGCGATCGACGCGGTGCTGCCGGCCGAAACGCCGCTGATTACCGTGCACGGCCAAGTACCGGGCCGCTGTCAGGTGAGCTTTGCCAGCCTGCTGGAACAGCCCGGCGGTGCCGAGGCCGATTGCGCCTTCACGGCTACCGGGCCGGACAGCATCGCCAAATTCCTGTTTACCTCAGGTTCGACCAAACTGCCCAAGGCGGTGGTCACCACCCAGCGCATGCTCTGCGCCAACCAGCAGATGCTGTTGCAAACCTTCCCGGTGTTTGGCGAAGAACCTCCGGTGTTGGTGGACTGGCTGCCTTGGAATCACACCTTCGGTGGCAGCCACAACGTCGGCATCGTGCTGTACAACGGCGGCACTTTTTACCTGGACGACGGCAAGCCGACCGTTCAGGGTTTTGCTGAAACCCTGCGCAACCTCAAGGAAGTATCGCCCACCGCCTACCTGACCGTGCCCAAGGGCTGGGAAGAACTGGTGAACGCTCTGGAACAGGACGGCGAGTTGCGCGAGCGTTTCTTCTCGCGCATGAAGCTGTTCTTTTTCGCTGCCGCCGGTTTGTCGCAACGGGTTTGGGATCGCCTGGACCGGGTCGCCGAACAGCATTGTGGCGAACGCATTCGCATGATGGCCGGGCTCGGCATGACCGAGGCGTCGCCGTCCTGCACGTTCACCACCGGGCCGCTGTCAATGGCCGGCTACATTGGCCTGCCGGCACCCGGTTGCGAAGTGCGCTTGGTGCCGGTGGGCGGCAAGCTGGAAGGGCGCTTTCGCGGGCCGCACATCATGCCCGGTTACTGGCGCGCACCGCAGCAGACCGCCGAGGTGTTCGACGAACAAGGTTTCTACTGTTCTGGCGATGCGTTAAAGCTGGCTGACCCCTGTGATCCGCAACTCGGGCTGATGTTCGACGGGCGCATCGCCGAGGACTTCAAACTCAGCTCCGGTGTGTTTGTCAGCGTCGGTCCGCTGCGCAATCGCGCGGTGCTCGAAGGTTCTCCTTATGTTCAGGACCTGGTGGTGGCCGCACCGGACCGCGAGTGCCTGGGGGCGCTGGTCTTTCCCCGATTGTATGAATGCCGACGTCTGGCGGGTTTGGGTGCCCACGCCAGCGATGCCGAGATTCTGGCCAGCGCGCCGGTGCGTCAGTGGTTCGGCGATTGGCTGCAACGGCTCAACCGCGACGCCACCGGTAATGCCAGCCGCCTGGAATGGATCGCGCTGCTCGACGAACCAGCTTCCATCGACCGTGGTGAAATTACCGACAAGGGCTCGATCAATCAGCGTACGGTGTTGCAGTGGCGCGCTGACAAAGTCGAGGCGCTGTATCGGGGTGAAGAGCCTTCCATCCTGCGCGCCGGACCTCTGCCATGAACGGTGCGGGGCAGTATTCGAGCTTTAGCGATGTGGCGATTTTCGAAGCCCTGCGCACGCCTTGGGTCGACCTTGGCGGGGCCTTGGCTCAGGTCTCGCCGATCGATCTGGGGATCAAGGTCGGGCGCGAGGTATTGGCTCGCGCTGCTCTCGATCCGTCCTCGGTGGACAGCGTGCTCGCCGGCTCCGTGGCTCAGGCCAGTTTCGATGCTTACCTGCTGCCTCGACATATCGGCCTTTACAGTGGTGTGCCGCAAGAGACTCCGGCGCTGGGGGTGCAGCGCATCTGCGCCACCGGTTTCGAACTCTTGCGGCAGGCCGCCAGGCAGCTGGATGACGGCGTGCAGCTGGCCCTGTGTGTGGCAGCCGAATCGATGTCACGCAACCCGATTGCCGCTTACACCCACCGCAGCGGTTTCCGGCTCGGCGCCGAGGTGGCGTTCAAGGACTTTCTGTGGGAAGCCCTCTACGACCCGGCCCCAGGCGTAGACATGATCACCACCGCCGACAACCTGGCCCGGCGGCATGGCTTGAGCCGCGACGAAGTGGATCGCTACGCTCTGTGCAGTCATCAACTGGCATTGCAGGCGCAAGCCGACGGCTGGTTCGAGCCGGAACTGGTAGCGATCGGTAATGAGCGTTTTGAGTTGGCCGGCTATCAGCCACGCAATATTCAGTTGCCACGGGGCGTGGACCGCGTAACGCACGATAGCCACCCGCGACCTACCGACCTGAGCGCTTTGGGCCGGTTGCGGTCGGTGCATGCCGGCGGTGTGCAAACGGCCGGCAACAGTTGCGCGGTGGTCGATGGTGCGGCGGCCGCGCTGGTGGGGCGAGCCTCTGCGGCTCGGCGTCCGGTGTTGGCCCATTTGCTGGCCAGTGCCGTGGTGGGGGTGGCACCGGAGTTCATGGGCATCGGCCCGGCACCGGCGATCCAGTTGCTGCTGCAACGCAGCGGCCTGGCCATTGACGACATCGGCTTGTTGGAAATCAACGAAGCCCAGGCGGCACAAGTGCTGGCCGTGGCGCAGGTGCTTGAACTGGACGGCGACCGCCTCAACCGGCGGGGCGGCTCCATCGCCCTGGGGCATCCCTTGGCCGCCAGCGGGTTGCGTCTGGTGCTGACCCTGGCCAGGCAACTGCGCGAGGGCAATCTGCGTTATGGCATTGCCGCCGCGTGTGTTGGCGGAGGACAGGGTATGGCACTGCTGATCGAGAATCCGGCCTATCAAGGCTGAACACCGCGACCTCTGCCCAAACCTGGCGTCTCTCTCTTGCGTTACTATGCAGGCCCACCTTTCTGGAAGTTGCCTGGATGAGTAAGCCCGGTCAAACGGTGTTGGTCGCATTGCGCAAGATGATCGCCTCGGGCGAACTGGCGGCGGGCGAGCGGTTGATGGAAATCCCCACGGCGCAGCTGTTCGGTGTTTCGCGGATGCCGGTGCGCATGGCGTTCCGCACGCTGGAGCAGGAAGGCTTGCTGGTGCGTTTTGGCGGGCGCGGGTTTCAGGTGCGTTCGGTCAGCCCCGATGACATTGCCGGTGCGGTCGAAGTACGGGGAGTACTCGAAGGCCTGGCGGCGCGTCAGACCGCCGAGCGCGGGCTCTCAGACGAAGCCCGGGCGACCCTCGAACAGTGCCTGATGCAGGGTGATCAGCTGTTCGATAAAGGGTACGTGACCATAGAAGACCTGGAGGTCTATCACGACCTCAACATGCGTTTTCATGAGGTGATCGTCGAAGGCAGCCATAACCCGGCGATCGCCGACGCCCTGGCGCGCAACGATCATTTGCCCTTCGCTTCGGTGACTGCCCTGGCCGTGGACCGCAACGACATGGTCCGGGAGTACCGACGTTTCAACTATGCCCACATGCAACACCATTCGGTGTTCGATGCCTTGGTCAACCGCCAGGGCGCGCGTGCCGAGGCGATCATGCGCGAACACGCCAACGCCACGTTGCGCTACGCCGAAGTCTTCGGCTCAGCGACGGCCGAGGAGCGGATGAAGGTCATTCTCCGCTCGGAATAAGCGCGGTTTATCAGATATCCAGTACCAGCAGCGGCGTTTTCGAGCGCGAGCAGCAAGGGGTGAACTGGTCGTTGCAGGCCTGTTCATCCTCGGTGAGGAACAGGTCGCGATGCTCCGGCACCCCCTCCAGAACCCGAGTCAGGCAAGTGCCACAAATGCCTTGTTCACAGGAAATGGCGATTTCGATGCCGTGGTCTTGCAGTACTTGCACCACGCTCTTGTCGGCCGGCACCTCGAAGACCTGACCGCTGCTGGCGAGCTTGATCGAGAAGCTGCCATCGGCGCCAGTGTCGACGGGCGCGGCGGCGAAGTACTCGCGGTGCAGGCATTGCTCCTGCCAGCCCTGCTTCCTGGCCGTGTTCAACACGTGCTGCATGAAGCCGCCGGGGCCACACACATATAAATGAACGTCGTTCAGCGGCGTGGCCAGAACCTTGGCCGCGTCCAGCGCGGTGTCGGGTTCCTGATCGAAATGCAGGAACACCCGGTCGGCAAAAGGCGAGTGCTGCAGGCGTTCGACAAAGGCTGCACGGTCCCGTGATCGGGCACAGTAATGCAGCTCGAAATCCGCGCCACTGTGTGCCAGGCGTTCGGCCATGCACAGGATCGGCGTGATCCCGATACCACCAGCGAACAGCAGGCTGCGCCTGGCCTCATGGACCAACGGGAACAGGTTGCGCGGTTCACTGATCGGCAGGCGCGTGCCGGGGTGGATCTGCTCGTGCATGGCCAGTGAACCGCCGCGGGAGGTCGGGTCCTTGAGAACGCCGATCAGGTAGCGATGGCGTTCTTCGGGGTGGTTGCACAGGGAGTATTGCCGGATCAAGCCGCCGGGCAGGTGCACATCGATATGCGCGCCGGCGCTGAAGGCCGGCAGCGGTCGGTCATCGACACTGGCCAGCTCATAGCTGCAGATGTCCTGGGCTTCGTTGTTGCGCGATACCACCAGCACTTCGATCATGCCATTGACTCCAGCGGGGCTTGCTCCCTGGCGATCAGGCGCTCCAGAACGCGACGCGACTGCACGCCGCCAGCGTCGATGTTGAGCTTGAGCAAATTGCGCGCGGGATGGCTGAGCAGGTTCTGTTGCTGGCGTTCGAGCATCTCCAGGTCCTCGCTGAAAATCTTGCCCTGTCCCTCGCGAATGCTCGCGGTCAAGGCTTCATCCTGCGGATTGAAGTTGCGCGCCATGCCCCAGAAGTACCAGATCGAGGTCTCGGTTTCCGGCGTGATGAAGTCGACGACGATGCTCGATGCCTTGAGCTGCTGGGGAGCCTGATAACCACCATGGCCGGCATGGGCCACGCCGACTTCGATCAGCACATGGCTGGGCGGGGTGAAGCGGCAGATCTGCCAGCGGTCCACCGGCACATCGTCGGCCAGGTTGTTGCCGCGCAGGGCCATGCGCCAGAAAGGCGGGGCCATGATGTTGTCCATGTGGCGGGCAGTAACCACTTCGTCGCCGTCGACCGTGGTCACCGGCGGCGCTTCGTCGATTTCCTTTTGGCCGATGCTGGACGCATGAACGTAAGTTTCATGAGTCAGGTCCATCAGGTTGTCGATCATCAGGCGGTAGTCGCACTGGATGTGGAACAGGCCGCCGCCATAGGCCCACTCGTCACTGACCGCCCATTCCAGGTGATGGATCAGCGCCGGGTCGGCCAACGCCTGATCGCCGGGCCAGACCCAGATAAAGCCATAACGCTCGACCACGGCAAAGGTCTTGTTGCACGGGAAGCCGCGAACCCGCTGCCCGGGCATTTCCACGGTCTTGCCGTCGCACCCCATCACCAGGCCGTGATAGCCGCACACCAGATTGCCGTTTTCCACATAGCCCAAGGACAGCGGCGCGCCGCGATGGGGGCAGAAGTCCTCAACAGCCGCCACCTTACCCTCGTGGCCGCGGTAAAAAACCATCTTTTCACCGCAGATCTGACGGCCCAGCGGCTTGTCGGCGATTTCATCGGGCGTGCAGGCGACATACCAGGTGTTCTTGGGGTACATGGAGATTCTCCAAGGTTGTTTGTTGTTTTTAGTGGATCCATTAGTGGTGGTTTTATGGGGTATTGTCAAATTAATTCTGCTTGTTAACGATTTAGTGGATCCATTGATCGCCTGTGAGTTCTTCTGGATCGATGCCGGCGGGAGTCTCTGAAATCCAGCACCATCCGGTCGCCAGGAAATTGAGCGCACGCTAAGATCGCCTGCAAACGTTTCTACGCCATCGAGGCAACTTCACGGGGCTCTGTAGTGAACATCGACACCCGCATCAAATTCCGTCACCTCGTGTGCTTTCTCGAAATGGCTCGTCAGGGCAGTCTGGCGCGGGCGGCGGATGTGTTGGCGGTGAGTCAGCCAGCGATGTCGAAGACGCTCAAGGAGCTGGAGGAACTGCTGGCGGCAAGTCTGTTTATACGCAGTAAAAGTGGTGTGAACCTGACCGAAGCCGGGGTTGCCTTTTTGCGTTATGCCGGGCCTTCGGTGCAGGCGCTGCGCGATGGGGTGAACACCTTGCGCGGTGGCGAATATGCGGCAGGCACGGTTCGACTTGGCGTGTTGTCGACGGTGGAAAGCTTGCTGGTGCCTGAGGTTGTACGGCGCTTGCACGAGCGTCATTCGGCGCTGGTGGTGAGTGTGGTGACCGGGCCAAGCGCCTATTTGTTGTCACAGTTGCGGGTGGGCGATGTGGACCTGGTGGTCGGTCGTATGACCGATAGCCCGGAGATTCAGGGGCTGACCTTCGAGCATCTGTACAGTGAATCCATGACGCTGGTGGTGCGTCCCGATCATCCCTTGCTGGCCGAACCACTGGAGCGTAACGCTCTGGAAGATTACCCGCTGGTGCTGCCGCTGGCAGGGACGACGATTCGCAAGTTTGCCGACAGCTTGTTCGTGCAATGCGGCATCAATCAGTCGCGGCAGCGTCTGGAAACTTTGTCTGTGACTCTGAGCCGTCGTTATGTGCTGTCCAGCGAGGCGATCTGGATCGCGCCTCTGGATGCCGTGCGCCTGGATCTGGCAAGTGGCGAACTGCGTGAGATCAACCTGGGGCAGCGCGAACCGGGTGGTTCGGTGGGGATATCCAGTAACGCCAGCTTGCCCTTGTCACTGGCGGCCCAGTGGTGTGTCGAGGTGCTGCGCGAGGTAGGGCAGGCGTATCGCGAAGGGGCTTATCCATAACCATTTGGTTATGTGTTGAGGGTGGCTTTTCAATATTCCCCAGACTTCTGTTGTTTGAAACTGCGCGGGCAGTGCTCCATAAATCAAACAACAGGAGATCGACATGTCTGATGCAGACAGCAGTCGTTTCGTTATTCGTGACCGTAATTGGCACCCCAAAGCCCTGACCCCTGATTACAAAACCTCTGTCGCCCGTTCTCCACGCCAAGCCTTGGTGAGCATCCCCCAGTCGGCCAGCGAAACCAGCGGCCCGGATTTCTCTCACCTGAAGATGGGGCGGTTCGATAACGACCTGCTACTCAACTTCAATAATGGTGGGTTGCCGGTGGGCGAGAGAATCATCGTTTCCGGCCGGGTCTGTGATCAATACGGCAAGCCAATCCCGCATACCCTCGTGGAGATGTGGCAGGCCAACGCCGGTGGTCGCTACCGGCACAAGAATGATCGCTACCTGGCACCACTGGACCCGAATTTCGGCGGTGTCGGCCGGGCCCTGACCGACCGTGACGGCTACTACAGCTTCCGCACCGTGAAACCCGGTCCGTATCCTTGGCGCAACGGTCCGAATGACTGGCGCCCGGCGCACATCCATTTCTCCATCAGCGGGCCATCGATCGCCACGCGCCTGATCACCCAGCTGTATTTCGAAGGCGATCCACTGATCCCGATGTGCCCGATCGTCAAGTCGATCGCCAATCCAGAGGCGGTACAGAGCCTGATCGCCCGGCTCGACATGGGTAATGCCAATCCGATGGATTGCCTGGCCTATCGCTTCGACATCGTGCTGCGCGGCCAGCGCAAGACCCACTTCGAAAACTGCTGAGGAGTCCGTCCATGACTATCGAACTGCTACCCGAAACCCCTTCGCAAACGGCCGGCCCTTATGTGCATATCGGTCTGGCTCTGGCGGCTGCCGGCAACCCGACACGGCCGGAGGAAATCTGGAATCAGATGGCCAAGCAGGGTGCCGAGGGCGAACAGATACTGCTGATCGGTCATGTCTATGACGGTAACGGTCACCTGGTGCGAGACTCGTTTCTGGAGTTTTGGCAGGCCAATCATGAAGGGGTTTACGACCCGGTCTTCGACTCGGAAAAAACCTTCAACAGTTTCGGCCGAACCGCCACCACCTTCGATGCAGGGGAGTGGACACTCAATACCATCAAGCCCGGCGTGGTGAACAATGCCGCCGGGGTGCCGATGGCGCCGCACATCAATGTGTCGCTGTTTGCCCGCGGGATCAATATTCACCTGCAAACTCGGCTGTACTTTGCCGATGAGCCACGCGCCAACGCGACGTGCCCGGTGCTTAATCTGATCGAGCAACCGCAGCGTCGCGAAACGCTGATAGCGCAGCGTTGCGAGGTGGATGGCAAGGCGGCTTATCGTTTCGACATACGTATTCAGGGGGAGGGTGAAACGGTGTTCTTCGATTTTTAAAGGCAACAAAAAACCGCTGCCACGCTCACACGGCGACAGCGGTTTTCAGGTGTTACTGGCTTACTTGCTATCAGGCAGCGCGTAAGCGATCACATAATCGCCGCGATCGGGTGACTGACGCGCACCACCCGCGGTGATGACAATGTACTGCTTGCCTGTTTTCGGCGACACATACGTCATCGGGCCACCCTGGCTGCCCACGGGTAGCCGGGCTTTCCAGGCCTCTTCTCCGTTGGCGGAATTGAAGGCGCGCAGGTAGTAGTCCTGTGTACCGGCAATGAACACCAGGCCGCCCTGGGTGGAGAGCGTACCACCCAGCGTCGGCATGCCGATCGGCAACGGCAGATGCATCTTGACACCCAATGGGCCAGTGTCCTGGACGGTGCCGACCGGCACTTGCCACGCGACTTTTTGGGTTTTCATGTCGATCGCGGTCAGTGTGCCAAAGGGCGGTGCCTGGCAAGGGATACCGGCGACAGACAGGAAGCGGTTCTTGTTCACTGCATACGGGGTGCCTTTGAGCGGTACCGCGCCCATGCCGGTGTTCAGTGCTTCACCACCGGAAGAGGCCTTGGCATCTTTCTGCGCCGCAATCATCTGGATCCACAGGCCCAGACGCATGTCGTTGACGAAGATAAAACCGTGTACCGGGTCAGTCGAGATACCGCCCCAGTTCATCCCTCCCAGCGAACCCGGGAAGCTCAGCGAGACATCGGTGCCTGGTGCGGTGTACAGCCCGTCATAACGCATTTTCTTGAACGAGATACGGCAGAGCAGTTGATCGAACGGCGTTGCCCCCCACATGTCTGACTCGGTCAGCGTTTGCGCGCCGATCGCTGGCATGCCCACCGATTTCGGCTGAGTCAGCGAGTAAGGTTCGTTCGGGATGTTCGAGGTTTTGACCGGAACCTCTTCAACCTTGGTCAGCGGTTTGCCGGTGGCGCGGTCAAGCACGAAGATCTGGCCGGCTTTGGTGCCGATCACTACGGCGGGCACCTTGCTGCCGTCGGCTTTGGTGAAGTCGATCAGGCTTGGCTGCATGGGCAGGTCGAAGTCCCACAGGTCGTTGTGGACGGTTTGGTAGACCCACTTTTCTTCGCCGGTTGTTGCGTTCAGTGCAAGCACGGAAGCGCCGTACTTGTGGTTCAGTGCTGTACGTTCCACGCCGTAGATGTCGGTGGACGAACTGCCCATCGGCAAGAACACGGTGTTCATTGCCGGGTCGTAGGACATCGGTGCCCAGCTGTTGGGCGTGCTGCGCACGTAGGTGCTGCCGGCCGCCGGAGCCTGCTTGTCTTCGGGGTTGCCCGGGTCGAATGCCCAGCGCATCTCGCCGGTGACGACGTCGAAACCACGGATCACGCCACCTGGCATGTCGGTCTGGACGTTGTCGGCGACACGGCCGCCGACGACCACGGTGGTCCCGGCCATCAGCGGTGCCGATGACAGCTGGTAATAGGAGTCAGGGACGTCGCCAAGACCGGCTTTCAGATCAACCTGGCCGTTGTTACCGAAGCCCTGGCAGAACTCCCCTGTGTCGGCGTCCACTGCGATCAGGCGCGCATCGATGGTGTTGGTCAGCAGACGGCGCTGGCAGTTGGCGCCGGCCGGTATCGACACGGGTTTGACAGGTGTGCTGCCGTCAGCAGGCTGGGCGAGCGCAGCGGTAGCGTCGAAGTAGGCGATACCGCGGCAACGCTGCCAAACACGGGTCTTGGCGTTGATCTCGTTTTTCCACAGCTGTTTACCGGTGTCGGCATCCAGTGCGATGAGGTTGTTGTGCGGGGTGCAGATGAACACCTTGTCGCCAACCTGCAACGGTGTCATCTGATCTTCGGCGCCATTGCCGTCGCTGATCGCGATGTCCCCGGTATTGTAGGTCCATGCCGGCACCAGCTTCGAGACGTTGCTACGGTTGATCTGGTCCAGAGCGGCGAAGCGGCCGCCGCCTTCGTCGTTACCGTAGTGTTCCCAGTTTTTCTGCGCCTTGGCAGGTTCGACCTTTGTCAGCCCTGGGCCGTCACCGGTCGGCGAAACAGGGGCATGGGGTACGAACATACCGGCACCACCTGCAACGATGGCGACTGCCAGCACACCGCTCAGAGCGTAGCCACTGCGGCCGCTGGCCAGGCTATTGGCCTTGCGCAGATGGGGGTAGACCAATGCCACCAACAGGCTCAGCACGCCCAGGGCGAACAAGCGAGAGATCAGTGGCCAGAAATTCAGTCCGACATCGGCCAGCGCCCAAATCACGGTCAGCACCATCACCGCCGCGAACAGCCAGGCACCCTGCAGACGCTGCTTGAAGAGCAGTACGGCAGAGACGATCAAACCGAAACCGGCGAGCAGGAAGTACCAGCTGCCACCCAGCGTGGCGAGGTAGCCACCACCGGTTGCGAAGAATAATCCAAATACCAGCACACCGAAGGCGACGACCCAGATGGGCCAGCGGCTGACGGATGCCGAAGGTCGAGACTTAGTCATGTTGCATGATCCTACTGACGCATGAACGTTTGTGGGGAGGGTTAAGAGCAGTGAAGGCAAGTCTGAAAATAGTTGTTAACTATTTGGTTAATTGCGCAAAGATATCAAAAAAAGCGAGCCCTGCGACAAATTGTCATTTGCCGGAAAGGAGAAACACTGTTGCGAAGATAGTAACAATCGAGAGAAATGCCCCTGAACACACGGGGCGAGCTGGCGAAGATTGCCTTCAGCCAGGTGTGATTGGCCTACCGCAAAGAGCGATAGGCAATGGGGTCGACGTACGCCGATTGCAGGTCCCGCTCCGGGATTTCCCAGATGATTTGCTTTGGCGGCGTTTCTTTGGAGGCCGGGTTGCTGAGGTAGCTGTTTGCAGCGCCAGAGAACGCTCCACCGTCTTTGGCGAAGTTACCCACGGGGGCGCCCAGTGCCTGCTGCAGAAACCCTGCGAAGTTGGAGTTGCGTGAGAATGAAGTGCCGATGAGCGCGGTGTTGGGGAGGTCGGCATCGCCAAAAAGGTCTGCCTCAGTGTCAGGGTTGGCGGCTGACGCAGCGGGAAGTTCGTGGGTGCTGGTTTGGGCGACCATGTCGGGTGCGGGTTGCCATTTGAGCGGCAGCCAGTCGATGCCCGCCAGATGGACCAGATCGCCAGGTCGAACCGCGAGCGGGGCATGATGCTCGTTGAACGACCTGCTTGGCGTGGCGCTGATGCCCAGGGTCTTCAGGCGCTGTGTGATGGCATCGGCCGCCGCCTTCGCGCCGGATTCGCTCCAGTGCGTATCGGTGCGCAACCAGGCACTGGCCCCCAGTGGCGTCAGCGCAGCGGTGAGGTCCAGATTCGACACGCCGCCCGCATCCAGCTTTGAGGTCCAGGCCTGGATGCGTCCTTCGAGAGCAGCTGGGCGGTGCAGTGTGCAACGCTGCTCGGAAGCGATGCGGCTCTTGTCTGGAACGATGACCACCAGCAGGCTGATACCACGCTGGGAGAGCTGCTGCTTCAGGTCAATCACGGCCTGGGCTTTTGCATCGGCATTGCGCTGCGCTTGATGATTAACCTTGAGCTCATCGGCCAAAAACAACCAGCCAGGACAGCCTGAGCGAACCCTCGGCCCGGTGTCGTTCAGGAGCAGCCAACTGACTCCGCGCTCCAGCTCGGCGAAGGTCGTGGGGAGGTGAGCGTTCGACAGTTCCTTGGCGAGTCGATGAGTGATATCGCCATCAAGAATCTGCGAGGTCAGCACTTCACCGGGTAACAGTGAGATCTGCCCTGAAACGATCAGACGGCCAGAGGACAGCAGTCCGACGAACAGGAATATCAGCAGCGCCACGCCTGCCAACCGACTGCTGCGAATCGCCAAATCATCTGGCTGAGTAGGGAGCGGGGGAGGCTTTAGGGTTGTCATCAGAATTGGAAGTACAGGAAGGGTACGGTTTCGCGACTGGCGATCAGTGCGAACGACAGCATGAAACCGGCGATGGGCCAAAGGGCGGTGGTGTGGAGCAATAGGCCGCCCAGTCGTTTCTCACAGTAAGGGTGCAACAACGGTGCAACGACACCGAACACCCCCAGCAAACCCGCAAGGCCGTGTACCGGGCGTAGGGTCGCGGACAGTTCGTCACCGAGGGCAATGCCTTGCAGCCCGAACTGTCCGGCATACAGGCTCAGCGCGCTGTGAAAGTCGGGGGCGCGGAACAGTGTCCAGGCCAGGCAGACGAACAGCAGGGTCAGCCCATGGGAAAACACTGGCTGTAACGGGGGCAGGGTAGAGCTGTTCCAGACACGATTCACACACAACGCAATGCCATGGGCGCTGCCCCACAGCAGATAATTCCAGCTATCGCCACCGTGCCAGAGGCCGGCGATGGCCATGATCAGGAACAGGTTGCGATAGGTTTTCCAGGTACCGTTGCGATTGCCACCCAGCGAAATATACAGATAGTCACGCAGCCAGCTGGACAGCGACAAATGCCAGCGGCGCCAGAAGTCCTGGATGCTGTTGGCCAGATAGGGACGGTTGAAGTTCTCGGGAAAGTGGAAGCCCAGCATCAATCCAAGGCCAATGGCCATGGCGCTGTAGCCGGCGAAGTCGAAGAACAGTTGCAAGGAGTAGGCAAGGCAGCCGATCCAGGCGTCAGAGAAACTTGGGTTCTGCACATTGAACGCCACATCGACCACCGGCGACAGGGTGTCGGCCACCAGGACCTTCATGCTCATCCCGACCATGAACCGGCGTGCGCCCAGCGAGAAATTCTGCCAGTTGAAGTGACGCTGATTCAGCTCACGCCGAACCCAGTCATAGCGAATGATGGGACCGGCGACCGAATGGCCGAACATCGAAATATAGGTGGCGTAATTAATGAAGCTGCGTTCGGCCGGCACGGTACGGCGGTGTACATCCACCAGATAGGAAATCGCCTGCAAGACGATAAACGATAGCCCGGCCGGCATGATGACTCGCTGCCAGTCCAGCGGCATGGCGCCAGACCAGGCAAGGGCATCGATCAACGTACCGGCGACGATGTTGGCGTACTTGTACCAGCACAGCACCGCCGTGTTGAGCACGATCAATGTCACGAGTAGCCGCACGCGGCCCTTGTCTTTTTCCCGCAAGGCGTCAATCAGCAAGCCGCCGGCCCACGCTGTGATCGTCAGCACCACATGCACTGCGAGGAACCGAGGGCTCAACCAGCCATAGAACAGCCAGCTGCCGATCAGTAACGTGACGTTGCGCCAGGCGGCTGGGCACACTGCATAGCTGCACAAGAACAGCGGCAGGAACAACGTCAGAAACTCGAGAGAGGCAAAAACCATGGTGGTGGCGCGATCCGATCAGTGGGCCAGGACGTCAGTCGCGAGCAACAGGTGCGGGCCATTTGCGCCAGGTAGCAGCACAACGCTGTAGCGCTCGCCGGCCTTGAGCTGGCCCAGGTCAAGTGGGGCGCCGACGTTGGTTTGGGCGCAGACCAGTTGAACCGACAGACTGACCGGGTTGATCGCTCGGCGTTGCACGCTGCCGTCGGCCACCTCCTTGAACAGGTCGGTGTTTTTCCCCGCAGCACGCAAACCGGCCTGGGTGCACGCTGGATCGGCACTGATAAACGCCAGCGAGGCTCTCAGGCTATTGAAATCGTCGGGTTGCTCACGGATGACGACCTGGCGGATACCTTTAGCGCTGTCTGGCAAAGCGATCACACTGGCGAATTCGCCTGCTGCCACCTGGATGTCCAGCGGCAGGCTTTTGCCGTTGCGTTCCAGGGTGCCCTTGATCGGCTGGTTGGCGGGCACGGGCAAGTAGTCGGACACGGCATTCGAACCCTCGAGCCTGAGGCTGGCCCGCGAGCCTTCGGCCAGCAGTTGCAAGGGGCGGTCGGCGGCGTTGATAAAGCGCAAGAAGGCCGAGTCCTGATCCGGGCCCGTCGGGTACAGGGCAATGTCGGCGGCCTGGGCGTGCAGGCTCAGCATCAAGGGCGCGAACAGCGCCCAGCCACATGCGGATCGAGTCATTTGCCGGCTCCTGTGCTGCTGACGGTGTCGGCGGGCAACTTGGCCAACGCACCACCAATCGCAGTGCCCCAGGCTTGATAACCGGCAACGGTAAAGTGCTGCCCATCGGTGGTGATCCACTGCCCGGGTTTGGAGAACGTCAGCGAATCGATGTAGGTGCAAGGCGCCACGTTCGCGGCTAAAAACTGCGACATCAACTGGGTGCGGGCATCATTCTTCTGGTACATGCCACCGGCTTTGCCCCAGGCCGGGCCCACCCAGGCGCAACGGGTCCCGGTGGCCGCGATGGCCTTGGCCAGGCCGGTGACGCTTTGCCATGCCCAGGCCTTCGGAAACACGGGCTTGTCGTAGGACGCCATGGTGTCGCCGATGACCAGTACCACCAGGTCGGGCTTGTCGGCGGCGATCAGGTCCTGGATCGGTGTGGTGGTGGCGTCACGGCCCTTGATCACCATCTTGTCGTTGCCTTTGCGCTCGGCACCGCAGTCGACCTTTTTACTGATCAGCCAGTCGCCAGCGCTGGCGCCACAGGCGCCGATGGAGTGAACCAGGGCGCCTTGGCGAGTCAGGTTGTCGTGCAGCGGCTCCAGCAAATGGTCCGCGAGGCTCATATGACTCTCCCCAAGAACAAGGAGAGTCAGACCGGCAAGGGCAGAAGTGGGCATCGAAATCTCCAGAATGATCAGTTGGAATAAGGCGAGGTGTACGGGCTGACCGGCAGACTCATGGGGCCGCTGATGTCCTCGAACAGGTAACGCAAAGACAGGGCGCCGCTGAATTGTTGGTAGTCGTGGGCGTTGTCCAGGCCCAGATTGGCGCCCAGCAGGAAGTTCGAAGCGACCTTGTATTCAGCTGCCGCGGCGACGCTGTAGCCGATCCCGGTTTTGTTTTGCCCGGCATAACGCAGGCCCGAGGCCGCCTGCTGGGCTTTGTCGGTCGGGAAATAGTCGACACTGTCTTGCTCGAAATGCTGCACGCCGACCGAGCCCTTGACTTGATACGTCAAGCGCCCGGTGCGTTGTGCCCAAGTCACCGGTATGCCCAGGGCGAAGAACGTCTGCGGACTGAAATAGCCGCCGTGGCCATAGGTGAAATAGTCCTGATTGTTCGCGTAGCTGATGCCGGTCATGCTCAGGCCGACGGTCAGCTTGCTGTCCGTTGCATTTTGCATGTACCAGTAGATGCCGCTGCCCAGTTCACTGCGGCTGTTGGATTCGACATGGTTGCCCAATAGCTGGTGCCAGGAGGCGTAGCCATAGGCGCCGACTTCGCTGTCGTCATAGCTCAACTGGCCGCGCCCGCCGTTGGCGGTCACACCGCCCCAGGACTGCCCGCTGCGTTTGTCCGTGGTGCCGGCAAACGAGGTGACGCTGTCAGTCACCGGACGCCGGGAAACGCTCACCCCGTAGCGGACATTGGAGGAGTCGCTTATGGGGCGATCAACGCTGATGCCGCCCGTGGCGGTGGTGTATTTGAAGCCGAGCGGGGTGGTGCCGAGATCGGCCTTGAGCCCATCCGCGGGCCGTTGAATAGCGACGGAAAGACCGACACCCTCGGCTTTTTGCGAGCCGGCGCCTTCGCTCTGCGCACCGCTACCGAAGCGCTGCAGTGCTTCGCCGCTGGCACTGCCGGCGTTCAGCGAGACCGGTGTCACGCGCAGGGCGACGCGGCTTTCATCCAGCGGGATATTGATTTCCAGCGGCGTTTCAATATCGGTCAGTTTGCTCAACCCCGACTCACTGTTGTTGCTGCGAATGCTCACGCCCTGGGTGACGTAGGCACTGCGCTCCTGAAGGATTTTATTCAGCGCCAGTTGTGCGGGGCTGATGTCTTCACTCACCAGTGCTGCGCGCGGCAGCTGCGACTCGAATGGATTGCTCGCCTGCTGGGGCCTTGGCAGGGCGTCGATGCCAAAAGGGGTGTTAGACCTCACGCTGCCCGGCGTCTCCTGAGCCGGTGGCGGGATCGCTGCCAGCAAGGTGTCGCGACTGACCTCGCTACGTGGCCCCGACACCCCCGCAAAAGGGTTGGGTGCCACCGTCGAACCGGCCAGTTGGCCGCTCTGGCTTCTGCGTTTCTCGCTCTGTTCGATGGCCACTGCCTTGCGCAGCAGATCGGTCGCCGTGCCGGTCTTGCCCATGTTCTGGTAGAGGCGTGCGGCCTCGGTCAGCGTTTGAGGGTTACCGGATTCGGTCTTGAGCAGCTGTTGCAGTGCCTGTTCGGCAAAGCCTGTGTCATGTGCCAACACCGCCGCATCGGCGGCACCCAACAGCAGTTGCGGGTCGTTTGGCTGACGTTGTAACAACGGTTTGTAGAGTTCGAGGGCTTTTGCCGTGTCACCGTTGGCCGAATACATTCGCGCCAGCGCCGCGACGGCGGCGCTGTCACCGGGACGTTGCGCCAGTGCGGGCGCCAGCGTGTCATAAGCGCTGGCCAGATTGCCTTGTTCGCGTAGATGGTCAGCCTGGCGGATGCGATAGAGATGGAGCAGGTCATCGAAACGCTTGCGAGTCGGCGCGTTCAAGGGTTTGTTCTGAAGGTCGCGCAGAATCTCGTTGACCTGCGCGTCTTCTCCGGACTCAAGCAGGACCGCCGCGTATTGCAGGATGAAGTCCGCCGAGGGCGCAGGGGTGTGTTGCAACTGGCCGCGCATGAGGGCCAGCGCTCGGGTCGGCTCGCCGATGTCGACGTAGGCCGAGGCCAGGCTTGCCGTGCGATCTGGGCTGTTGTTGGCCATCGGCTGAATACGATCGAGCAAGGTCAGGGCTTCCTGACGCTGTCCGCGCTTGCCCAACCCGATCGCCTGGCTGAGTTGCAGGTTGAGGTTGACATCAGCGGCCAGTGCTTCCATGTCCGGGGTGCGCTGGTCGGGGCGCAAGCGTCCCAAGGTTGCCTGGGCGGCTTTCCACTCACCCATCTGGACCGACAGCAAGGCGCTGACGTAAAGCGCATCGGCATTGTCGGGGTGGGCCTGGAGCATGGTGTTGATCAGGTCCCGAGCCTTTTGCGGTTCGCCCATTGCCAGGTTCAGGCGGGCCAGGGCGAAACGTGTCCAGATGTTGTCCGGTTCGTAGCGCAGCGCGTCTTGCAAGGCGTTACGCGCAGCGGGCAGGTCGTTGCGTTGTTCGGCGAGGGCGGCCAGTTGCGTCGCGCGCAAGGCTTGCAGGCGTGCGGACTGGCCGGTCTTTGCCTGTCCGGTGGCTGGCAGGCTGTTGATCAGTTGCAGGGCTTCATCGTTCTTGCCGCTCTTGAGCAGCACATTGACCAACCCTTCCTGTGCTCGAGGGTCGTCGCGGCGCAGATTCAAAACTTGCCGATAGTTGCGCTGAGCGTCATCGAACTGGCCCGCGCTGGCCTGATTATCCGCCAGGGCGAGGAGAGCATCCGCCCCGTTTGGATTCTGCCGCAGCGCCTGGTTCACCAAGGCCTGTGCCTGGGCTGTCTGGCCTTTGGCCTGGGCATCGCGGGCTTGCTGCAACGCAGACCAGTAGCGCACTTCGTTCAGTGCCACTTGCCAGTGGCTGCCGTTGTGTTGTCGCGTGGCCTGACCCAGGAGCTTTTCCGCTTCGGCCAGTCGCTGTTGCTGCTGGCGAATAACCCCAAGGCCGCCCAGCGCGTCAGCGTCATCGGGCTGGGTTTTCAAGCGTGCTTGAAACGCCTGTTCGGCGGTGGCCTGATCGCCTGCTTTGAGCGCCTTCAGGCCGCGCGCGACTTCGGCGGGCGGTTGCCATTCCTTGCTGGCCGTCGTTGCCGGCTGTTGCTTGCCCTTGTTCATCTGCGCGCGGATTTCCACGTCATCCGGATGCGTCTTGAGGTACGCCTCGAACAACGGTACTTGTGCCGGATTGGGCGGACCGATCCAGGTCAGTGCCAGGCGCCAGCTTTCGTCGGCATCACCGGCAATGTCGGTAAGCTGGGTCAGCGCGGCCAGTGCACGAATGCCCTCGGCACGGCTGTCTTCACGACGGACCAGATGTTTGGCGTAAAACAGCGCGACGATCGAGTCGTTGGGCATCTCACGTTGCAGGCGCTGGAACCCGCTGCGTGCTTCAGCCCAGTCAGCCTGATTGAAGGCCAGGTTGTTGTAATACTCGCGGCCGATCGTACCTTGAGGTGGGCGGCCATCGAACAGCGAGCGAAACACGGCGGTCGCCTTGTCACGCTCACCGGCATCGACGAGGCGCCGAGCCTCTTCCAGGCGCTGCTGGTTCTGCGGTTGGGCCACGCCGATGTCCTGCGCCAATTGCAGAGCCTGCCGAGGCGTTGGCAGGATGGCTTGCAAGCGGGCGAGGTATTGCTGCGCCTGTTGTGGCTTGCCCTGTTGCACGCCGATCAAGCCCAGGCCATAGAGTGCGTCAACCTGGACCGGGTCCAGCAACAGGACTTTCTGCCAGACTTCCGCAGCGCGTTGAGGGTTGTTGTGCGACTGCCAGTACTGCCCTTGCTCGACGAGTAACGTCTGTGGCGTCGGACTTTGAGCGTGTGCAGCCGCCGTCCAGGCGCTCATGACGGCGATGGCTAGCGTGCGGTGGTGCGCGTGCATGCGGTCTCCCAGGAGAGTTTCAGCGTTCCGTCTTCCCGGAATCGGTAATGTTTATCTGCCCAGCCGAGCGCGAACAGGCTAAGCATGAAGTTGTAGTAACGCGGCGGACTGGCGTCGGTATCAGGCCTGGCCAGCGCCTCTTGCAAGGCGAGCTCCACGCGCTGTCGTTGTTGATCGGCCAACCGGGGATGCCCCTTGGCCTCAAGGTAGGGAATCAGTGCAGCCCAGAATCCGAACGGGCTCTGACCCTGAACACTGCCGTGGAGAATTCGGACTGTTTCCGGGGGGGAGCCCGTCGCGACAGTGCTGCGGGCCATGCCGTCCAGCCGTTTGAGCAGGAGCGCTGCCAGCGGTTCGGAGGTGTCACTCATGCCCAGCCAGAGGTACGCGCGAATGGCATCGTAGCTGCCCGTGTCGCCGTTGATCGGGTCGCTGACGAAGACACCCGATTGCGCTGAAGTGCCTTGATAACCGACCCAGTCAGCGACAAAACCGTGGTGGCTTGATTGGGCAATCATCGTCGCGGTGTTGTTGGCAATCGCTTGCCAGGGCCCGTTGGGAGCTTCCTTGGCCAGCCGCCGTAACAGTGGCAGTGGCAGGTAGCTGGGGTTCAGGCGCCAGAGAGCATCCGGCAGGATGAAGCCCTGTGGTCCAGGCAATACCATCGGACCCAGCCCGGGCAGCGTGACGACCAATTGCGCTTCAATCGTCGCCATCAGGTGCAGTGCATCCTGGCGATAGTCCGGCCGATGCCACAGGCGTGCGGCTTCGAGCAGGGCGTAGGCGATCCACAGGTCGGCGTCGGCGGCCGAGTTGGCGTCTTGCAGGCGCCACTGACCGTCCGTGCCTTGCCCCCATAACCAGCCCGGCAGGCGTGTGGTGGTGGCGGAGCCGGCGAGGTTGGCTGATGTCCAGCGCCAGAGTTTGTCAAAGCGTGGCTGATCGTTGCCGATCAGTGCGAAGAGCATGCCGTAGGACTGCCCTTCAGACGTGCTGTGATTGTTCTCCAGGCTCGATTCCAGAACCCGGCCGTCGGCCTGGACGAAGCGCGTTGCATAGGTTTGCCACAGTGGCCAGGCCGGCAACTCACAGGGAGTTGTAGCGGCTATTGCAGGCACCGGCAGGGCGAGCGCAAGCACAACGCTCAACCTGCGCGCGTTATCGCGCAGGCATTGGCGAAGTGAAACTCTCGGGCTGCTCATGGACGACACAGGCATGCGCGGCTTATTGACCAAGGCGACGTTTGGCCCGTAGGCGCAGGGCCAGGTAGGTCATCGAAGCAAACAACAGGACCCCGAGGAGCGTGAACAGCATGAGCGCCATTACGTTTTGCGAGAGGTACCACTGCAGATAGCGCAATGGCCCCAGGCTCCCGACGTAGTAATCCTGTTCGGCGACCAGCGATTTGACATGTTTGCCCTTGACCACCACCAGACTGCCTTGCAACTCGTGGGCGTTTTCTTCGCTGCTGAGCAGGGCGTTGGTCACGTCGGCCAAGCCGTTGGGCCTTGCGCTGGCGATAAACACCACACTGCGCCCACTCTTGAGTGGCGATTCGAATCCAGTCAGATAAGCACTGCCGTCGTCAGCGCTGAATCTGAAGCTGCTGCGTGCTTCACGCAGATTGGTTTTCGTATCCGGGCTGATCCAGTTGCGCAGACGCAAGGGCAGGTCAGACAGTTCAAAGTACTGCGCAGCAGCTTCGTCCTTGGCCGGCAGCAGGCTTTGCCATTGCTCCAGCAGCGGCTGATTGTTACCCGAGGCGAGCACCAGCAAATCCCGGTCGCGTTGCTCGGCCACCTGGTCGGCGTGGACCACCTTGACGCCGGTGGCCGGATAACCGGTGGAGTCGCCGAAGCGGCCCAGCACGGTCAGATAGGCGCTCAGATCGGCCGGGCCTGGCTCATTGGGCAGGATCACCGATGTTTCAGAAAGGTCGGCCATGCGGGTGAACGGGAAGCCGCTGTCCTTGAACACCCCGAGGTTGGGCATGGCCATGAAGTGTTCGTATTGGCTGAGGTCCAGGGTCGAGTCCGGGTCGATCACACCGCGCATGTTGTCGATGATGATGTCGCGGCAGTCGCCCTGTTTGATGTAGTCATACATAAAGCGAAATTGCAGGCGTGATTGCAGCGCTACGGAATTGAGCGGCAACAGCATGCGCGACGTGCGGGCCAGGCTGTCGTCGGTTTTGAGCATCGCCAGCAGGCTGTCGCTGTTGCCGAGTTTCTCGATCGAAGGCAGATCGATCGACTTGATGAAGGTATCGTTGAAGTTGACCAGCAACGAGGAATTGGTCGAGACCGGCTGCGGCGTATAGCGGTATTTCAGGTCAAGTTGTGCGCCGGGCTCACGCCAGTTGAACAGGTCGGGTGGCAAGCGCAGCGCAACCGTCATTTGTCCCGGGTTGTAACCTGACACATTGAGTTCTGCGGGGTTCGCCAGTTCACCCAGGCGAACCGGGCGGTCGGAGGGCAGCCAGTTAGGCGCGTCGTACGGTCGGCGTGGCTTGAGCGAGTCGATCCGGTCGATCACCACGCTGTGCCCGGAAAAAGCCGAGCCACCGAGGGCCAGTGCTGTCGCGGCGACCTTGAGGTCGGCGCCATCGCGCCCGGAGACGATCAACAGTTTGCCCTGAGCATCATTCGGGTTGCTCACGAGTGTCAATGTCGGCCCCGTGGCTTCTTTGATCGGTAAGCCACTCAAGGCCGTTGATTCGTTGCCGCTGACAAACACCACGGCGTTGCCTTTGGCCGGCAGGCTGGTGAGGCTGGCGGGGAAGGTTGCGCCGCGGTAGCTGGCCAGGGCGCCAAACCAGGACGACAGGATACCGGCGGCCTCAAGCTCAGGGCCACCCGGACGCGCAGTGAACACGAAGGGCAGCTTCAGGGGCGAAGCATCTCGACGATCGAACAAGGGCAGAGGCAGAGCGGACAGGTCGTTGGGCTGCTTAATCGAGGACACCTGGAGGCTCAGCTGGCTCTCGTTGCCGATCTTGGCCCACAGGCTGGAGTGCAGAGGGTCTTCACATTGCATCGTATAGTGACCGATGAACTGCAGGCTGAGCCGGTTGAATTCGGTGATGGTCTGCGGCGGAATCTGCACGGTCCGGGTCTGCAATTTACCGGCCTCTTCTTTCGGCAGGGGCAGGCTGGCAGCCACTTGATCGTTGATCAGCACGTTGATTTGCGAAAGGTCGGCCAGCAGCGCCGGCGAGTAGCTGTACTGCAGTGTGACCTGCGCAGCCGTGACGACTTCATCGGCACGCACATCGAAACTCACACTGTCGGTAGCCTCCACGCCTTTAAGGTTCATCGAATAGCTTTTGCCCAGCTCCTTGAGGGTGCGGGTATAGCTGTTGCTCGGGGCATCGGTCCCGGGCATCGATGCGACCGGCATCACCGCGGGCTCCGTGGTGCTGACTTGGGCGGTAGCACTCAACGCCCAGCCACTCCAGCCCACTAGCGAGCAGGCAAGCAGCATGAGTGAGTGACGAGGAAAAAAGGTCTGGCGAGTGGAGGGCTTCAAGATCGTTGCGTGTCCGCGGTGGAGTCGATGGGTGATGGAGCGTCCGGGCGTTTGCGCAGCAGCGCCTGGCTGTCCTTAAGGGTTGCGACGAACAGGCGCAGGATGGCGCGCAAGCCAATGCTGCTGACCTCGCGCAACGCCGACATTGGCGCGTCGAGGCGGCCGTTACCCCAGGTGTTGGCCCAGGTATCGGCCCGTGAAAAAGTCAGTCGCACCAGCTCACTTTGCTGGCGCAGGGTCAAAGCCTCGAATTTCACGCCTGCCACGTTGTCGTTGCTGAAGATCGTTGTGGCGGGGAAGAGGCTTGAGGGAGGTGTGCGCAGAATGCACAGCCGCAGCTTCTCTTTGGCGCTGAGCTGAACCTGCGGTGGCAGTGCCAGACCCACGCCGTTTTGCGAGAAATCCCGGGTTATGCAATCGAACGATGTGCCGTCTTCGCGATAGACGCGCACGGGTAGATCCGCGGGCACCCTGGGCTCGTTGCGCACCTGAGAGGACTCAGTGGCCACCGCCACGGCGGTGCTGACGATGATGATGTTGTACACGGTCCAGATCAGGTTGATCAGCAGGGTAGTGACCTCGGCCGAATCACTCCCGACCAGTTTCACCACGCCGATCGCCAGACCGATCATGTTCAAGGTCAGCAGGACGATGTAAGGCCGCGCGAGCTTCCAGTTGAAATAGTCCTTTTCGACGGTGCCGCCCTTGTCGGTTACGTTGAATTTGCCCAGCGAAGGGCTGATCAGGGCCAGGAGTACCGGTCGCATGATGTGCCAGGCCAACACCGACTCATACACTTCGTTCCAGAAGGAATGGCGGAAGCGCCCCTGGATGCTGGAGTTGGTCAGGCTGGAATGGAAAATATGCGGCAGAACATAGACCGTGACCATCAACGCCGAGGCATGGAAAATCTGCGCATCGAAAAACAGGTAGGCCAATGGTGCGGTCAAGAACACCAGACGGGGCAGGCTGTAGAAAAAGTGCATCATGGCGTTGAGGTAGCAGATGCGCTGCCCCAGGTTCAGTCCTTTGCCAAACAAGGGATTGTCGGTCCGAAAAATCTGCACCATGCCCCGCGCCCAGCGTATGCGCTGGCTGATGTGTCGGGAAAGGCTTTCGGTGGCCAGTCCCGCCGCTTGTGGAATGGCGAGGTAAGCGGTGTTGAAACCACGGCGATTGAGCTTGAGTGCCGTGTGCGCATCTTCGGTCACGGTCTCGGTGGCGATGCCGCCGACTTCCAACAAGTGAGTCCGCCGGATGACCGCGCAGGACCCACAGAAAAATGCCGCGTTCCACAGGTCGTTGCCGTCCTGCACCAGGCCGTAGAACAGCTCACCTTCATTGGGTACCGAGCGAAAGGTATCGAGGTTTTTTTCGAACGGATCGGGTGAGTAGAAAAAGTGCGGCGTTTGCAGCAACGCCAGGTTCGGGTCCTTTAGAAACCAGCCCATGGTGATTTGCAGGAAGGAGCGGGTGGGCACGTGGTCGGCGTCGAATACGGCAATGAACTCGCCATCGGTGACCTTGAGTGCCTCGTTGAGATTGCCGGCCTTGGCATGTCGATTGTTGTCGCGGGTGATGTAGTTGACACCAATCTTCTGACAGAAAGCCTTGAATTCCTCCCGGCGTCCGTCATCGAGCACGTGCACCCGCAGTTTGCCCTCTGGCCAGTCAATGGCCTGAGCCGCGAGTACCACCAGTTTGACGATACCCAATGCTTCGTTATAGGTGGGAATGAACACATCCACTGTCGGCCATTCGGCGGGTGGCTGTTGCAGAAACTGCGGCTTGCGGTGCAGGGGCCAGGCGGTCTGTACATAGCCGAAAACCAGGACAAGCAGGGCATACAGTTCGGCCAGCACCAGCCCGTAGCCAAATACGGCATCCTGCCAGCTGTCGAAGTCCAGGGTTTCGGACAGGCGCCAGTACATGTAACGCAACGAAGCGATCAGCGAGAGGGTGATCAGGGTCAGGATTGCCAGACGCCCGGTTTGCTTGCGGATGATCAGGCTGGCGGCAAAACAGACTGAGGCAAACGCGGCTTGGGAATACAGATTCTGCGGTGCAGTGAGGATACCCAGCACCAACAATGCTGCAATCAGCCCGCCTGAGATTTTCAGGCCCAGGCGCCAACGCAGGGGCCATTGACTGAAGCGATCCTGGAAGCTATCCAGCAGCTTCTGCAACCACCAGGTCTTTGCAGGTAGCTGATTCAGCTGGACGGTCATGGCGTGCCCTGCTGGCTGGAAGCATCCGCGAACAGCAGGGCATGGACCGCGCCTGATAGCGACAGAATGTCCTGACAGCCAACGCTCTCAGGTGCGTACTGCAGCAGGTCCCGACCATAGGCCAGCGACTCGTTGAACTGGTGATCGAGGCGAATCGTCCCGATCAGGTTAGCGCCGAGCCGTCGCTGAAACAGCACGCCCATGTCCCTGCTGAACGCACGGGAGTTATCCCGTTGGTTGAGCACATACCGCTGCCGCTGTGCGCGTCGCGGGCTGGTTTCCAGCCACTGGGTCATGGTGTCCAGTGCCAGGTAGGAGGCCGCGTCGGCCACCGTCATCACCAGCACCAGATCGGCGGCGTCGAGTGCCTGTTGCGAATAGACGGTCGCACCCGAAGGCGTATCCAGGATCACGGTATCGTTTTCGCTGAGGTTCATCGACGCAAGGTGCTGATTCAACCAGTCAGCATCTTCAAGCAGCATCTGCCTGAGCAATCGGCGATCGTTCAGCTCGCCAGTGCCGAAGGGCAGGCACTCACTGTCGCTAAAGCCCGGCAGGCGATGAGCGCCCCAGTCGGCGTCCTGCTCTTTGAGTTGGATCAGCCCGGGAGCCGGCCTGGTGATACCCAAGTGGCTGGACAGCGCGTTCTGAGGGTCCAGATCAATCGCGATGACTCGCCCGCCAGGGTGCCGAAGTGTTTTCGCGAGGCCAGCGGCGACGGTGCTTTTACCCACCCCACCATTCGCTGAAACGATGGCAATGACCTTCGCCTTGGTCCGCTTGCGAATCGTTTCTGGCAGACCGTCTCGGCGAACCTGGTTGAGTTCACGCAACAGGTCGCTCAAACGCTGACGGTCACCCGTAGCGGAACTCGCAGGTGGTTCGGTCAGGGGAGGGGATTTGGGCGATGGTGGCGAGAGGACAGTGTTTTTCACCGGCTCGACCGGCGGTTCTGGCTCAGCCACCGCAGGTATAACCGGGTCGTCTTTGAAATCTTTATAGTTTGGTTGTATTTCCTGGTAAGTCTCTGCATTGGCGCCAAAACGTGTAAAGAGTTTCGTAATGTCATCTACATATTTCATGCGTTGTACCAGGGATGAAATAACTTAGAAACTCAGCATTCCATTAACTTGACAAAGTTGATGTGTTGTCTAGGTGTTGGCAGAGTGCCATTAATTTAGGGTTTCCATGTAGGCGTGTCAATGATTGTTATAAAAAGTCAGCGAGTTCGTCTGGGTGTTATTAGAGTGTTGTGAAGTTTGTGGAAAGTGTGAATATTAAAATTCGCCCAATAATAACTGTCCAATGAGGAGTGGTGCGGTAAGTGCGTTTATTGGAAGAAATAATTTCCGAGTATTCCTGCTTCAGGAATAAAAATCTCTTCGATTTCAATGTGGCGAAGTGTGAGTCTTGTTTTCCGCCAAAGGTATTGTTCTATTGACTTCCGTTGAAGTCTGTGATGGTTGAAAAAAGAGACTTCAGTCTCTTTTTATGTTCACCAAGTTTCACCACTTCTGACGCAAATGTATCTCTGTGTATCCAGGCCGCATGCCGATACGGACTGTTTCTTTTATGGGCGGTTGGTGACACATCCGGGATACCTGATCGGCGTCAAATGAACTCCATCGAGACATTGCTCAATAGTTCAACCACCCAAGGAGTTTCCAATGAAAAAAGTAATGGCCGCTCTGGCCTGCACCGTTAGCCTGATCATCGGCGCCAACGCGTCGGCGCAAACTGAAAAGCCTACTGTCGTTCTCGTACACGGCGCCTTTGCCGATGCTTCGAGTTGGAATGGCGTGGTGAAGATCCTCGAAAAAGATGGATACCCTGTTGTGGCCGCCGCCAATCCATTGCGCAGTGTGAAGAGCGATGGTGCTGCTGTTTCTGCGTTGCTCGATGGCATCAAGTCGCCTGTTGTGCTGGTCGGCCACTCCTACGGTGGCAACGTCATCAGCGAAGCGGCCAACGACCATGCCAATGTAAAGGCACTTGTTTACGTCGCCGCCTTCGCGCCCGAGGCGGGCGAAACGGTCGCCGGGCTAGCCGGCAAATTCCCGGGGAGTACCCTCGGCCCAGCCCTCGCAGCGCCTGTCGCACTGGCTGATGGTGGCAAGGATTTGTACATCCAGCAGGACAAGTTTCACGATCAGTTCGCCGCTGACGTCCCCGCCGCACAGGCGGCATTGATGGCGGCGACTCAGCGTCCGGTCACCGAAGCAGCGCTGAATGAGCAGTCAGGTTCACCTGCCTGGAAGCACATTCCATCCTGGTACATCTATGGCGACAAGGACAAGAACATTCCACCGCAAGCCATGGAATTCATGGCCAAGCGAGCCGAGGCCAAGGTGGTGAAAGTCGTTAAAGGGGCTTCCCATGTCGTGATGGTTTCAAATCCGGAGCCGGTAGCCCGGCTGATTGAAAAAGCGGCTGCGGCGATGTGATTCTTGCGCTTGTGAAGTGTAGGTAAGCAGAGGGTCAAGTATCGAATCAAGGCATCAAGTAAGGAGCTCATTTGTGCCTTGATCGATTTTCGAATGGGGCGTCGTCGGTAGATCAGTCAGCCGGTGACCCCCCCTGCGCCGATCTGTTTAACCCCTTAGAACCAATAATGCAGGCCGAGCATCAATGACTGGGCGCTGTAGTCAGTACGAACATCGCCTTGGGGCAGGCCCTGAATGTCACCGAAGTGCGCATCGCGAGTCTTGAGGTATCGATAGTCCAGGGACATGGACCATTGTTCGGTGAGTTCGTAACCTACACCGGCGCCAAGTTGATAGGCCGATACGGTGTCGCGATGAGTGCCGCCGAACTGGACACCGCCGGCTTCCAGGCCACTGACCGACAGAGTGGTGTAACCCAGGCCGCCGCCGATATAAGGGGTGAACCGACTGAAGGGTGCTGGCAGGTTCAGGACGTCATACCAGAGGTTCGCCATCACGCTGGTGGCTTCCTCTTCGCCTTTGCCGTCGATGCTTCCGCCGCCTTCATAGACCCGGTGATTGAACTGGGTCAGGGTGTTTTTGCGGTAGCTGAGTTCCACTTCAGGCCGCAGCCCCATGGGGAATCGCCAGCCGAGTGCCAGTCCGGTGGCGTAGCCGGAGTCTAGTGGTTGGTTGAACTCCATTTCGACAAAGTCAAGGTTGTTCTGGTTAAGGTCCTGCGGAGCCACCCAGTTCAGACCACCCATGACACTGACGTAGGGGCCGAGCGTGTCGGCGGAACTGGACTCAGGGGCAATAAGGCCCATGCCAATGACGCCCATCACGAGATACTGAGGTTTTTTAAATAGGTTCATGCTCGGTCCGAAGTGTGCCGTTATCGATAAGTAAGCGGGGGGTGTTAGGGAGCGAGCGTTCAACACGCTCCCTCCCGGGATATCTCATACACGGTGCAAATGCTTTCCAGGCTTTTCGAGCGCTGCGGTACTGATGGCATTCGCTCGTTGTTCAGCCAAAGTGCACAGGTTGCGCAGTGCGGTGGTCATTGCCGCGGTCAGCATTTTGCGTAGCAGCCCGCGGTATAAAAAACTCAAGGGGCCAGAGATCTTCGCGCTATGGATGACCTGGGTTTCATCCGGGGAAAGCCTGCGCAACTGGTGATCGAACTCAAGGTCGATCCAAAGCAGTTTTGCTGTGTTCCGGTAGCTTTCATGCAGCTTCACGGCTTCCAGTTTCAGCGGCATGTTCAGGCCATTTTTGAGGACGCATTTGCCTCGCACTCCAGGTTGAAACGGGCCATTGAGTTCACAATGGCGGACGTCGGTATCCCATAACGGCGCTTCTGAAAAGTTGCTCCAGATCTTCCATATTTCAGCGCGCGGCGATTTGACTATGACTTGCACTTTTACATCGTTCACGGCGACACCTTGGTAGTTGGGGGCACGGTCATGCGGGAGAGTGGGATCACTTGAGTGCCTCAGGCAGCGGGTGCTGATTGACTCAGCACCTGAGCTGTAATACTCGCTTGACCGATTTTTTCGCCCCGGTTGAACAGGTCGATATAAATGCGGTTGGTTTTGAACGGCTGCTGTGCGTCAAAACCGGCTTGCGGTGCCAATGACAGCGGACTGTTCCTGGGGATTGGTCGATCCAGGGTGAAACTCAAGGCCAGCAGGTTCATCGGGGTGTTGAGTGGAATCCGCAGATGACTGTGGGCAATCTGCATGTAGCACTGACGGGCAACTTCGAGGAAATACACCATCGAATAGTGCTCGGGGTCGCCCTCCTGGAAGAAGTGCTCATCCGGCAGTTTGAGCGTGTCCACGCTCAAGCCCTGAGCGATGCCGCTCATGTCACTGACGATGACGTTTTCTTCCCTGGCCTTGTGCAGCAAGGCCTTGTCACGGCAGCGAGTGGCCGTGAACTCGCCGGCGGGCGATTTCTCGAACGCCGAGCTGTAGGCCATCCCAAGGACGCAGGTGCACATCAGCTTTCCGGCTTGCATGACCTTGGCATTGAACACCTGGGAGTCTTTTTCCTGTTCCAGATGCAGATCAATCACACCCTCCTTTTGTACGTATTGCTGGAACTTGATATTCAGGGTTTTGACATACGCGACTCGCCCACTCAGTGGCGGCATGGCGAGTTCAATCAGTTGCAACACGCCCTCGAGCAATAGAATGCCGGGGATGTGATCAAGAGGGTGATCGAAGAAATAAGGGTGCGCTTCATTCACCACGAGCTGGGCACGCAGTGACTGGGGGCCGCGCTGGACGTTGGTGATTACGACGTTTTCCGGGCAACGTTGCCAGTGCGCCGGGCGCTGGACTTCAGTGCCACGGTGCAGGGCGAAAAGACTCTCCATGGCGCGAACCCGGACACGCAACCCTGAGAGCAGGGTGTTGGTCAGCATGTCGCTGAGTTGCAGCACATCGACGCCGTCGTTTTGTGGCTCGCGGACAAGGCTGACAGGACGGGCAGGCGGGATCACCGGTTGCAGTTCATGGTGGGCCGAGTGAGCAAAACGCAGGGTAAAGGGATGCTTGATGGCAGGAGCGGGTTCGGCCGCAGTGCTCCATTCCCGAAGCTTTTCAGTAAACAACCACATCACTGCCTTGCCGGCTTCGCGAACCTCGATCACCGTGTGAGCCGATGCACTCAACATCACCGCCAGCAGGGTTTCGATACCACTGGCTTCAGCCAGGAAACCGGTAATCTCTTGCAGAGATCCACTGGCATGAGTCGCGTCAGGTTGCAGCTCGCAGACTTCAATGTTCTGGTATTGACTCCGCTCTTTGCCCAGCAGTTGGCAAGCCTCTTCCAGCGAGTTCGCGGCATGGGCGAGGACCGCCGCGCGGATCACCAGTAAAGGTTTGTCGCTGGCCTCGGGTTGATAAGGACGCAGCGCAATCAGCCCCAGTCCTTCACCTTGCACCGTCGCTGAATGTCGGGCGCGCTCGATCTCGATTTCACCGCTGATAAAGCGTCCTGCACCGAGCAACAGCGTGGTTATGCCGTTCTTGAACCATTGCTGCGATGCCAGCAAGGTTTGCCAGAACAGACCCGGGGTGCCGACCAGTGTTTGATGGAAACCCTTGAAGTCAAAAATTTGCGTCGGGTAGCCGGACAACATGTTCGGCAACATGGTTGCCACGTCCGCTACCTCCACGCCCGGTGGCGTGCCTTGGGCCTGGGAGTAGAAGGTGTGAGCGCTGCTGTACGCATTGCTGAAGCGCTCCCCACCCATGTTGCAGCACATGACCATCGCGGTGCCGGATGAACCGGCCACACCCGGCAGGCGTCGCAGTAAATGGTTGACGCGATCGGTGATCAACAGCTTGAACGGATCGACATGTGCCAGAGGTTTGGGGCCCATGCCGAAACCATCGATATCAATGACGCTATCTTGCGCCAGGAATTTTCCCAGTAACGGTTGGCCCGGGGCAGGGGTGTAATCAACGAAACGCCCATAAGGGAAGCTGACTGATGGCGCTGCTGGCCGATCGAGCTGTTGCTTGAATGACTGCAATGAGCCGTGACTGCCGATCGCAGCTTCAGCCTCGACAATCGCAAGGTCCAGCATCAACACGCCGGGCTTGGCTAGAGGGGCGGCAGGGCGGTTGTCGGGAATATATTCATCTACCACCAGATGCGCATTGGCGCCGCCAAAACCGAAGCTGGAGATGCCGACACGGATCGCTGACTGACGATCCACGAGGGGCTGTATCTGCTTTGTGGCCAGGCGCAGGCTGGTCTCATCGACTTTTGTGCTGGTTCGGTAGTCGGGCTGAGGTGGAATCCCTTTGTGGCGCAATATCATCAACGCCTTGGCGAGCGAAGCGCCTCCGGCAGCGGCCAGTGGGTGGCCAATGACGGACTTGATCGAACCGATGGTGATTTTTTTGCCGTCTGTGCAGTGGGGGGCGAAGAAGCTGTTCAGCGAGTCCAGCTCTGTCGCATCACCCAGCGGAGTGCCGGTGCCATGGGTTTCGATGTAGTCCACGTCGTTGGGATCAAGACCGATATAAGCACGCTGGTAAGCCGTGTACTGGGCCTGTTTGCCAGGCGCAAACACTGAGCCTTCGGCGCCATCGGCGGACATGCCCAATGCCCGGATAACGCCCAGGGGACGACGTTGCGCAATCAGGGCTTGCGACACGGGTTCGACCAGAAACGCGACTGCACATTCGCCCGGCACAATGCCGTCGGCGTCCTGGCCGAACGCTTGCATTTGGGCCCGGGCGGAAAAGGCGGTCAGCTGCGAAAATCCCAGAAACAGCGCCGGTGGCAGCACGGTGTTCAGTGCCATGACAATCGCGTTATCCGCCTGTCCGCTATTGACCAGGGCCTGAGCCATATCGATTGCATAGGGGAACGAACTGCAGGCGGTGTCTACCGATAATGCCGGGCCACCCAAGGCAAAAGCCGCCGCCAGTTCAGCCACTTGTTCACCCGGCGTGTAGCCCTGTGGTGAGTCGGTTTTTCCGGACTTGCCGGTGACGAAATAACTCTCGTCACTCCAGGATGTCGCGACCACCAAAGCGGTGCGTTCCTTGATCAGTGCCGAGCCTTGTCCGGCAAGCTGGGAGAGCAGCGTCTGGAGTACCTTTTTGCCGATGGCGACCTGCCGTCCTTCATGCCGCGAAGGGATTGATGCGTCATCGGTCAGGCAAAAGGCACTGTCCAGGTAAACGCGATCCTTTTCACCTGTCTTCGCTGAATAGATTGACGCCTTATCCAGTTCCCAGCGTGTCAGCATCGAATTGATAGGCGCTATCTGTCCTTGCGACAGTAAATGCCAAAGCGCATCCGTTGACGGTGCCCCCGGAAACTCGCCAGCCATTGCGCTGAAGCAAAAGTCGCCCTCTGTTGTTACCGCGCCATTCATACCCTGTCTCCTGATTGCCAAAATGCTGGGTGATCTGTCCGATCACCCGGATTCCATGCCATTTTTTACAGCGGCTCAGTGCTTCAGCTCAGTCGTGCCAGAAGCGACAAGGCGTCCTGCGGCGTACGACGCGACATCAGGGCTTCACCGGCAAACTCGCTGGCGGAGCACTGTTGCGCCATTGATTGGCAGAGTGCTTCTCGGGCAAAACCGTTGAGCCCCAACTGCGCAAAGGGCGTCTCAACGTCGATCGACAGTGGCGCGTCCGGGATCAGAGGGGACAGGGAGTTGAAAAGCAGGTTGCTTGCCTGCCCTTGGGCGTCCGTTGCGGCAGGTGCTTGCACCTCGGTATCGGCTGTTGAGGTCGACTCGGGGGCGGCCAGCGCGGCTTTGATCAGGGCGATCGTTGCCTGCGGATACTTGGCGTTGGCCAGCTCAGTGCTGTTGGCCTTGAGTTGCGGCCACAATGCGACGACCGACTCCAGGAAGTCCAGCTGCACGAGGGAGTCCAGGCCCAGGCTTTCATAGCTTTGTTTTTGGTCGATCTGGTCAACCGTAAAACCGGTGATATTCGCCAGTTGTTCCAGTACCCATGCTTCGACATCCACGGCAGGTGCCTGCGGATCGGCTTCAAGTCGCGCCAGCAAGGCGGTAGGAGTGGGGGCATCAAAGAGCTGCGAGGTGAGCTCTTTCTTCTCCGGAAAGTGCTGGGCCAGGGATTCGAAAATATCGACCATGCCGAGAGAGTCGATACCCAGACTTTCGAAACTTTGATCGAAGTCGATTTGTTCTTTTTTAAATCCGGTGACCGTACTTATTTCGGCGCGCAACCATTGCCCGTAGTTGAGTGCGGGCGTTTGTTCCGCAACAGGTGCCGATTCCAGTATTACCGGATTCGAGTGTACGGGCTCCAGCACCGCAAGGTTTTTATTGACGGGGGCTTCAATCCCATTGGCATAAACGCCCTCGAGGACTTGTTGATGAGCATTGAAATAATGCGCCGTGACGGATTCGGCCTGCTCCAGCAAACGCATCAATATTGATTCCTTTGCGATGTTGGATTCGCACAGTGAATCAATGATCTTTTCTGAAAGAGAGAAATAGCTGTTGGCTATTTTTCCATTGGACACGATGAATTCCTGCACAACATCGTTGAGTTGGAAGCGCATGAGGTTCTCCTAACCAAAGTCGGTATGTTTTCTATAAATAAGAAATCAAAAAACATGGCCCAGGGTTGGGCCTTGTGTGAATCAATCAAGCAAACTGGCAGTAGCCATAGAGAGACTTAAAGTTGGAGTTCCACTGCGTCGATCTCGGAAGATGTTGTTTTTCTGGCTCCCTTGAGCAGCCCGGATCTTACGTTCAGATAAGTGAAGAGCGTTATTGCATCCGCGCCCTGGAAAGCGATGTAGCCGTCAGGACGAATCAGCATCAACGTGCCCGCTTTGGCGTGGTAACGCTTGTGCAGCCGCCAATCGGGGTCCAGCAACGTCGAGTGCCAGGAAGGCAGTTCGGCGCTACTCAGGGCATCGATAACGCAGTAAGCCTTGATGCCTGGGTAGTCTTTCTCTACCGATTCGGCCAGTGAGTAATAGCTTGGTAACACTGGGGAAAACTGATCGGCTGCGCTAAAAATCAACAGCGTGAACGTTCCATGGAACAAGTCGATCAAGCGCTTTGGCGGCATACCTTGCAGTTGCCACAATTCAACATCGGGAGCCAGTTGACCGGCGCGAGGCACGGACGTCTGGAATTCAGGTTTCTTGCCTTTTTTGTCCCAATTCATGCGCTGCTTTTTCGTCAGTGATTCCTGGATGTAATCACTCTTGCCATAGTGGTACTGATGACCGGAAATCATCGACGGCAGTTTGCGCTGAACCTTGCGCCTGTTGCTTAGCAGTGGCAGAACATTGTCGCGCAGCCAAACGAGCGCGCGATGCTTGACGGTAATCAGTCCGGTCAGTCGGTGTGCCGTGTTCTCGACTTCCAGGGCCACCGGGTAGCGCTCTTCGTTGTAGCTCTCCAGCAACGATGGGTCTGCCAGACCCTGGTCGACATAGGCCATTTTCCACGCCAGGTTATAGGCCTCGGAAACCCCCAGGTTCATCCATTGGCCACCGATCGGGCTGCCGATATGAGCCGAGTCGCCCACCAGAAACACAGAGCCTTGCTGCAGCGACTGCACGCGGCGATGTTGAAAAGAGGCGATGGTGGTCGACGAAATATTGGACAGCGTCATCTTTTGCCCGCGTCCTTCGCACAAGCGCTGAAAGTTCTCCAGACTCAAGGACGGGCGCTCGCCTTCTGGCGGCAAGTTGTAGGGCATTTCGATGAAAAGTCGATAACGGGATTGAGCGCTGATCGGCGCGACCGCCACATAACCGTCCTGTGCGCCCAGGAAGAAAGCGCCTTCGTCCTTGCTTCCAGACCACTCGATATCGGCGTCGGCGAGCATGAAGAAGCGGTCGTAGGACGATCCTTCGAAGGTCATATCAAGACGTTTTCTGATATTGCTGCGAGCACCGTCGCACGCGACCACCCAGCGACTGGAAAAGGATTCGTCGCTGCCGTCCGCATGATGAAGTGTCATCTGTACCGAGCCTGGCTGATTTTCTATATCGACCAGCTCGGTATTCCACTCGACATCTGCTCCTAATTCGTTCAGCCGCTCGAGCAGAATCTTCTCTGTCTGCGGCTGTGGCAGGCTGAGGAGCAGGGGATAGGTGGCGTCCAAGTAAGAGAAGTTGTAGTTCAGTACCCGTTTAGCGTTCGATTGCACCGAAAACTGGTTGATGGTGAACCCGTCGCCGATGGCCTGATCGGCAACTCCCAGATCTCGAAAAATTTCCAGGGTTCTGGAGTGGATGGCCATCGCTTTGGTAGCAGTCGAGGGACCGGCATTCTTTTCAATGATGCGAAAAGAGACGCCCCACTTCTTCAGCATGATCGCCAGGGACAGGCCAATTGGGCCGGCGCCTACGATCATGACTGTCGGGGTATTACCGGGTTGGCTGAAGTGTTTGGGGGCCAAAGTGCTCAGAGTGTTCATCGGTTAGTACCAGTTTCTGTAGAAGGGAGAGTTGGCAATGCCGAGCAGGGCATCGTCACCGGATGAATCTCCGTAGGCATAAATGTAAAAGTCATCAAGGTTGCTCAGGCAGCCTTTGAGTCGCGTGACTTTCTCTCTCTCAACACAGTTGGTACCTGATATTCCTCCGGTCAGTTTGTTCTTCGCCGTCGCCAGGCGGGTGCCGCAGACATAGTCAAAACCCGCTGCCTGGCCCCAGGGAATCAGGTAGTTTTCCGGCGAGTTGCTGACCAGCGCGGTGACATGCCCCATGGACTGATGCCATTGCAGCCGGCGCAGGGCCTCGGGCCGGAGCCAGAGTGGTAGCTGCTCGCTAATGAAATACTTGGCATGCTCGCGCTCTTGCTCAACGGACAGACCGCCCAGGTAACAGGCAATGAACGCCAGTCGGGCTTGCATCAACGGCGTGATGCCAAGGAGCACACTGAGCATTTTTGGCAGCAGGGGAATGATCCTGAGCCAGAACGATTTGGTTCCCACGATATAACGCATGTAGCGCCAGAACGTATGTCTGTCGGTCAATGTGCCGTCAAAGTCAAACACGGCCAATACCGGTTGTGTGCCATTAGCTTGCATGAATCTCTTCCTTGAGAGAGATGATCTCGATGGTTTTGGGTAACTTGAAGCTCGAGAGGTAGCGCGAGAGCAGGGTGGCGATAGCACTCTGGGTCAGGTCGCCGCTCCCTTCAACGCACAGGTGCAGTACATTGACCTCTTTGTTGTCCGGGACGATGTAGGCTTTCGCGCGCACCACGTCTGGATGCTTCAGGGCAATGGATTCGATTTCAGTCAGGTCGACCATTTGCGCTTTGATCTTCGAGATTCGCAGGCGTTGGCAATAGAAGAACACGTGTCCATCATCGTCGCGCCAGACCAGATCCCCCGTATGCAGCCAACCATCACGGAAGAACCGGGCATTGGCGTCCTCTGCATCGTTATAGCCGTCAATCACCATCGAGCCGCGAATCAACAGTTCGCCAATGCGGCCGGGCGTGACATCCTGTCCTTCAGCGTCGACGACCCGTAGTTCTACGCCGCTGATCGGTTGTCCCATGGCGCCACGATGGGTCTTGCCAATCGAGCTCTGGACAATCACTGGCATGCTTTCGGTCAATCCATAGCCTTGCAGTACCGGATTGCATCCCAGCAGCCTTCCCAGTTTCTCGGCTTCGTCTGCCGGTAGATGGCTGCCACCCGAATAAATCATCAGTTGCGGGTGCATCGGCAAAAGCGCGCCCTTGCGTTTGGCCAGTCGCGTATTGAAGTAACGAATGACGTCGGGCACCAGGCAGGCAAAGGTGACCTTATGCTGGGACAAGACTTCTGCCAGATCCCTGTTGAGCAGGGTGTTGGTCATTAACAGGGTGGCACCCACGCTTAACGGGAAAACCATCATCACGGACAATCCGAAGATGGCATACAACGGCAGCGTCACCAGGTGAACGGAGCCGACGCCTTGAAGATGAAACTGCTCATGCAGCCCATCGCTCGATTGCGTCAGGTCAAGGTAGCGGTGAGAAACGGCCAGCGGTTTACCGATACCCCGATAGGTGAACTGTACCGAGACAATCGGATTGCCCTCGGGTAATAACAAGGGCTCGGCTTGTCGGGGAAGTCGAGAATCCGCCGTTGCATTGTCGGGCAGGGGCGATGACGGCTCGCTTGTGGCATTCAACACCAGGGAGTGCTGAACGCCGTGGGCAGGCTGAAATGTCTCGCTATGCTGCTCGAACAGCGTTTCGGTCGTCACTACCAGCGTCGGCCTGGCGATGCTGATGACGCTGTTCATTTCGAATGGCGTCAGTTTGTAGTTGAGAATGACCGGAACTGCACCGCGCCCGATGATCGCCAAATAGTAAGCGATGAATTCCACCCCATTGGGTAGAACGAGCGCTACTTTGTCGCCCGGCTGCACATTTAATGCTGAGAGAGCGCCATTGCACTCTTCAGCCTTTATACGCAACTCACGGTAAGTGACGGTATCTTCTTCCGCGTCCAGATTCCTGATGGCAATGTGGTCGGGGAACGACTTTGAAAAACCGACGAAACGATGCAGAAAACCTTCTTTAGATGAAAGGCTTTTCATTTACCAACCTCTCTCAATCCTTGAATTTGGGGTTAGACAAAAAAGTACTACAGAGGCAGGCTATATATAAATTGTTTCAATTAAGCATCAATGTAGTTATTTTTCCGATACCAATCCAGGGTGTCGGTCAATGTTTCAGCCACGGGACGGAACTTGCACTCCAGTTCCTTCAGGCTTTTGTTATGGCTGAAATGGGTGCGCCCTTGCTCTTGCTCCATAAGTTTGACAGTGGAGGTACTGATGAGTACCGGCTTTTTGGTGATTCGGTAATAACCTTCATAGATCAAGGCAATTATACGCAGCATGAAAAGTGGTACTTTGCGCTCCGGCGCTTTTACGCCGCTGACACTGGAGAGCGCCTGGAAAATGCTTTTCATGTCCATGTGATTGCCGGCTGCCAGGTAGCGTTCTCCTGATCTGCCGCGCGTGATTGCCGCGAGTTGATGTTCTGCCACATCCCTGGCGTCTACGACAGAAAAGCTGCCAGGCAGTACGCCAGGCAATTTCTGTCCGACAAAATCGAGCAGGAACTGCCCTGATGAGGTCGGGCCGATATCGCCAGGGCCAAACATCCAGCCTGGCAATACCATGGCGACGAACATGTCCGGGTGCTGCGCCAGGAATTCCTGAACTTTTTGCTCAGACAATATTTTACTCAGGTAGTAATCGTCAGCCTCCGATTCACTGCGAGACATTGTTTCATCGATCACCTGATCTTTATCGCCCTTCAAGACGGCAATGGAGGAGGTATGGACTGCACGACGAATGCCGGCGGCATAAGCGGCCTGCAATAAGCGTTCGGTTCCGGTCACATTAGTGTCATACAGTTTCTGCCAGTGCTTTCCGCCTTTGTAACTATCGCGGAAATAGGCGGCTGTGTGAAACAAGGCATCACAGCCTTGCAAGGCATGGCTGAAGGCATCGACATTGAGCATGTCGCCTTCAACAAATTCGACAGGCAGATTGCCGAACTGTTTCTTGGCTTTTTCGACGGAGCGGACCAGCGCTTTTACTTTGATATTTCGCTTTAAAAGCGCATGAACCACATTATTGCCGAGCAGGCCTGTAGCGCCTGTAACAAAGGCATATTCCATTAAAATCCAGCTCCTGTGGGGTAACCTGCTACTGCATTGAGATTGATGTCGCCGGTTCGAGGCCTTGATCAGGCGTCGGTTGCATCAACGGCGGCAAGTAAAAACCATTCGGTATCTGAAAATCAAGCGGTATTTGTTGGCTGCTGTTAGCTCAAGCCCACCTGGATCTGGCTTAAAATTTGCACATTTAGCGATTTAGCGCTTCATCGGTGGCGGGTATTCACCAAGATCGACTGATCCAAGGTCATCGTCGGAAATTTTTTGCCATTCATCGTCTGCCTCCGGGGAAGCCATAAGGCAGTCTTATGGCCTCGATCAGACAGTGGGCACCTGTAAAGCTGGCACCAAGACACATTGGACTTTCTGGAGCTGAGGCCTCTTCATGAGTTTAAGCGCTTGCGGTACCGGAGAAAAATCGTCGGTGCAGCCATATTGGTTTCCCCTTCATCGTCCCAAAACATGGCGATTAAATGGCGCTACTTAAAAGTTAAATTGTTAAATGATGAACAGGGCTAGTATAAGATAGGCTAGTTAAAGCAGGTCTTGCGCAGTGAATGGTAGAATCGTTGCATCCAGTTACAAATAGATTTTTTTGTTTGGCCAAAGGAGCCGAAAGCGTGATTAAAAAGAGACTGGGTCGAGAAGAAAGTCAGCAAGTAACAAGGGATAAGTTATTCGACACCGCCACTGACCTTATGGTGAGAAAAGGCTTTCATGCTGCCAGCGTCAGTGCTATTTCCGAGGAGGCTGGCTTTTCGAAGGGGGCCTTCTTTTCAAACTTTGCAAGTAAGTCGGACTTGTTGCTTCAGTTGACTCAAAGATTCAAGAGGGTTGAGATCGATCGATTGAGTGTTACCCTGACTTCAGGGTACTCATCGGAACAGCTGACCCATGGATTGAATGCCTATATTGACACGCTTAAAAACAATGCCAGCTGCGCGATTCTTGATGCTGAACTGCAACTGATCGCCTTGCGTGATGAAGAGTTCTCAACGCATTACTACGATCTGCATCAGGAAAATAGTGAAGCCTTGGGTAAGTTGATTACCATCATATTCAATCATGCTGGCAAGAAGCCGCCTTTGGCGTATGCCGCTCTTGCAAGAACCTTCACCGCCTTGTCGGAAGGATTGATCCTGCAAGGGCATAAAGATCCGGCCCATGAAATAAAACTGGTGTTGAACTCGCTTATCCAGACTGCAGAGCCCCTATAGAACGCTGCCGTTATTGCGAGACGTATGGTATTCGCATGTCTGGGGCTTGAACCTCGGGCAGGGTTCTGCCTATCGCTTCTTCGACGAGCATGGCCAAGTAGAATGTGAGCGACGCTCAGCACTAATGTGACTTGTGATGGTCAATAAACCCCGCGCGACCGTCAGCGGTCGTACTGCCCGGCGCCGACCGGATCCGTATCGGCATTTTGATCAAGGACAGTGAAAGCATGCTCACCGCACTATAACCAGCAACCGCCTCCACCGGTTCCGTAAATCGGGACTCGCCGTACGTTTACCCCTCAATCCAATTCGAAGATTTAAAGCATGCACCTACGCAAAATTGCAGTTGGGCTGTCGGCCCTTGTTTTGCTCTCGACCGGGGCACAAGCCCGCAGTCTGCTGGATCTCATCAAGCCGCCCACCCAGCATCAGCAACAAACCTCCCACTCGGGCTCGATCAGCCAGAGCGCGGCGCTGGAGCTCTATTCAAACAAACAGAAACAGGCATCGTTTGACGGCTGCACGGATCTGTTCCCGGCCGCGAAACCGATCAACATGGCCACTGTGCCTGCCACAATGAAACCCTTGGCCCTGTGTTCCGACAACTTCGCGGTGCTGTACTCGCAAACCAGCAAGACACCGCTGGTAGTGGTTGAACGCCTTAATGCCGCCCAACTGCAGGATGCCAAAGGGGAGGAGCGTACCAACCAGTTCTACCCGGACCCACGGATCCCCAAGAGTGGACGGGCAGAGTTGAGCGACTACCGTAGCCAACATCCGGCCGTGGACCGTGGCCATCAATCCCCGGCAGCCGATGCACCGAACCCCAACGCAATGGCTCAATCCTTTGCGCTGTCGAACATGGTGCCGCAAGATCCAACCAATAACCGGAAGATCTGGAGCAAGGTCGAGTCCGATGTCAGAAAGTTTGCCAAGCGAGCCGATGGCAATGTCTTTGTCTTTACCGGCCCGCTATTCGACTCAGGCCACGGCACTGTCGGCGACAACAAGGTCTGGGTGCCGACCCGTCTGTTCAAACTGGTTTACGACGCATCGTCCAAGCGTGCCTGGGCTTACGTACTGCCCAACGCTGAAACCCGCATCGAGAAACCGATGGACTATGACGCTTTCGTGAAGAGCACCGGGCTCAATTTGCTGGGAAATCTACCGGTCACAGGTTCCGTGGGGCGCTCTTGATGGCTTGATGGATTAAGCCGTAGCAGCTGTCGAGCCGGGGCGAGGCTGCGTTCGGCTGCGCAGCGGTCGTAAAACCAGAACTTACGGTGCGTCAGGCAGACCGCGTCAGCCGGATTCACGACTGCTTCGCAGCCGAACGCAGCCTCGCAGGCTCGGCAGCTGCTACAGAGAGTGCGTCGCGGCTAGCGCGCCGCCCAGGCATTGAAGTGCTCTTCCAACTCCTCGCCATGGTCCACCCAGAACTCCGCGTCTACCGACCGGGCCTTGGCCAGGTTGGCTTCGGCAGTCGGCAATTGCTGGCGTACTTGCTCCGGCAGCAGTGCCAGGGCCTGGCGGTGGACGGGGCCGTAAGGAATGTTTTCCGAGAAAACCTTTTGGGCCTGCGGCTGGCTGGCAAACGCGATGAAACGCTCGGCCAGTGCCTTGTTCGGCGAGCCTTTGACCACGGCCCAGTATTCCGGGTCGTACAGGCTCTGCGGCCAGACGATGCTCAGGTTCATGCCCTCTTTCTGCGCTGAGGCGATACGGCCGTTGTAGGCGGCACTCATCACCACGTCACCGGCTATCAACCACTGCGCCGGTTGGGCTCCGGCCTCCCACCACTGGATGTTTGACTTGATCTTGTCGAGCTTGGCAAAGGCACGGCTCACGCCCTCGGGGGTGCCCAGCACTTTGTAGAGCTGGTCAGGCTTGACGCCATCGGCCAGCAGAGCGATTTCCAGGGTGTACTTGGCGCCTTTGCGCAGGCCGCGCTTGCCCGGAAAGTCGGTTACGTTCCAGAAGTCCGCCCAGGAAGTCGGGGTCTTGGCCAGCTTGTCCTTGTTGAAGGCCATGACCATCGACCAGACGTAGGTGGCCACACCACACTCGGTCAAGGTCCCCGGTACGAACTGGGCCTGGTCGCCAAAACTGGCCTTGTCCAGTCGCTCGAACAAGCCGGCATCACAGCCACGCAACAGTTCCGGACTCTCCACCTCGACCACATCCCAGGTGGCATGGCCCACATCGACCATGGCCTTGATCTTCGACAGTTCGCCATTGTATTCGCCGGCGACGATGCGTCCTGCACCGCTTGCATTGAAGGGTTGGAAATAGGCCTTGTCCTGGGCCTGCTTGGTGGCGCCACCGAACGAAATGACAGTCAGGGCCTGGGGCTCGGCGAGCACGCCGGTGCACAACAGGGCCAGGGAAAAAGGAACACAGGTACGTAAGGATAAAGACATGGAACGCTCCCACAGCTGGTTTTTAGAATGGTGTAAAGCCGGGCAGTGCTGGCCAGAGGCCGATAAGGTTCCACCGTGCCGGGCTCTTGGGGCCGACATCGTCATGAAAAATGCTTTCATCCGGGAAAGCCGGACCAGAGGTGCTCAGTGCGGTTTGATAGTGCGGTATCAATCGGAAGAGGAAAATTATTAAAAATATGCTTGGGAGCTATAAAAAAGCTCTTCAGCAGTGGGCACTGCTGATTCGTACAGCGGAGCGTCGGCCTGGCCCGAACACTGGCATGTGGACGTACTAGCAAGCCTCGGGCCTCGCGCTACCCCATGTAGTACTTGTCCCAGAGCTTGTTGCGGAATCGCTTGCCCGGATCGTATTGCGCCTTGAGTGCGAACAGGCGTCGCGCGTTGGGGTAGGCGCGTGTGAACTGTTCTCGAGTTGCATGCAGCTGGTAGGGCAGATAATAAGTCCCCCCAAGCGACAACGCGGCGTCGATAAGTTCGCGTGTCCACGCGCCGACTTCCTCACGGTCAGCCACGCTGACGTGCTGCCAGTAATAGAGTACGAATGAAAACACTTCTTCGCGTGCCCAAGACAGACACGAGTCGGGGGCGCCTGGCGAGTGCCGGATAGAGACGTTGACCGCTTCAACCTGGTGCGCCTGCAGGATGGTGGTCAATTGCTGTACGAACGCGTAGAACCGGGCGACCGGTACAAAATACTCCTGCAACGCGTAGGTGCTGTTTCGGGTTGCGATAGGCCCGAGCGAGGCGACGTCCGCACTGGCCTCATAGTTGCGCCGTACTACCGGGTGGCTGAGATAGCGCAGTGGATCGATCACATCCTTGCGAATCAACGGGCCGCCGGGAAGTTTGGCCACACTCCACATGGCGATCTGGTCGAATTTGTACGATTGCCCCGGTGCGATCAGCCTGTCTGCGACTGTCAGCTCTTTGTCCGTGGTGCGCCAGGTGACGCAAGTAGCCTGGTCAAAGTAGGGGGGAGCCAAATCGGCGTTGTGCAGGATTGCCTGTTCATTCCCGCGGATCTGTTCGTTGAAAAATGTCGGGTAATCGGCAACTGACAGTCGGTGTACCTGACGTTCCATCGTGACATTGGACGCAAGGTCCAATTCGACCTCAGTGATGACCCCCAGCGCGCCATAGCCACCGATGGCTGCGTGGAACAAGTCGGCATTTGCGCTGCGGGATGCTTCTACTACCGAACCGTCGGCGAGCACCAACTGGAGGGCACGCACCGAGTTGATCACCGGGCCGGCGCCGACATAACGCCCATGCGCATTGACCGACAGCGCCCCGCCGACGGTAAAGTTGGCATAACTCTGCATGATTTTTACCGACAGATCGTGTGGGTCGATAACCGACTGCAGGTCACGCCACCGCAATCCCGCTTGCACGCGTATGACCCTGCTCTCGGGCGAGTAATGGATCACCTGATTGAACTGACGCATGTCGATGTGCAGGCTGTCCTCGGTGGCAATCTGTCCGCCCATGCTATAGCGGCCACCACCAATGCAGACCGGGCCAGACCCTGCGGCGAGCGCCTGCCGAATATCATCTGTCGTATGCGGGGTGAGGAGACGGTTAACCCAAATCGGGTTGAGAAGCGTGACGTCGTTAACCAGGACGCCTGAAGACGCAGCCCATAACCGCCAAGGCGACAGTGCATTGACTGCTATGCAGGTCATGCCAGCCTCGAGTAGTTTGCGCCGTGTGAACTTCACTGTGCCCCTCGCCTCGCCTGAGGCTGCTCTATTCCCGAGACATCCCATCGCTCAGCCACCAACAACAATGACTGCGGCACCGGACTTTGCGGGTGCTGCGGCTCTTGCAGGCTGGCCAGCCGAAAACCGGCCATGTCCAGGGCATTGAGCCAACTGGACAAGGTGCGCGAGTACCACGGCATGGGTTGCCACTGCCCCTTGAACCCGGCGAAGGTCTCTTCACGCCAACCGTCCTGATAGTCGCCCGCCGCCGCAGTCCACGGATGCAGCGTCTGGATCACTAGCGCGCCGCCCGGGGCGAGCAGGGCGTTCATGGCGGTTAGCAGGGGGATGATGTCTTGGTGCAACAGGGCGAAGTTGGCGCAGATCAGGTCGTAATCGTTGCCGATGTCCACCTTCGTTTCTACCAACTCTTCATAGCTCGCCACATACACCTGTGATGAGCCCGCTGCCCGCGCCGCCTCGACCAGCGTCGCATCGCCATCCACGCCGACCGCGTTGATAGCCCGTTCAGCCAGCGCACGCAACAACCAGCCTTCGCCACAGCCCAGGTCGAGCACATGTTCGGGTTGGCGGCCCAGTATCGCCAGCAGGATTGCCTGGTCGGTGACCTTGAGGCGGCTTTCGATGGTGCCGGTGCGGATGGCCTCGATCCAGGATTGAGCGTTGTGGTGCCAGCTCTGGAGGAGGGTGGATTCGGGGCTGGGCATTTTGATGTCCGCAGTGATGGGTTGGAGGGAAGGATAGGACAAGTACTGGGGGAGTGGATCTTGTCGGTGACGTTTAACCTGCGTCCAGTCGAAGTGACCGCAAACCGGGGGTGAAACCCGTTGCCGGGGGCGATCTGGCCAATGGTTGCGCACAGTCGTTCGGCATGATCTAAGCTCCTCAAGGTATGACTTTCCAAGCAGGGGTTTCCATGCGAAACACACCTGAAAACAGTCTGAAAATAGCGTTGAAAGCCTGTAGAGACAGCTTTGTTTCTGTTGGCTTTTTCAGCTTTTTCATCAACGCGCTGATGCTCGTTCCCACCTTCTATATGCTTCAGGTGTATGGACGAGTAGTCACTAGCGGAAGCCTGACGACCCTGACCATGCTGACGCTGATCATGACCGGGCTGGTGGTTACGCTCGGCTCCCTGGAATGGGTCCGTTCACGCATCATGGTTCGGGTCAGTACCCGGCTGGACGTGTTGCTGGGTCGCCAGGTCTATAAAGCCAGTTTCAAACGGGCTCTGGAAAGTGGTGGCATGGATGCCTCGGCCCAGTCGCTCAACGACTTGACGGGCTTGAGACAGTTTCTCTCCGGTAATGGATTGTTCGCCTTTTTTGATGCGCCCTGGCTACCTATCTATGTCGCTGTGATGTTCATGTTCCATCCCTGGTATGGCTGGGTAGCGGTGGGCAGTGCGTTGTTGTTGTTATTCCTGGCGTTTCTCAATGAAAGGTTGACGGGGCCGGCACTTGCCCAGGCTAACAAGGAACATATCAGCGCGACGCTCCACACCACGAAAAACCTGCGCAACGCTGAAGTCATCGAGTCCATGGGCATGCTTGAAACCCTGATGGACCGTTGGGGGCGTCGCCAAAGACATGTCCTGATGCTGCAGTCCGGGGCGAGCGATAGAGGCGGCATCATCAGCACGCTTTCCAGGTCCTTCCGGATCCTGGTGCAATCACTGATCCTTGGTCTGGGGGCGTACCTGACCGTGGACCACCAGGTGGGGCCGGGCATGGTGTTTGCCGGGTCCGTGCTGCTAGGGCGCGCATTGGCTCCCATCGATCTGATCATCGGCAGCTGGAAGGGCTTTATTGCGGCCCGTTCGCAGTACCGCCGTCTCAACGACATCCTCGACAAACAACAGGCTCAGCCCGAGCGCATGTCATTGCCTGCGCCCCAGGGGCATGTGCAGGTGGAGAATCTGATCGTCTCGGCACCTGGCTCGAAAACCCCGATCATCAAAAACATGAGTTTCAGCGTACCTGCTGGCAGCATTGTCGGAATCATCGGTCCAAGTGCCGCGGGCAAGTCCACCCTGGCCAGGGCACTGATGGGGGTTTGGGTGCCGCAACATGGCGTGGTCCGGCTCGATGGCGCGGACATCAGCGCGTGGGACAAACATGAACTTGGGCCGTATATAGGCTACTTGCCCCAGGACATTGAATTATTCGAAGGCAGCGTCAGCGAAAACATTGCCCGCTTCACCGAGGTCGATTCCGAGAAAGTCGTTCTGGCGGCCAGGTCTGCCGGCGTCCACGAAATGATTCTGCTGTTACCCGATGGCTATGACACCGTCATTGGCAGCGATGGCGTCATGCTGTCGGGAGGGCAGCGCCAACGCATAGGCCTGGCCCGTGCCCTGTATGGCAACCCGCGGCTGATTATCCTCGACGAGCCCAATTCCAATCTCGACGAAGTCGGCGATCGCGCCCTGGCGGTGGCCATCCAGCAGCTGAAGCTGACAGGTGCAACCCTTTTTGTAATTACCCACCGAACCAACATTGTGTCCCAACTTGACCGGCTGATGGTGATGAGCGATGGCGCTATCAGTCTTTATGGACCACGCGAACAAGTGCTGGCCGAACTCGCGCAGCGGGCACAAAAGCACGCCACGCAAGCAGGCGCAAGCGTGGCTTCGGTGGCTACTCGCAAGGGTGATGCCGATGAACAGTACGATGCCCAGTCGTCAAACAGATAACTTCGCCGACCTGGCGGTATCTGATCGAAAGATCCGTCGCCTGGGTTTTGGCATTTTATTGATGACCTTCGGGGTGTTCGGCACCTGGGCGGCGGTCGCACCGATCGATGGCGCGGCTTACGCGCCTGGTGTGGTCACCGTGCAGGCTTACCGGAAAACGGTGCAACACCTCGAAGGTGGCATCGTCAAAGAGGTGTTGGCCCATGACGGTGACATCGTCAAGCAAGATGACCCGCTGATTATTCTCGATGATGCCCAGCTACGATCCGAATACGAGATGACCCGAAGCCAGCTCATCGCCGCCAGAGCCATGGAGGCAAGACTCAAGGCTGAGCGGGACAATCTGCCAGTAATTGGCTTTGACGTCATGAGCGATTCCGACAGTCTGCGAGGTGCCGAGGCGCGCCAGGGCGAGACCCAGGTATTCAACGCACGACGGGGGTCACGGTTGGGCCAGATATCGGTGCTGCAAGAGCGCATTGGTCAGTTGAATCAACAGATCAAGGGGCTGGAGGCGATGATCGGGGTCAAGAGCCAACTGAATAAATCCTACAGCGGTGAAATCGTTGAATTGACAGACATGTTGTCACAAGGGTTCGTCGACAAACAACGTCTGCTTGAGCAGCAGCGCAAGCTTGAAATGGTCAAGTCCGAATTGGCCGACCATCGTTCGACCATCACCAGGACGCGCCTGCAGATCAACGAAACACAGCTGCAGATTCTACAAGTCGATAAAGACTTCAATGCTGATGTCGCCAAACAATTGGCCGATGTCCAGACCAAAATCTACGACCTGCAAGAGAAGGCTTCCGCCCTGGAAGACCGGCTCAGCCATATCATCATCCGCGCACCCGAATCTGGCATGGTGATTGGCATGACGGTGCACACAATTGGCGGCGTCGTGCGCTCGGCGACGCCTTTGCTGGACATCGTTCCCTCGGTTTCTGAACTGGTCATAGAGGCCCAGGTGGCGCCGGTCGATATCGATCGCATCGCCATCGGCAAGCGTGCCGATATCCGTTTCGGCGCGTTCAACAGTGCGACCACGCCGGTGATCCAGGGTGAGGTCATCAGTGTCTCGGCGGACCGGCTGGTCAATGAAAAGACTGGGACTCCCTATTACCTGGCGCGGGTCCGGGTCACCGAAGCTGGTGTGCGCGCCTTGGGTGATCGCAAATTACTGCCGGGGATGCCTGCGGACGTGTTGATCATCACGGGGCAACGCACGCTGTTGCAGTACCTTCTGCAGCCGGCCCGCAATGTCATCTCTCAAGCGATGATCGAGGAGTGATCGTGCGAATGCCAGCAGCTTTGCCGGGTGGTCTGCTCATGCTTGCACTGGGCACCGATATTGCCTTGGCGCAAACCACTGCGCCGTCACCGACCGGGGTCAGTGCCTCGACGTATTCCACTGACCTCATGCAGTTGTATCGCGAGGCCCGGCTGGAAGATCCGCGAGTGTTGGCCTCGTATGCGCGTGCGAAGGCGGGCGAGGAGCATCAGCGCGAGGCCCTGGGCTCGCTGTTACCACAGATATCGCTCAACGCCGGGCAGAACCGGATTCATCAGGAGAGCGACCTGGTGCAGCGCAGTTACGATAGCGAAATCTACAGCCTGTCGCTGCGTCAGTACCTCTACAACAAGGCCGCGTGGGAAAACTACCAACGATTCAAAAGCCTGGCCAAGCAAACCGAATCAGAAGCGCAGGAGGCCCAGGCCGAGGCCACAGTGGATTTGGCCCAACGTTACTTCGCCGCGTTGGCGGCCGAGGACGAACTGGAGTTGGTGAGGGCGGAGCGTCAAACCACGCAAAAGAGCCTGGACAGGGTCAATGCGTTGTACGAAAAGCAGCTGGCAATGATTACCGATCAGCTCGACCTCAAGGCCCGTGTCGATTTGCTGGCAGCGCAGGAACTCGATGCCCAGAACCAGGCCAGTATTACGCGTGAGGCACTGGCGGAAATCGTCGGTCGACCGGTCAAGGAGAAGCTCAACCGGATTCGCAATGACGTGCAATTACAGGTGTCGACGCAGAGTCTTGAAACGTGGGTCCGCGAGGGTATAGCGCAAAACCCGGCGCTCAAGGCCAACGAAAGTGGTGTCGAGGCCGCAGGCGCTGCGTTGCGCGGCGGCAAGGGCGGGCACTATCCGACCGTGAGCCTGTCTCTGAGCGCGCAACAGACCAACGAGGGCTACAACAATTCCCTGGCGCCGCGTACCGACAGTTATGTTGCCGGTATTGGCGTGCAAGTGCCGATATACAGCGGTGGTTCAACCTCGGCGCGGGTGCGGGGGCTCTACCAGGATCAGATTGTGGCGGAGCAGCAACTGGAAGCCGTCCAGCGCCAGGTGGTCAAGGAGATCACCACTGCTTACCTGACTGCCAACTCGAGTGCGGAGAAGATCAGTGCAAGCCGGCATGCCCTGGCTTCGGCACAGCTGTCCAGAGTGGCGGCAGAAAAAGGACTCAGTTACGGAATGGTCAATGCCGTCGATGTACTGACCAGCGTACGCAACGAATTCCGGGCTCGTCGTGATCTGCTCAAGACGCAATACGACTTCGTCACCAATGTCTTCACGCTCAATCGCTGGGCGGGGAAACCGCCTGCCGAGGGTGTCGAAAACGTAAATGCCTGGTTGGGCCCCGGCAGCTCCAACCAAAGTTTCACATCCCCCTGATCCTGTCAGTAATACCAACCTTGTAGGCTCCTCCAGTCAGACGGGTTCTTAGTGCGTGTCCCACCGGCCAGGGCGGGCTTGTGGGTGCTCGATGAGGCTGATTGCGACGATAAATTGACGATAGTTTTATTGTCATACTTTCTAGTACGCCACTCGTCGGTTAATTGACGATTTTGGTCGGAGCAGACCTTACCCGCAGGTCGCTGGCAGCGAGCCTAACACCTTGATTTACTGGGGATGTAGGCATTCTGGAGAACATGAGCCGGGCTGCCGGCGGGAGACTGAGTCGACGACTGGCGGGTGGGTGGGCTGGCAGCGCGCTGTGCTGGCCTAGACTCAGTTGAGCGGCTCGAGGGAGCATGTCATCAGGCGCAAGCTATTGATGATTATTCCTATTTCTGTTGTTTCGATGGCTTTTGCCCGGCTTCTGGGAATGTCCGCAATCCCTGCCGGTGCAACGGGTGGAAGTGTCCCGGGGTTCATACCCAGGGCTGACACTGTCAAGGCCTGTCGGCGCTCGCATCTGTCCTTCAATCGTGATGACCAGGTGAATGAGCTGCTGATCCAGGAAGGCCAACGGGTGGAGGCCATCGTTCATTTTTCAAGGGAGTCAGGACGGTAATGACGACCCAAATAAAACCAATAAGCGTGATGCTGATCGACTGTCGTCCCCTTGTTCTTATGGGCCTTCAAGACTTGATCAATGCCCGCAAGCCTCAGATGGAAGTGAGTGGGCAGGCCACCACCTATACCAAAGCGCTGGATCTTGCCGATCAGTTGCGTCCCAATGTCATTTTTTTCAGTTTCTTTCCAGATGCGCTGAACCCCTTGTCGGTCGTCGCGGGACTCGCCCGCAGCACCGAAATGAAAGTGCTGGTGCTCAAAAGCCTCTACGAAACCGTCCCCGTTGCCCAAGCGATAGAGGCGGGCGCACGCGGTGTCGTGCTGGCGGAAGACCCGACGGAATCGATTATCCGAGCCATCATCCAGGTCCACCATCGCGACATCGGACTGGAAAGAGCCTGGATCGGTGGGCTTTCCGACTATGCCGCGACCGGGCATATACCTTTGAAATGCAATTCGGAGCAGGCGAAACAGGCGCGACTGACGCTGCGCGAAAGGGAACTGATTCGCGCCATCGTGGGGGATCCATCTGCCAAATACATGTGCATCGCCGGGCGCCTGGGTATCAGCGAGCACACGGTGCACAACCACCTCAGTAACATTTATCAAAAGCTTAATCTCGTCAATCGTATCGACTTGTTGATATACGCACAGAAGCATGGGCTCACCAACAACGAAGAACCACCCGAGTCCACTTGGGTAGAACTGCATTGAATTGCTTTGGGGCGCCCAGGCCGTCACTGTGTCGCCGTCCGCGGATCTCAGAACTGTAAGGCATGCGAGGGTGGTTTCTACGCCACCCTCGGATCCTTTATGCGCGCGCTGCCTCAGGCGCTGCCATGGACAATGTCGGTATTCAGGAGATGGACACCGACCAAGGTGATGGTCGTGATTTGTCCGCCCGTTTCGGCAACCGTCACGATGCTGTTTGCGCCGCTGTTATCGATCGACTGGACAACAGAACTCTGATCACCGTTGAGCACCAGCGTGTCGCGCAGGCCTGCGCTCGCATCGAAGCCGGTGACCTGGTACTTGTTCTGGGTGAATGACAAATCGACGTTGAAGGCATCCCGCACACCGGCCGTACCCGCCAGCGTAAAGTCGAAGGTGCTGCCCAGGTCGTTGGCGAACAGGTTGGCGTCGAACGCGCTCGTCGCCGAGTCGCCATCCTTGTCCGTCAACGTCGCGTTGAACGCCAGCTTGACGTCGCTGGCCAGGTTCTCGGTCTGCTGAATGAACTGGATCACCGGGATCTTGACATCGCCTCGGCCCATCGTGAGCTGAACCGCGTCGATCAACGCCGTGCCTTGTTTCTGAATGAGGAAGGACACCTGTCCTCCGGCCTCCGGTGTCAGGGTGTTTACCTCGGTGAGGTTCGAGGACGTGCCATCCTCGTAGTAGATCCTGTAGTACAAGTCCTCGGTCGCCGTGTTGTAACCCCCCACGGAGTTGTCGATGAAGACCTTCATCCCTGTCAGCAGGCTTTCCGGGTTGATCACGAAACTTTCATCGGCAGAACTGATGGCCGCCAGGTTGTCTCCCTGGAGAATGTTATTGCCGACGCCGATGCCGGACGTGCTGACGTTCATGGCCGCCGGGTCGATGTACGAGGGCAGGGGGGTGGTCTGCAGCTGGGCTTCGGTGGGGTCGGGTTTGCCGAGCCCGATGCCGGTCAGGATGTCCGATGTCGGCGCCGTTGCTTCCGCGGAAAAGAACACAATCTCCTCGGATGGCGAAGGAATAGTCGGCGGATTCTGCGTCGGGATCAGCAATGTGCGCACCGGATCCGGGCCGCCGGCACTGAGTGAGCCGTCGGCACTGCTGAGCACGATCGTCGAGCTGAAGCCTTGCACCAGGTCCAGTGTATAGGTGCCATTGCTATAGGCGGTCAGCGTGTAGTCGACGCTGGTATTCGCGGTGGCGGCGTTGTTGTCGAAATCGCCGGTCAACGTGCCTGCGTAATGGTAGGCGCCGTTGGCATCCGGTGACGGTGACTGCTCGGTGAGCGAGCCGGTGCCGGTGGTGGTCGTATTGTCTGGCCTGACGAGGGTGAACTGGTTATTCACCAACGAAATGTCCAGCCCGGTGGCCCCCAGTCCGTCGGCTCCGTTCGAATGATCCCAGTATCCTTGTTGTGGAAGGACGCTACCGGTCCCGATCAGGTTGCCAAAGGCGAGTGATGGACCGTCGTCCTTGAACACCAGGTTCTGCCCTATGTTCAGGGTTGCCTGGGCGCTGTCACCGTCCCCATCGGTCTTGGTCGCTATCAGCGTCACCAGGTTGTCCGCCGACAGCGTCGTCGAATCATCGGGATTGCTGGCGTTGGGATGCACCACCGCGCGCAGTTGGTCGAGGGTGACGTCACCGTTGGCGGCGACGCTGGCCGTGAATACCAGCAAGTTGCTGGTGGCCGTGCGGCCTTCGACCACGCCGCCGTTGAGCGACAGGTTCACCGCTTGGCCACTGGCGGTGTCGGTCAGCCCGGAGGCACCCACCACCACGCCCAGTGCATAGGTCAGCGTGCCGGCGTCATCGGCGCCATACGCTGAGGTGAAGTTGGCGGCAAAGCTCTTGGTATCGTTGGTCGCCAGTACCGTCTCGTCGACCGTCAGCGTCGGTTCCGTGCCCGTGGTGCTGATGCTCGGTCCGTCGTCCTTGAACACCAGATTCTGGCCGATGTTGAGGGTGGCCTGGGCGCTGTCACCGTCCTTGTCGGTTTTGGTCGCCGTCAGCGTCACCAGGCTGTCCGAAGTCAGCGTTTTTGAATCATCCGGATTGCTCGTGTTGGGATGCACCACGGCCCGGAGTTGGTCAAGGGTGACGTTACCGTTGGCGGCAACGCTGACCGTGAACACCAGATCGTTGCTAAGCGCCGTGTGGCCTTCGACCACGCCGCCGTTGAGCGACAGGTTGACCGCCTGGCCCGTGGCCGTATCCACCAGTCCGGAGCCGCCCGCGACCACGCCCAGTGCATAGGTCAGCGTGCCGGCACCATCGGCGCCATACGCCGAGGTGAAGTTCGCCGCGAAGTTCTGGGTATCGTTGGTGGCCAGCACCGTTTCGTCGACCGTCAACGTGGGTTCCGTGCCGGTGGTGCTGATGCTGGGGCCGTCGTCCTTGAACACCAGGTTCTGCCCGATGTTGAGGGTCGCCTGAGCACTGTCGCCGTCCCCATCGGTCTTGGTCGCGGTCAGGGTCACCAGATCGTCCGAGGTCAGGGTCTTCGAATCATCCGGATTGCTGGTGTTGGGATGCACCACGGCGCGGATCTGGTCAAGGGTGACATCACCGTTGGCGGCGACGCTGACCGTGAACACCAGCTGGCTGGTGGTGGCCGTTCTGCCTTCGACCACGCCGCCGTTGAGCGACAGGTTGACTGCTTCGCCGGTGGCGGTGTCCGTTAACCCTGAGCCTCCCGCGACCACGCCCAGCGCATAGGTCAGTGTGCCGGCGCCATCAGCGCCAAACGCCGAGCTGAAGTTGGCGGCAAAGCTCTTGGTGTCGTTGGTCGCCAGCACCGTTTCGTCGACCGTCAGGGTCGGTTCCGTGCCGGTGGTGCTGATGCTTGGCCCGTCATCCTTGAACACCAGGTTCTGGCCGATGTTGAGGGTGGCTTGGGCGCTGTCGCCGTCCTTGTCGGTTTTGGTTGCGGTCAGTGTTACCAGATCGTCCGAGGTCAGGCTCGTCGAGTCATCGGGGTTTGTCGTGACGGAATGCACCACAGCGCGGATCTGGTCGAGGGTGACGTTACCATTAGCGGCGACGCTGACCGTGAACACCAGATCGTTGCTAATCGCCGTGTGGCCTTCCACCACGCCGCCGTTGAGCGACAGGTTGACCGCCTGGCCCGTGGCCGTATCCGTCAGCCCGGAGCCCCCTGCGACTACGCCCAGCGCATAGGTCAGGGTGCCCGCACCGTCGGCGCCATACGCCGAGGTGAAGTTGGCGGCAAAGCTCTTGGTATCGTTGGTCGCCAACACCGTTTCGTCGACCGTCAGGGTCGGCTCGGTGCCGGTGGTGCTGATACTTGGCCCGTCGTCCTTGAACACCAGGTTCTGCCCGATGTTGAGGGTGGCCTGGGCGCTGTCGCCGTCCTTGTCGGTCTTGATTGCCGTCAGCGTCACCAAGTTGTCCGAGGTCAGGGTTTTCGAATCATCCGGATTGCTCGCGTCGGGATGCACCACGGCGCGCAGTTGGTCGAGGGTGACGTCACCGTTGGCGGCGACGCTGACCGTGAACACCAGGTCGTTGCTCGCGGCCGTATGGCCTTCCACCACGCCGCCGTTAACCGACAGGTTCACCGCTTGGCCCGTGGCCGTGTCCACCAGCCCGGAGGCACCCGCCACCACGCCCAGCGCATAGGTCAGCGTGCCGGCCCCGTCAGCGCCAAACGCCGAAGTGAAGTTAGACGCAAAGTTCTGGGTATCGTTGGTCGCCAGCACCGTTTCGTCCACCGTCAGCGTGGGTTCCGTGCCGGTAGTGCTGATGCTGGGTCCGTCGTCCTTGAACACCAGGTTCTGCCCGATGTTGAGGGTCGCCTGGGTGCTGTCGCCGTCCTTGTCGGTGATAGTCGCCGTCAGCGTTACCAAATTGTCCGCGGTCAGGGTCTTCGAGTCATCGGGATTGCTCGCGTTGGGATGGACCACGGCGCGGAGCTGGTCGAGGGTGACATCACCGTTGGCGGCGACGCTGACCGTGAATACCAGCTGGCTGGTGATGGCCGTGCGGCCTTCTACCACGCCGCCGTTGAGCGACAAGTTGACTGCCTCGCCGGTGGCCGTGTCGGTCAGTCCGGAGCCTCCCGCGACCACGCCCAGTGCATAGGTCAGCGTACCGGCACCGTCAGCGCCATACGCCGAGCTGAAGTTGGCGGCAAAGTTCTGAGTGTCGTTGGTAGCCAGCACCGTTTCGTCGACCGTCAGGGTCGGTTCCGTGCCGGTGGTGCTGATGCTCGGTCCGTCGTCCTTGAACGCCAGGTTCTGCCCGATATTGAGCGTGGCATGGACGCTGTCGCCATCCCCATCGGTCTTGGTTGCCGTCAGTGTCACCAGGCTGTCGGAGGTCAGGGTCTTCGAATCATCGGGATTAGTCGCATCGGGATGCACCACGGCGCGGATCTGGTCGAGGGTGACGTCGCCATTGGCGGCCACGCTGACCGTGAACACCAGTTGGTTGGTGGTGGCCGTGCGGCCTTCGACCACTGCACCGTTGAGTGACAGGTTGACCGCCTCACCAGTGGCGGTGTCCGTTAACCCTGAGCCTCCGGCGACCACACCCAGCGCATAGGTCAGCGTACCCGCACCGTCAGCGCCAAACGCCGAGGTGAAGTTGGCGGCAAAGCTCTTGGTGTCGTTGGTCGCCAGTACCGTTTCGTCCACCGTCAGGGTCGGTTCGGTGCCGGTGGTGCTGATGCTCGGCCCATCATCCTCGAAGATCATCTTGGAGCCGATTTCGGCGGTTGACGTGCTGGACTGCAGCACCTTGAAGCCGCCAATGTCGAAGTCAGCGTGGGTCTTGTCGCCGTTCTTGTCGGTCAGCAACCCGGCGTTCTCGATCATCACGCGGTTGTGGTCGGTCGCCGTGCTGTAGGTGATCTGCGAGTCGGTCGGAACGCCGGTGATCAGCACCGTGCCGTCGGCGTTGTAGGTGATGACAACGCCGCTGACGGTGGCGCCCGCGAACGTCTTCACGGTGACACTGCCGTTGGTGATCGCGACCTTTTCGGTGCTGTCGTTGGCGTAGCTGTTGACGAAGTTGACACCGCTCTGCGACCCGCTGACGTTGTCGGCGTTCTTGACGGCGGTGAGCAAGAGTTTCGCAGTCGTGCCGCCCGTCTCCTGCACGACCTTGAAGGTCGCGGAGCGGGCGCCGAAGTACTGGGTGAAGTCGATGTTCGCTTCGACCCCCGCTTCGCCCGGGCTCAGGTTGGGGATTGTGAAGTCCGCCTTGGCGCCGCTGACGAAGCTGAAGCGCAGGCCTTCCTGTTCGGTGATCGCCTGGTTGTTGGTGCCCAGGGTTGTGCTGCCGCCGCCCTGGCTGCTGTTGACTGTGTCGGCGCTGGTGATGGCAGCGCTGCTTGCCGACTGATCCAGCGGATCCCTGCCGGTGACGATGATCGAGACACCAGGAATCCGGCCGTTCGCATCGGCCGTCGCGCCCGCGGTCGTGAACATCAGGAACAACTGCTGGCCCGACGGCGCATTGGCCAGACTGAATTCTGCGTCCTGACCGGCCCCGATGAACACCTTATTCAGCAGATTGACCGCATCGTCAGGGTTCGTCGCATCGGGATGCTTGATCGGTTGGTACTCCACGGTCCAGATCTTGCCGCCCGAGAGCGGCGACCCGGTTTCTTCGATATAGGCCGCGAACACGATCGCGCCGGTTGCGCTTCCGGCTCGGCCCAGAAGGATGTTGTTGTTCGTATCGGTATAGAGAAGGATGTTGGTGCCATTGAGGGTATCGAGTCCGCTGTCCAGGCCATTAAGCGGTACGCCGGCGCTGTCGACGAAACTGATATCGGTAATATTTGCTCCGGGGTCAGCGGTGACGCTGAACGCATTGCTGCCGGTGTTGCCTGCGGCACCGGTATAGCCACTCAAGGCCGCACCCGTTGCGGTACCTGCCGCCAGTGCGGTCAGGCGGGTAGAGAAAGTCGAAGGCAGGGAGGTCACCAAAATGTCATTGTCGTCAGCGTCTCCCGTGGGGGTTGGCGTGGCGGTGGCGTTCTGCAGCCCGGCCGTTTCGTCCAGCGTAACGCTCGCGCCAGTGCCGACGACGGTCAGCGCGTTGATAATCGAAGTGGTGGATAGGGAGGCAGGGTCGCTCGTTAGCGATGAATTTTGCTCGCCAATAGCCATGACTTTCTCCAAAGCAATTGCGGTCATCGAGGCCTGACCGTTGACCTTTGGTCGACTATGGAGAAACGCCGGGGATTGCACATCAGCTGAAACTCCCAGGCGGGGTGGGAGTTTCAGACTAGTCGTCCTGGTCGGTGGCCTGTCGCAGGTGCCCAGTGTTCAAGCCTTGTGGTGCTCGAGTGCCCACAGCGAATCGATCTGTGGATCTGATATTGGAGCCGCAAAAAAATGCGAGGGTGGTTTCACCACCCTCGCATCCTTTTACGCACGCGCTGCCTCAGGCGCTGCCATGGACTATGTCGGTATTTAGAACATCAACCCCGACCAAGGTGATGGTCGTGATTTGCCCACCCGTTTCGGCAACCGTCACGATGCTGTTTGCGCCGCTGTTGTCGATTGACTGGACAACGGCGTTCTGGTCGCCATTGAGCACCAGCGTGTCTCGCAGGCCTGCGCCCGCATCGAAACCGGTGATCTGGTACTTGTTTTGGGTGAATGACAAATCGACGTTGAAGGCATCCCGCTCACCGGCCGTGCCCACCAGTGTGAAGTCGAAGGTGGTGCCCAAGTCGTTGGCGAACAGGTTGGCGTCGAACGTACTCGTCGCCGAGTCCCCATCCTTGTCCGTCAGCGTCGCGTTGAACGCCAGCTTGACATCACTGGCCAGGCTCTCGGTCTCATGAGTGAACTCGATCGTCGGGATCTTGATCTCGCCTCGGCCCATCGTGAGCTGAACCGCGTCGATCAGTTTCGTGCCTTGCTGCTGAACGAGGAAGGACACTTGTCCGCCAGCCTCGGGCGTCAGGGTGTTTACCTCGGTGAGGTTCGAGAACGTGCCATCCTCGTAGTAGGCCCTGTAGTACAGGTCCTCGGTCGCCGTGTTGTAACCTCCCACGGAGTTGTCGATGAAGACCTTCATGCTCGTCAGCAGGCTTTCCGGGTTGATCACGAAGCTTTCATCGGCATTGCTGATGGCCGCCAGGTTGTCTCCCTGGAACAGGTTATTGGCGATACCGATACCGGCCGTGCTGACGTTCATGGCCGCGGGGTCGATGTACGACGGCAGCGGGTTGGTCTGTAGCTGGGCTTCGGTGGGGTCGGGGGCTCCAAGCCCGATACCGGTCAGGATGTCCGCAGTCGACGCCGTTGCCTTCGCGGAAAAGAACACAATCTCCTCAGATGGCGAAGGAATAGTCGGCGGATTCTGCGGCGGGATCAGCAATGTGCGCACCGGATCCGGGCCGCCTGCACTGAGCGAGCCGTCGGCACTGCTGAGCACGATCTCGGAACTGAAGCCTTGCACCAGGTCCAGTGCATAGGTGCCATTGGCAAAGGCGGTCAGCGTGTAGTCGACGGTGGTATTCGCGGTGGCGGCGTTGTTGTCGAAATCACCGGTCAGAGTCCCAGCGAAGTGGAACGCGCCGTTGACGTCCGGTGAGGGCGATTGCTCGGTGAGCGTGCCGGTCCCGGTGGTGGTCGTGTTGTCTGGCCTGACGAGGGTGAATTGGTTATTCACCAACGAAATATCCAGACCGGTTGCCCCCAGTCCGTCGGCTCCGGTTGAATGATCCCAGTATCCCTGTTGTGGAAGGATGCTACCGGTACCGATCAGGTTGCCAAACGCGAGTGATGGGCCGTCGTCCTTGAACACCAGGTTCTGGCCGATGTTGAGGGTCGCATGGGCGCTGTCGCCGTCCTTGTCGGTGATGGTGGCGGTCAGGGTCACCAGAGTGTCCGAAGTCAGCGTCTTCGAATCATCCGGATTGGTTGGGTCGGGATGCACCACCGCCCGGATCTGGTCGAGGGTGACGTCGCCATTGGCGGCCACGCTAGCCGTGAACACCAGCAGGTTGGTGATGGCCGTGCGGCCTTCGACCACGCCGCCGTTGAGCGACAGGTTGACCGCCTCACCGGTGGCGGTATCGGTCAGTCCGGAACCGCCCGCGACCACGCCCAGCGCATAGGTCAGCGTACCCGCACCGTCGGCACCAAATGCCGAGGTGAAGTTAGCGGCAAAGCTCTGGGTGTCGTTGGTGGCCAGCACCGTTTCGTCGACTGTCAGGGTTGGCTCCGTGCCGGTAGTGCTGATGCTTGGCCCGTCATCCTTGAACACCAGGTTCTGGCCGATGTTCAGTGTCGCATGAGCGCTGTCGCCATCCTTGTCGGTGATGGTGGCGGTCAGGGTCACCAGATTGTCCGAAGTCAGACTGGTCGAATCATCCGGATTGGTTGGATCGGGATGCACTATGGCCCGTTGCTGGTCGAGAGTGACGTCACCGTTGGCGGCGACACTGACGGTGAACACCAGCAGGTTGGTGATGGCCGTGCGGCCTTCCACCACGGTGCCGTTGAGTGACAGGTTGACCGCTTCACCGGTGGCCGTATCGGTCAGCCCGGAGCCGCCCGCGACCACACCCAGTGCATAGGTCAGCGTGCCGGCCCCATCGGCGCCAAACGCCGAGCTGAAGTTGGCGGTAAAGCTCTGGGTGTCGTTGGTGGCCAGCACCGTTTCGTCCACGGTCAGCGTCGGTTCCGTGCCGGTGGTGCTGATGCTCGGTCCATCGTCCTTGAACACCAGGTTTTGGCCGATGTTCAGCGTGGCATGGGCGCTGTCGCCGTCCTTGTCGGTGATGGTGGCAGTCAGGGTCACCAGATTGTCCGAAGTCAGACTGGTCGAATCATCCGGGTTGGTTGGATCGGGATGCACCACGGCGCGGATCTGGTCGAGGGTGACGTCACCATTGGCGGCGACGCTGACGGTGAACACCAGATCGTTGCTAATCGCCGTGCGGCCTTCCACGACTGTACCGTTAAGCGACAAATTCACCGCTTGGCCGGTAGCGGTATCGGTCAGCCCGGAACCGCCCGCGACCACGCCCAGCGCATAGGTCAGCGTGCCCGCACCGTCAGCGCCAAACGCCGAGCTGAAGTTGGCGGTAAAGCTCTGGGTGTCGTTGGTGGCCAGCACCGTTTCGTCGACTGTCAGGACTGGCTCCGTGCCGGTGGTGCTGATGCTCGGTCCGTCATCCTTGAACACCAGGTTTTGCCCGATATTGAGGGTGGCATGGGCACTGTCGCCGTCCTTGTCGGTGATGGTGGCGGTCAGGGTCACCAGGTTGTCCGAGGTCAGGCTCGTCGAATCATCCGGATTGGTTGGGTCTGGATGCACTATGGCCCGTTGTTGGTCGAGGGTGACGTCACCATTGGCCGCCACGCTGACGGTGAACACCAGCAGGTTGGTGGTGGCGGTGCGGCCTTCGACCACGGTGCCGTTGAGTGACAGGTTGACTGCCTCGCCGGTGGCCGTATCGGTCAGCCCGGAGGCACCCGCGACCACGCCCAGCGCATAGGTCAGCGTGCCCGCACCGTCGGCGCCAAACGCCGAGGTGAAGTTAGCGGCAAAGCTCTGGGTAGCGTCGGTGGTCAGCACCGTTTCGTCCACGGTCAGGACTGGCTCCGTGCCGGTGGTGCTGATGCTGGGGCCGTCGTCCTTGAACACCAGGTTTTGGCCGATGTTCAGCGTGGCATGGGCACTGTCGCCGTCCTTGTCGGTGATAGTCGCGGTCAGCGTTACCAGGTTGTCCGAGGTCAGACTCGTCGAATCATCCGGATTGTTTGGATCGGGATGCACCACCGCCCGTTGCTGGTCGAGGGTGACGTCGCCATTAGCCGCCACACTGACGGTGAACACCAGCAGGTTGGTGGTGGCCGTGCGACCTTCCACTACAGTGCCGTTGAGTGACAGGTTCACCGCCTCACCGGTGGCCGTGTCGGTCAGCCCGGAGCCGCCCGCGACCACGCCCAGCGCATAGGTCAGCGTCCCCGCACCGTCGGCGCCAAATGCCGAGCTGAAGTTCGCTGCAAAGCTCTGGGTAGCGTCGGTGGTCAGTACCGTTTCGTCGACCGTCAGGACTGGCTCCGTGCCGGTGGTGCTGATGCTCGGTCCGTCATCCTTGAACACCAGGTTCTGCCCGATGTTCAGGGTCGCATGAGCGCTGTCGCCGTCCTTGTCGGTGATAGTGGCGGTCAGGGTCACCAGATTGTCCGAGGTCAGACTGGTCGAATCATCCGGATTGGTTGGGTCGGGATGCACCACGGCCCGTTGCTGGTCGAGAGTGACGTCTCCATTAGCCGCCACGCTGACGGTGAACACCAGCAGGTTGGTGGTGGCGGTGCGGCCTTCGACCACAGTGCTGTTGAGTGACAGGTTGACGGCTTCACCGGTGGCCGTATCGGTCAGTCCGGAGGCACCGGCTACCACGCCCAACGCATAGGTCAGCGTCCCCGCACCGTCGGCGCCAAACGCCGAGCTGAAGTTCGCCGCGAAGCTCTGGGTGGCGTCGGTGGTCAGTACTGTTTCATCGACCGTCAGGACCGGCTCCGTGCCGGTAGTGCTGATGCTTGGCCCGTCATCCTTGAACACCAGGTTTTGCCCGATATTGAGCGTCGCCTGGGCACTGTCGCCGTCCTTGTCGGTGATGGTCGCCTTCAGCGTCACCAGATCGTCCGAGGTCAGACTGGTCGAATCATCCGGATTGGTTGGGTCTGGATGCACCACCGCCCGTTGCTGGTCGAGGGTGACGTCGCCATTAGCCGCCACGCTGACGGTGAACACCAGCAGGTTGGTGGTGGCCGTGCGACCTTCCACTACGGTGCCGTTGAGTGACAGGTTGACGGCTTCACCGGTAGCCGTGTCGGTCAGTCCGGAGGCACCGGCTACCACGCCCAACGCATAGGTCAGCGTCCCCGCACCGTCGGCGCCAAACGCCGAGCTGAAGTTCGCCGCGAAGCTCTGGGTGGCGTCGGTGGTCAGTACTGTTTCATCGACCGTCAGGACTGGCTCCGTGCCGGTGGTGCTGATGCTCGGGCCGTCGTCCTTGAACACCAGGTTTTGGCCGATGTTCAGCGTCGCATGGGCACTGTCGCCGTCCTTGTCGGTGATGGTGGCGGTCAGCGTTACCAGATCGTCCGAGGTCAGACTGGTCGAATCATCGGGGTTGGTTGGGTCGGGATGCACCACGGCCCGTTGCTGGTCGAGGGTGACGTCGCCATTAGCCGCCACGCTGACGGTGAACACCAGCAGGTTGGTGGTGGCGGTGCGGCCTTCGACCACGGCGCCGTTGAGTGACAGGTTGACCGCCTCACCGGTGGCCGTATCCGTCAGTCCGGAGCCGCCCGCGACCACGCCCAACGCATAGGTCAGCGTGCCCGCGCCATCGGCGCCAAATGCCGAGCTGAAGTTAGCCGCGAAGCTCTGGGTGGCGTCGGTGGTCAGCACCGTTTCGTCCACGGTCAGCGTCGGTTCCGTGCCGGTGGTGCTGATGCTCGGTCCATCGTCCTTGAACACCAGGTTTTGGCCGATATTGAGGGTGGCATGGGCGCTGTCGCCGTCCTTGTCGGTGATGGTGGCGGTCAGCGTTACCAGATCGTCCGAGGTCAGACTGGTCGAATCATCCGGATTGGTTGGGTCGGGATGCACCACGGCGCGGATCTGGTCGAGGGTGACGTCACCATTGGCGGCCACGCTGACGGTGAACACCAGATCGTTACTAATCGCCGTGCGGCCTTCCACGACTGTACCGTTAAGCGACAAATTCACCGCTTGGCCGGTAGCGGTATCGGTCAGCCCGGAACCGCCCGCGACCACGCCCAGCGCATAGGTCAGCGTGCCCGCACCGTCAGCGCCAAACGCCGAGCTGAAGTTGGCGGTAAAGCTCTGGGTGTCGTTGGTGGCCAGCACCGTTTCGTCGACTGTCAGGACTGGCTCCGTGCCGGTGGTGCTGATGCTCGGTCCGTCATCCTTGAACACCAGGTTTTGCCCGATATTGAGGGTGGCATGGGCACTGTCACCGTCCTTGTCGGTGATGGTGGCGGTCAGGGTCACCAGATTGTCCGAGGTCAGGCTCGTCGAATCATCCGGATTGGTTGGGTCTGGATGCACTATGGCCCGTTGTTGGTCGAGGGTGACGTCACCATTGGCCGCCACGCTGACGGTGAACACCAGCAGGTTGGTGATGGCGGTGCGGCCTTCGACCACGGTGCCGTTGAGTGACAGGTTGACTGCCTCACCGGTGGCCGTATCGGTCAGCCCGGAGGCACCCGCGACCACGCCCAGCGCATAGGTCAGCGTGCCCGCACCGTCGGCGCCAAACGCCGAGGTGAAGTTAGCGGCAAAGCTCTGGGTAGCGTCGGTGGTCAGCACCGTTTCGTCCACTGTCAGGGTTGGCTCCGTGCCAGTGGTGCTGATGCTGGGGCCGTCGTCCTTGAACACCAGGTTCTGGCCGATGTTCAGGGTCGCATGAGCGCTGTCGCCATCCTTGTCAGTGATGGTGGCGGTCAGGGTCACCAGATTGTCCGAAGTCAGGCTGGTTGAATCATCGGGGTTGGTGGCGTCGGGATGCACCACGGCCCGTTGCTGGTCGAGGGTGACATCACCATTGGCGGCGACACTGACGGTGAACACCAGCAGGTTGGTGGTGGCCGTTCGGCCTTCGACCACGGTGCCGTTGAGCGACAGGTTGACCGCCTCACCGGTGGCCGTATCGGTCAGCCCGGAACCGCCCGCGACTACGCCCAGCGCATAGGTCAGCGTACCTGCGCCATCAGCGCCAAACGCCGAGGTGAAGTTGGCGGCAAAGTTCTGGGTGGCGTCGGTGGTCAGTACCGTTTCGTCCACGGTCAGCGTGGGCTCCGTGCCGGCCGCACTGACGCTCGGTCCGTCGTCTTCGAAGATCATCTTGGAGCCGATTTCGGCGGTCGCGCTAGAGGCTTGGCGCAGCGAGAAGCCGCCGATATCAAAATCGGCGTGGTTATCGCCTCTGGCGTCGAGGGCTGCACCGTTCTCGACGAGCACGCGGTTGTGATCCGATGTCGTGGTGTATTCAATCTGGTAGCCGGCTTTAACGCCGGTAATGGTCGCAACCCCACCCGTGAAGCTGATGGTGATGGTCGGATCATTCACCGAGCCGTCGGAATTTTCGATCACCAGCCCGGTACTATTGTTGATGACTTGAACATTGGTGATGGCAACCGGCGTGTCATTCGCATAGCCGTTGACGAAGTTCGCACCAGGTTCAGCTGCGGTGTTGAATGCGCTGACTTTTACCACGGCACTCTTGCCGCTTTGCAGCTGCACGATGTCGAAATTGGCCGAAGTCGAATTGTAGACACCGGTAAAGTCGATGTTGGATTCAACATCGGCTTCGGTCTGGCTAAGGTTGGGAACGGTCACATCCTGCCGGGCACCGGTGACGAACGAAAAGCGGATGCCTTCCTGTTCGACAATCATCTGGTTGTTGGTGCCGATGGTGGTCGGGCCACCGCCCTGGCTGGTATTGATTGTGTCGCCAGTGTTTATGTTGGCGCCACTTGACTGGTCTGCGGGGTCCTTGCCGGTGGCGATGATGGTGGGATCGGTGATCCGAGTGACACCATTGACAACTTCAGTTGTCGGGTTCGCTTTCGTGAACATCAGGAAGAGGTTCTGACCCGAGGGCGCACCGGCCAGGCTGAATCCCAGGTCCTGAGTGACTCCGACGAACACCTTATCCTGCAGATTAAGCGAATCATCGGGATTCGTCGCATCGGGATGCTTGAGCGGTTGGTACTCCACGGTCCAGATCTTGCCGCCCGTGACCGGCGATCCGGTTTCTTCGATATAGCCAGCGAACACGATCGCGCCGGCTGGGCCACCGGCTCGGCCCACAACGATATTGTTGTTGTTCGTATCGGTATAGAGAAGGATGCTGGTGCCATCGAGGGTATCCAGTCCACTGTCCACGCCGTCGAGCGGTGCGCCAGTGCTGTCGACGAAGCGGATATCGGTAACCCCGGACGCGTCGGTGAGGGTGAATGCATTGCTGCCGGTGTCGCCCGCGGCACCGGTATAGCCACTCAAGGCCGCACCCGTTGCGGTACCTGCACCCAGTGCGGTCAAACGGGTAGAGAAGGCCGAAGGTAGAGAGGCCAGCAGAATGTCGTTGTCGTCAGCGTCTCCCGCGGGGGTTGGCGTGGCGGTGAGGTTCTGCAACCCGGCCGTTTCATCCAGCGTAACGTTTGCGCCGGGCGTAACGCTCAGAGCGTTGGTCGTAATCGACGTTAAGTTGAGAGAGGTCGGATCGCTCGTTAGCGATGAATTTTGCTCGCGAATAGTCATGACGTTCTCCTGAGCAATTACGGTCATCGAGGCCTGACCATTGACCTCTACAACTATGACCAAGCGCTGGAGATTGAACATTGGCCGATACTCCCATGCGGGATAGGAGTTTCAGACTATCCGTCCTCGTCGGTCGTCTGCCGCAGGGTTTCTGCCGCGTGAATGTGTTGCGTAGGCGCGTATTTACCCGCTGTGTCTAAGCCTGTGGTGCTCCAGGATCCACAGCGAATGCGATCCGTGCCGATCTCATTTTGGAACTGCAAAAACAATGCGAGGGTGGTTTTCGCCACCCTCGCATCCTTTCACGCACGCGCTGCCTCAGGCGCTGCCATGGACAATGTCGGTATTCAGAACATCGACCCCGACCAAGGTGATGGTCGTGATTTGCCCACCCGTTTCGGCAACCGTCACGATGCTGTCTGCGCCGCTGTTGTCGATCGACTGGACAACGGCGTTCTGGTCGCCGTTGAGCACCAGCGTGTCGCGCAGTCCTGCGCTCGCATCGAAGCCGGTGATCTGGTACTTGTTCTGTGCGAATGACAAATCGACGTTGAAGGCATCCCGCTCACCGGCCGTGCCCACCAGCGTGAAGTCGAAGGTGGTGCCCAGGTCGTTGGCGAACAGGTTGGCGTCGAACGCGCTCGACGCCGAGTCGCCATCCTTGTCCGTCAACGTCGCGTTGAACGCCAGCTTGATATCGCTGGCCAGACTTTCGGTTGGCTTAATGAACTCGATCACCGGGATCTTGATATCGCCTCGGCCCATCGTGAGCTGAACCGCGTCGATCAACTTCGTGCCTTGCTGCTGAACGAGGAAGGACACTTGTCCGCCGGCCTCCGGCGTCACGGTGTTCACCTCGATCAGGTTCGAGAACGTGCCATCCTCGTAGTAGGCCCTGTAGTACAGGTCCTCGGTCGCCGTGTTGTAACCTCCCACGGAGTTGTCGATGAAGATCTTCATGCCCGCCAGCAAGCTTTCCGGGTTGATCACGAAGCTTTCATCGGCAGAACTGATGGCCGCCAGGTTGTCTCCCTGGAGAATGTTATTGCCGACGCCGATACCGGACGTGCTGACGTTCATGGCCGCCGGGTCGATGTACGAGGGCAGGGGGGTGGTCTGCAGCTGGGCTTCGGTGGGGTCGGGTTTGCCGAGCCCGATGCCGCTCAGGATGTCCCCGGTCGACGCCGTTGCTTTTGCGGAAAAGAACACAATCTCCTCGGAGGGCGAAGGAATAGTCGGCGGATTCTGCGGCGGGATCAGCAATGTGCGCACCGGATCCGGGCCGCCGGCACTGAGCGAGCCGTCGGCACTGCTGAGCACGATCTGCGAACTGAAGCCTTGCACCAGATCCAGTGTATAGGTGCCATTGTTATAGGCGGTCAGCGTGTAGTCGACGCTGGTATTCGCGGTGGCGGCGTTGTTGTCGAAATCGCCGGTCAACGTCCCTGCGAAATGATAGGCGCCATTGGCATCCGGTGACGGTGACTGCTCGGTGAGCGAACCGGTCCCGGTGGTGGTCGTATTGTCTGGCCTGACGAGGGTGAACTGGTTATTCACCAACGAAATATCCAGACCGGTTGCCCCCAGTCCGTCGGCTCCGGTCGAGTTATCCCAGTACCCTTGTTGTGGAAGGATGCTACCGGTCCCGATCAGGTTGCCGAAGGCGAGTGATGGACCGTCGTCTTCGAACACCAGGTTTTGCCCGATGTTGAGGGTGGCATGGGCGCTGTCGCCGTCGCCATCGGTCTTGGTCGCTATCAGCGTCACCAGGTTGTCCGCCGACAGCGTCTTCGCATCATCGGGGTTGGTCGCGTCGGGATGCACCACGGCGCGCAGTTGGTCGAGGGTGACGTCACCATTGGCGGCGACGCTGGCCGTGAACACCAGCAGGTTGCTGATGGCCGTGCGACCTTCGACTACGCCGCCGTTGAGCGACAGGTTGACGGCCTGGCCACTGGCGGTGTCCACCAGCCCGGAGGCACCCACCACCACGCCCAGCGCATAGGTCAGCGTACCCGCGCCATCGGCGCCAAACGCCGAGGTGAAGTTAGACGCAAAGTTCTGGGTGTCGTTGGTGGCCAGCACCGTTTCATCCACCGTAAGGGTCGGTTCCGTGCCGGTGGTGCTGATACTGGGTCCGTCATCCTTGAACACCAGGTTCTGCCCGATGTTGAGGGTCGCCTGGGTGCTGTCGCCGTCCTTGTCGGTGATGGTTGCCGTCAGCGTTACCAGATTGTCCGAAGTCAGGGTCTTCGAATCATCGGGATTGGTCGCATCGGGATGGACCACGGCGCGGAGTTGGTCGAGGGTGACGTCACCGTTGGCGGCGACGCTGACCGTGAACACCAGATCGTTGCTAATCGCCGTGTGGCCTTCGACCACGCCACCGTTGAGCGACAGGTTGACCGCCTGGCCCGTGGCCGTGTCCACCAGCCCGGAGGCTCCCGCGACCACACCCAGCGCATAGGTCAGCGTGCCGGCACCATCGGCGCCATACGCCGAACTGAAGTTGGCGGCAAAGCTCTTGGTATCGTTGGTCGCCAGCACCGTTTCGTCCACCGTCAGCGTCGGTTCCGTGCCGGTGGTGCTGATGCTGGGGGCGTCGTCTTTGAACACCAGGTTCTGGCCGATGTTGAGGCTCGCGTGGACGCTGTCGCCGTCCCCATCGGTCTTGGTCGCGGTCAGGGTCACCAGATCGTCCGAGGTCAGGGTCTTCGAATCATCCGGATTGGTGGCGTCGGGATGCACTACCGCGCGGATCTGGTCGAGGGTGACGTCGCCATTGGCGGCCACGCTGACCGTGAACACCAGTTGGTTGGTGGTGGCCGTGCGGCCTTCGACCACTGCACCGTTGAGTGACAGGTTGACCGCCTCACCGGTGGCGGTGTCCGTTAACCCTGAGCCTCCGGCGACCACACCCAGCGCATAGGTCAGCGTACCCGCACCGTCAGCGCCAAACGCCGAGGTGAAGTTGGCGGCAAAGCTCTTGGTGTCGTTGGTCGCCAGTACCGTTTCATCGACTGTCAGCGTCGGTTCGGTGCCAGTGGTGCTGATGCTCGGCCCATCATCCTCGAAAATCATCTTGGAGCCGATTTCGGCGGTTGACGTGCTGGACTGCAGCACCTTGAAGCCGCCAATGTCGAAGTCAGCGTGCGTCTTGTCGCCGTTCTTGTCGGTCAGCAACCCGGCGTTCTCGATCATCACGCGGTTGTGGTCGGTCGCCGTGCTGTAGGTGATCTGCGAGTCGGTCGGAACGCCGGTGATCAGCACCGTGCCATCGGCGTTGTAGGTGATGACGGCGGTGCTGACGGTGGCGCCAGCGAACGTCTTCACGGTGACGCTGCCGTTGGTGATCGCGACCTTTTCGGTGCTGTCGTTGGCGTAGCTGTTGACGAAGTTGACACCGCTCTGCGACCCGCTGACGTTGTCGGCGTTCTTGACGGCGGTGAGCAAGAGCTTCGCGGTCGTGCCGCCCGTCTCCTGCACGACCTTGAAGGTCGCGGAGCGGGCGCCGAAGTACTGGGTGAAGTCGATGTTCGCTTCGACACCCGCTTCGCCCGGGCTCAGGTTGGGGACCGTGAAGTCCGCCTTGGCACCGCTGACGAAGCTGAAGCGCAGGCCTTCCTGTTCGGTGATCGCCTGGTTGTTGGTGCCCAGGGTTGTGCTGCCGCCGCCCTGGCTGCTGTTGACCGTGTCGGCGCTGGTGATGGCAGCACTGCTTGCCGACTGATCCAGCGGATCCCTGCCGGTGACGATGATCGAGACACCGGGAATCCGGCCGTTCGCATCGGCCGTCGCACCCGCGGTCGTGAACATCAGGAACAACTGCTGGCCCGACGGCGCTTTGTCCAGGCTGAATTCCGCGTCCTGACCGGCTCCGATGAACACCTTATTCAGCAGATTGACCGCATCGTCGGGGTTCGTCGCATCGGGATGCTTGATCGGTTGGTACTCCACGGTCCAGATCTTGCCGCCCGAGAGCGGCGACCCGGTTTCTTCGATATAGGCGGCGAACACGATCGCGCCGCTTGCGCTTCCGGCTCGGCCCACAAGGATGTTGTCGTTCGTATCGGTATAGAGAAGGATGCTGGTGCCATCGATGGTGTCCAGCCCGCTGTCCACGCCATTAAGCGCTGCGCCGGCGCTGTCGACGAAACTGACGTTGGTAATGGTTGCTCCAGGGTCAGCGGTGACGCTGAACGCATTGCTGCCGGTATTGCCTGCGGCACCGGTGTAGCCACTCAAGGCCGCACCCGTGGCGGTACCAGCCCCCAGTGCGGTCAAACGGGTGGAGAAAGTCGAGGGCAGGGATGCCACCAAAATGTCATTGTCGTCAGCGTCTCCCGCGGGGGTTGGCGTGGCGGTGGCGTTCTGCAGCCCGGCCGTTTCGTCCAGCGTAACGTTCGCGCCGGAGGCCACGACGCCAAGAGCATTGGCGATAACTGATGTCGTCACCACTGAGTCGAGGGTTGGAATGTATAGGGGGGGTGGATCGCTCGTCAGCGATGAGTTTTGCTCGCCAATAGCCATGACGTTCTCCAGAGCAAGTGCGGTCATCGAGGCCTGACCGTTGACCTTGACCGACTATGGAGAAACGCCAGGAATTGCGCATCGGCCGAAACTCCCAGGCGGGGTGGGAGTTTCGGACTACTTGGGAGGCGGAAACGAGATGAGGGCGCGAAGGAATGGTGTCACGTATTGCGTTTTCGAGTGAGGAGCTGCCGTCGGTGCTCAAGGTCGCACGGGGGGGCGCGACCCTGAGCGGTCAATCATTCTGAAATCCAGCCCTTGTTTGTTGGGGCATGCGAGCTCATGCGGTACTTCCTCCCCGCCGAATCACGATGGGCGGCTCGATCAGCCGCGGCTCAAGCTCACCCGCGGTGGGCACGAAGCGCGGGCCAGTGCTTTCAGGCGTTGCCCGCAACCTCCAGGTACGCTGCACCTTCGCCAGTTTGGCGACTCCCGACGCCACGGACCAGCGTCGGCAGACCTTCTCCAATTTGAGCGGGTAAAGGGTGAGTTGGTCGCCTTTGAAGTGCATGCGCAGGAAGCATTTGTGGTCGGCAATGCGTTGCGAGGAAAACACCACCTCGCTGTGCAGTCCCCAAAAGGTATTGCCCATGACCATCCAGGCACCGAACAGCAGACCTCCCAAACAACCGCCGAGCACCAGTGTCCCCACCAGGAACAACAAGACCTGGAGCAGGTTTTCGACCTCGAACTGCAAATAGTGAATGTTGATACGGCCCATGAGCCACAGCAGCCCGATCGCCAGCCCCAGGTGAAGCAAGCCGTGAACGGCCCCGATGCCATAGGCAAGCTTTCGGGTGCGCTTGACCCCGGCGGCTGAGAGCACTGCGCAGCCCAACACAATGATCACGGCGAGCATCACCGACGAAGGGCTGTGTGCCAGGACCAGGATCAGCTGTCGCCAAACCTCGCGCAGGTTCGCAATAGACACTTCAAGGTCAGACAATACCTCGATCAGGCTGCGATTATTCCGCGCCAGATGGGGCACCTTGCTGGCGCTTTGCACCATCCAGTCGAACAGCAGGTACAAAATAGCCAGCATGCTGCAAAACGAGAGATTGTGGGTGGGTAGCCGCCATGCACGGTTACGCAGCTGTTCGGAGGTCTTTTTGTCCGGGTAGGCTGCAGCCAACTCGTAGTGCTGCCGGGTTCCGCCGACGTTGATCGGCTCGGGTGGATCTGGAAGTTGATGAGTGCCATGCAAGAAGGCGCCACCGCCGCCACAGGTGATGCGTTGCGGCGCTTGGCTGCCGGTTTTTGGCTGATAGCGCGCGTAGTGGTGCGAGTCTCCGGCCAGGACCACTGCCAAGTGGTCACCCAAGAGCTGCTCGATCTCGCGCAGACTGCTGAAGCGCAGGGTCTGGGTCTCGATCGAGGGCAAGGTCTTGTTCCCCACGCGTGCGAGTCGTTCGGCTTCGTCCACCCAGCTCGGCTCGGGTGTACAGAGAATCACGCGGTCGCCTGGCTGCAACTTGGTGTGCATCTCTTCGAAGTATTGCTTCTGCTGGCGGTCTATCAGGGACTCCAATTGCAGGTCCAGGCCCCAGATCCACCAGCCATTGGGTAACTGCAGCACGTAGTAACTGGTGCGCTGACGGGTTTCCCAGCCGCCGATGGGCCTCTGCTCGCAAAACAGTTGGGAGAACCCGCGCAGGCCGTCATACCAATCGTGGTTGCCGGGCGTCGCCACTATCCACGGTGCACCTGGCTGCGGCACGGGCTGGTCCTGCTCATTCGGGCGAACCTTGGGGACCGGCGCGGGGAAGGCTGCGCGGAAGGGATCAAGGAAGCGGGTGCGATAGCCGGATTGGGCCGGTGTGGGGTAGACCTGATCGCCGCCGAGCAGCAGCACGTCGCCGCGCGGCAACGTGAGCTCCGGCAACTTGACCGCCTGGCTGACGCACAGCGCCATGGAATAGGTGGAGTCCCAGCCATCGCCGGTATCCGCCAGATAGTCGATCCACACCTCGCCGTCACCAGCCACCTGGATGGGCGGGTTAGAGTCCCGAGGGTTGAGCATGGCCAGCACGTCGCGTGGGTCTGCGAAGGCCCCCATCGTGGTGGCCGCAGCGGTTTGCAAGGCCGTGCGCATGAGCTGAAACGGGCCTAGCCAGTTGACCATCGGTTCCTGGGTGTAAAGCTCGATGCGGCCATTGGTCGTGGCAGGTTTTGTGCTGTAGGTCATGGCGAGGGGCACGGAGAGCGCGTCTCCAGAGTGTCCATCTCCAGCGCGGAACTCAATCGATTGCTCCTTCATCGCCTAGCCTCCATTGCTGTAAAGAGTCCGGTACATCAGGTGGGGTCTGACTGCTTGTCGGTTGATTCAGAATAGGCCAGTTACGCGATAACCGCCGCTTCATGGCAAGACGATCAAAACGATGGACCCGCCAGAATGGCGGGTCCGAAAGGGGAGATCAGAGCTTCGGCAACTGCCCGATGCGACCCATCATCTCGGTCACGATCTGCAGATCCAGCAGGAACTGGTCGACGGTCTTGAACTCGTTGTCGTTGTGGCCGGTGTACTTGAGCTCGGGCCTGGCCAACCCGAATTGCACGCCGTTGGGCAGCTCATGGACCGATGTAGCGCCGGCAGAGGTGCCGAACTTGTGTTCCATTCCAAGGTTTTCTGTGGCCACGGCCAACAGGGCCTTGACCCATTCACCCTCAGGGTTGCGGTACATCGGCTCGGCGATCTTGTAGTCGAAAGCCACTGCAATGTGAGTCTTTTTGCTCCAGGCACCCAGCTTTTCGGCGATTTCAGCCTTGAGCGCTTCCGGGGACTTGCCCTTCGGCACGCGCAGGTTGACCGCAAGCTTGAAGGCTTTTTCATCCATCCCGACATAGGTCAGGGAGGTGGTCAGCGGCCCCATGAAGGCATCGGAAAAACCGACCCCCAACTTGCCCCCCAGGTAGTCCAGCCCCCAGTTGTCGACGGCATATCGGGCGGCGTCGGTAATGTGGTTGTGCTTGAGCGCGACCTCGCCGTCGAGGCTGTTGATGAAGCCCAGCATCCGTGCCACCGGGTTGATGCCTGACTCGGGCTCGGAGGAGTGGGCAGAAACGCCGGTGACCGTCAGCTTGACGTCCTTGCCGACGACCTTGGCAGTCACCTCGAAGTTGCCGCCATTGCGCTTGGCATAATCGTTACCTGCCTTCTGCAGGCTGGCAGCCAATTCGGCAGGCTTGTCGGTTACAAGGGTGGCGACCGACGTCGACGGAATCTGGTTGGTTGCCAGGCCGCCCGTCATTGATGTGATTTCGGCGCCCTTGCCCTGAGCGTTGCGCCGGGCAAAGTTCGCCATGACGGTGCCGTAGCCTTTCTCGGCAATCACTACCGGGTAGCCGCCATCCAGCGCCAGGTTGTAGTTGGGTGTCGGGTTGCGTTCGAAGTAATAGGGGATGGCGTCGCCGGTGGTTTCCTCGGTGGTGTCTACCAGCAGCTTGAAATTGCGAGCCAGTGGCAGCTTCTCTTCCTTGATGATCTTCATGGCGTAGAGCGCGACCACGATAGCGTTCTTGTCATCCTCGGTGCCTCGGCCATACATGCGATCGCCGACCAGAGTGACCTTGAACGGATCGAGGCGGGTGCCGTCTTTCAGGACCCAGTTCTCCGGCGTCACGGGCACCACATCGGCATGTGCGTGAATGCCCACCACTTCGTCGCCACTGCCTTCGAGGGAGATTTCATAGACGCGGTTGTCGATGTTGCGGAAATTCAGGTTGAAGGCCTGGGCAAGGCCTTTGAGCTTGTCGGCGATCTTGATGAACTCAGGATTCTCATGCTGGGCCACGCCATCCACACGGAAGGTCGGGATGGCCACCAGTTCGCGAAGGGTCTCGGTGGCAGCGTTGCCGTACTTCACTCGTGCATAGAGGCCAAGCAGGCGATTGATTTCGTTCTGTTGTTCAGCGGAAAGGGGCTTGTTGCCCTGGAAAGCACTGATTGCCGGGCCGAGGTTACCGGTTTTGGCAAGCTCGCTCTTGGTCAGGCTTCCCAGGAATTGCCTGAAGTCCGTTACCGATGCATCACTGAAGGTCTTGAGGATGGTCGCGTTCTGTTGCGGGGTGATGTTGGCGTGGGCTGAGGTGGTAAACGACGAAAGGCTGGCCAGCATCAGGGTTGTCGCGGCCAGGTGCTTGAGTGAAAAGTCCATTGCTGGGGCATTCCTTTGCAGGTGGTGGGTGAGAAAAATCTGATTGATCAGTCAGAAACGTTTCTAAACTAACACCAGGAGGGAATGGTACGGGAGTACCTGAAGTGAGATCTGTCGCACAGAAATGCAAAAGCGACGCAGAAATGAAAAAGCCTACCAACGCAACTCGAAGGCATTTTGCGCACCCGGTTGGAGGCTGCTGCCCAAACGTTTGCACTCGCGAACAAGGGTGTCGTGCAGCCATTGACGGTCATCCCCTTCGGCGCGACAGAGGCGAAAGCGCTGCAGGCGAGTGGGGATCAGCTCCAGTGTTTGCAGGCGCCCGTCCGGGGCCAATGAGGCAAAGTACAGAAGCCCCAGGTCGCCGCGATAAGCTGCGTGGCCCTCGATGCCTTCGTAATCGTTCAGCAGATCGCCGCAGCCGTAGAGAATCAGGCGTTCGCGGTACACCTCGATGCCTTTGACGTGGTGCGAGGAATGGCCGTGCACCACGTCAACTCCGGCCTCGTCGATCAGGGCATGGGCGAACCGGACTTGCTCGCACGGGATCTCGAACCCCCAGTTGCCACCCCAGTGAATGGAAGCAACCACCCAATCCCCCGGTTTTTTGTACTGGAGAATCCGTTCGGCCACAGGGCGCAGGCTTTGCATCGACAGATCCTCCAGCCGCGCGACGCCCGCGCGCTTATCCGTGGCGGCCCACTGCGATGGAATGCCGCTGTCGGGAGCGCCGAGGCCAAACACCAGCAAGCGCTGTCCGCCAGACAACGGCAGTACGGCGGGCGCTTCGGCAGATTGTCGGTTGAGCCCGGCGCCGGCACTGCACATGCCGTTGTTCGCCAGGGTGGCCAGCGTATCGGCCAGGCCAGGCACGCCCCAGTCCAACACATGGTTGTTGGCCAGCACGCAGCAATCGATGTCGGCGGCACTGATGGCCGGGAAGTTCTCCGGGCTCATGCGGTAATTGATGCCCTTTGGCTCCGGTCGTCCTCGGCGAGACACCGCCGTTTCCAGATTGATGATGCGTGCGTGTGGCTGGCGCTGTTGGAACTCATCCAGCGCAATGCCCCAGATATAGGTGAAGTCGACCGGGCGGGGAATCGGGCCATTGAGTCGTTCTGCCAACCGGACGTAATCGCCGGCTTTCTTGACGTACTCTTCGTAAAGCCGCGGATCGCCAGGATGCGGCAGTACAAAGTCAATGCCGCGGGCGGTCATGACATCGCCACAGAGAAACAGCTTCAGCGTATCGGTAACAGCTGCCATGGCACCCTCCGGATACCCCGAATAGCCTGGATCAACAGTAAATATCTGTTTTAAAACAAATTAGTTTGTTTTTGGGCTTCCCAGACACAGCGAAAGTTGATAAATTTCCGCGCGTTCTTGCAGAGGCCCCTACGGGGCTCGCAACTCAAGGACGCTGCAGCTCGATATTGCTCGCAAGCTGCGCAATCAGAAAGGGAGTGCCCAGGCACTCGTCGCAACAGCTACAGGGGCGTCGCCAAGCGGTAAGGCAGCAGGTTTTGATCCTGCCATGCGTTGGTTCGAATCCAGCCGCCCCTGCCATTTTCCTTACATCCATCCAGATATGACTCAGCCGGCAGGCAGTGCGCGGGTCCGGGATGGTCGTGTTTACGAGAAACGCCAGTGCCGATCCGGCCTGGCGTTTTTTTGTGTCGGTTAAATATCCCTCCGAACACAGCGAGCGCGACGCCGTAGCGGCGCGCTCGCCCGTCACTCAGTGGGGCGCGCGAGGGATGGTCTTGAGCAGGTCTTCGGGGCTGATGTAACCGACGACCGGCTGCACGCTGCCCGGTTGCGGCAGACCAAGAATGTGTCCCTTCATCTTGCCGATCACATGCATCTCGCAGGGCTTGCAGTCGAACTTCAGCGTCAGCACCTCATCGCCGTGCACCAGTTGCATTGGCGCGACTTTGGTACGCACGCCGGTGACCCCCTTGGCCTGCTTGGGGCAGAGGTTGAAGGAGAAACGCAGGCAGTGCTTGGTGATCATCACCGGCACCTCGCCGGTCTCCTCGTGAGCCTCATAGGCCGCGTCGATCAGCTTGACGCCGTGACGGTGATAGAAGTCGCGGGCTTTCTGGTTGTAGACGTTGGCCAGGAACGACAGGTGCGACTCCGGGTACACCGGTGGTGGATTGGTCTCGGCCTTGCGACCACCCCGTGGGTGGGCTTCGATGCGGGCCGTGGTCAGCGCTTCGATGACTTCGCGGCGCAAGGCCTTGAGCTGCGAGTTCGGGATGAAGTACGCCTGCGGTGCATCCAGCTTGATATCCGTGGCGTGGTATTGCGTGGTGCCCAGTTGGCCGAGCAGGTCGTGCAATTGCTCCAAGGCCTGTTCCGGCTTGTTGGCCAGGCCGAATGGACCGTCCAGGGCGACACTGGCGCTGACACCTTCCTCGCTGGTGACGGTCAACTCCAGGCGATCCTCGCGCAGGCGAGCGACCCAGGCGACACCCACCCGACGCTCGGCGGAGGTCTTGAGCAGGGCCTGCTGCCAGTTGTGGTCGAGGTTGCGGCTCAGCGGGTGATTCGGCCGCAACTGGTGCAGCCCCTGGGGCATTTCGTTAGGCTCGACACGATAGCGGTAGCGCTTTTCACCGTCCTCCTCGAACTCGCCCTTGGGCTCGGCGATGTTGGTGCGCCAGCCCACCACCTCGCGCTTGACCAGCACATTGAGGCCGTCGCCGTTGGACAACGGTTCGTGGGTGACCACCAGCAGGTCGCGCTTGCCGACTTTTTCCACCACGCCCACCGGCAGGCCAGTGAACGTCGGTGAGTCGAAGGCGCCGATGTCGATCTTGCGCTCGCTGACGAAGTAATCGGTGCTGCCGCGATGGAAGGTCTTGTCCGGGTCGGGCAGGAAGAAGTGCGCGGTGCGGCCGCTGGAAGCGCGAGCCAGATCCGGACGGTCTTCGAGAACGTCGTCCAGGCGCTGGCGATAGTAGGCGGTGATGTTCTTCACATAGCCCATGTCCTTGTAGCGCCCCTCGATCTTGAACGAGCGTACGCCGGCTTCCACCAGCGCGCGGATGTTGGCGCTCTGGTTGTTGTCCTTCATCGACAGCAGGTGTTTTTCGTAAGCGATCACACCGCCTTTTTCATCCTTGAGGGTGTAGGGCAGGCGGCAAGCCTGGGAGCAGTCACCACGGTTGGCACTGCGACCGGTCTGCGCATGGGAGATGTTGCACTGGCCGGAGAACGCCACGCACAGCGCGCCATGGATGAAAAATTCGATGGCCGCGTCAGTCTCGTCGGCAATCGCGCGGATCTCCTGGAGGTTCAGCTCGCGGGCCAGTACCAGTTGCGAGAAACCGGCCTGATCGAGGAACTTCGCCCGCGCCAGGGTGCGGATGTCGGTCTGGGTGCTGGCGTGCAGCTCGATCGGCGGGATGTCCAGTTCCATCACGCCCAGGTCCTGGACGATCAGCGCATCGACGCCGGCGTCATACAACTGGTGGATCAGCTTGCGCGCCGGCTCCAGCTCGTTGTCATGCAGGATTGTGTTGATGGTGGTGAACACCCGCGCGTGATAGCGACGGGCGAATTCCACCAATTGGGCGATATCGCTCACCTCGTTACAGGCGTTGTGGCGGGCGCCGAAGCTCGGGCCGCCGATGTACACCGCGTCGGCGCCATGCAGGATGGCCTCGCGGGCAATGGCCACATCGCGGGCGGGGCTGAGCAATTCCAGGTGATGCTTGGGTAGGGACATGTTTTTTTAGTCTGGCTTGTCACGGTCAAGGTGCGCATTGTAGCGGCGAAACGCTTGACCGGCACCCGTATGCTGCCCGGTGGCGACCGCCCGCCGAACGGGGCCACCGGATAAAGCCGCGGGAGGCTAGATATCCATCGTTTTCACATGGCCGAGAAGCACTTGGAGTGGATGCAACACAACCTGGTCATCCAGCCGTTTAACCTGGCTGCGACATGAATAACCATCGGCGACCAAACGACCTCCCTCGCTGAACTTCGCAACCAGCGGCTGCCAGGATTGGCCGTAAATGACAGCGGAAGTCTGGAGGTTCCGGGTTTCGTGCCCATAGGTTCCCGACATGCCGCAACAGCCGCTGGCCAATACCTCAAGCTTGAGCCCCATCCGCTCGAACACCTGTTGCCATAGACTGACACTGGCCGGCTCATTGGTTTTTTCAGTGCAATGGGGGAGGAATTTGTAGACCTCGGCGCCGGGTGCAGCCGTTTGCCGGGGCAGGGCGGTAGCCAGCCATTCCTGAGGCAGGACCACGCTTGGTGTCTCTTCATTGGTCAGCGTCTTGCTGTATTCCTGGCGATACACCAGGGTCATCGCCGGATCCAGTCCCACCAACGGCACGCCATACTGCTGCAACGTGCGCAATGATTGTGCGTTGAAACGTGCGGCCCGCTCGAACGCCCCCAGGAAACCCTGCACCTGCAACGGCTTGCCATTAGGCGCAAACGGCGCGAGGTAGACCTGATAACCCAGCCTGGCGATCAATTCAATCCAGTCTGCCGCCACGGGGGTTTCGAAGTAGCGGGTGAATGCGTCCTGGACCAGAATCACACTGCGCTGGCGCTGCTCGGCCGTCAGCGCTTGCAGGCGCTGCGCCGTGGCGATGCGAACGTTCCAGCGCTTGCACACCGCCTGGAAATCCATCCTGCTCAGCAGCGGACTGTCGACCATGCCCACCACATGTTCAAGCAGATAACGGGTCGGTTTGGCGCCCATGATGGCGTTGTACAACGATGGAAAACGTGCGAGCCACGGGATGCTGAATTCGAGGGAACCGATCAGATAGTCCTTCAGCGGGCGCAGGTAGCGCCCATGGTAAAGCTCCAGAAAACGTGACCGGAACTCAGGGACATTGACCTTCACCGGGCATTGGCCCGCGCAGGATTTGCAGGCCAGGCAGCCCGCCATGGCGTCATAGACTTCGTGAGAGAAATCCCGCTGTCCCCATTTCATCGCCACGGTGTTTTTCGCTCGACGGACTAAACCTGCCAGGTGGCCGGAGCGGCGAATGCGTTTGCTCACGTCCAGCACATCCAGGCCTTGCTCGCCCTGCAGGCGCAGCCATTCGCGAATCAATGAGGCCCGACCTTTGGGGGAGTGGATGCGGTTGCGCGTCGCTTTCCAGGACGGGCACATGGCATCGTCCGGGTCGAAGTTGTAACAGGCTCCGTTGCCGTTGCAGTGAACGGCACTCTCGTAGCTGCGCCACACTCGCTCATCGATGGTGCGGTCGAGCGCGCCTCTGAGTTCGACCTCGTCCACTCGGGTCAACTGTGCGGATGGCAGGGTCGCCGGCGTCGCGATCTTGCCGGGGTTCAATTGATTGAACGGATCGAACGCCGCTTTGAGCGCTTGCAGCGAAGGGTAGAGATCACCGAAGTAATCCGGCACATATTGAGAGCGCAGGCCCTTGCCATGTTCGCCCCACAGCAGCCCGCCATGCTGGCGGGTCAACGCCGCCACGGCATCGGAGATCGGGCGGATCAACGCAGCGTGAGAGGGGTCTTTCATGTCCAGGATTGGCCGAACGTGCAACACGCCGGCATCCACATGGCCGAACATGCCGTATTCAAGCCCGTAACTGTCAAGCAGCGCCCGGAACTCCATAATGAAGTCCGCCAGGTTCTCCGGTGGCACGGCCGTGTCCTCGACAAACGGTTGCGGTCGGGCCTCGCCCTGAACATTGCCGAGCAAACCGACGGCGCGTTTGCGCATCGCATAAATGCGCTTTACCGCTTCGGCTCCGCTCGCCAGCGTATGGCCCAGGCGCAGCACTGAAGTGTCCGTTTGCAGATGATCGACAAAATCATGAACCTGCTGCTCAAGCGCGGTGAGATCGTCGCCGCTGAATTCGATCAGGTTGATCCCCAGCGTTGGCGTGCCAGGGTCTGCCGGAAAGTATTCAGCCACGCCATGCCAGACGATGTCTTTCATCGCCAGCATCAGGACTTTCGAGTCCACGGTCTCGATGGACAACGGATGCAGGGCCATGAGCGCCTTGGCGTCTCTCAACGCGTCCATGAACCCGGCGTAACGCACATTGACCAGGATCGAATGCCGGGGAATCGGCAAGACGTTCAGCCTGGCCTCGACCACGAAACCCAGCGAGCCTTCCGAGCCGCATAGCACACTGTTTAGGTTGAAGCGCCCATCGGCCTCTTGCAGATGCGCCAGATCGTAGCCCGTCAGGCAGCGGTTGAGCTTGGGGAAGGTGGTGGCAATCAGTTGAGCCTGGCTGTGCGAGATCTCGCTGGCGCAGCGGTAGACCTCGCCAATGCGATCGGTACGCGCCGTTTCGTCTTTCAGGCGGTTGCCGTCCAATGCCTGGCTCTCGAGCAGATTTCCGCCCAGCAGCACCGTGGACAGTTCAATGACGTGATCCCGGGTTTTGCCATACGTGCAACTGCCTTGCCCGCTGGCGTCGGTGTTGATCATTCCGCCGACAGTCGCACGGTTGGAGGTCGATAGTTCCGGCGCGAAGAACAAACCATACGGTTTGAGCGCCGCGTTCAACTGATCCTTGACCACGCCACTTTGCACGCGCACCCAGCGCTCCTCGACGTTGATGTCGAGAATGGTGTTCATATGCCGCGACAGATCGACCACGATCCCGTTCGTCAGCGATTGGCCGTTGGTGCCTGTGCCGCCACCCCTGGGCGTCAGCACAATGCGCCGGTGAGCGGGCCGCGCGGCCAGGCGCGCGAGTAACTGGACATCGGCGGTGTCCATCGGGAAAACAGCGGCCTGGGGCAAGCGCTGATAAATCGAGTTATCGGTCGCCAATACGGTTCGCGAACCATGGTCGTTGACGATTTCTCCGCGAAACCCTTCCTGTTTGAGAGCGCTCAGGAACTGCTCGTAATGCGCAGCTTGTTGAATGTCGGTGTTTAAAAGGGCAATCACGGCACGTGTTCCTGAGGGAAATTGTTGTATTCAGAAGATGTATGCAGGGCGCATCATTCAGGCGCCCGGTTTGAGCGGTTGTGCTAGATTTTGCTGATTCCTGGCCTTTAAACAAACGTAATTGCTGCAGCATTAGCATGAGCTTTATGAATGAACCCGCGAAAACTTACTCCCTCCATGTCATTACTGGTCGCCTTTGAAGCGGCCGCGCGGCATTGCAGTTTCACCCGGGCAGCCGATGAACTGGCGCTGACGCAAAGTGCCGTCAGCCGGCAGGTACAGACCCTGGAGTCGTTGTTGGAGGTTGCGCTGTTCAAGCGCGAAGGCAGACGCATCGAACTGACCGCGGCCGGTGCGTTGTATCAGCATGAGCTGGCCGCGGCGCTGAGCCGTATTCGTAGCGCGACCTTGCAAACCATCGCCTTCAACTCCCAGAGCGGCACATTGCACCTGGCGGTCCTGCCAACGTTTGGCTCGAAATGGCTATTGCCACGCCTGAAGGATTTCTATGCCAGGCACCCGGGCATTCAGGTGCACATCCATTCGCGCATTGTTCATTCCGATTTGTCGTCAGCCGCCAATGAAATGAACGCCATCATCTTCGCGGGCGCCGGCAACTGGCCTGGCTATATCACCCATGAACTGGTAGCCGAAGAACTGATAGTGATTGCCAGCCCCGAGGTCGTGCCCGCGCAAGCGTCGATACAGCCGATCGAGATTGCCAATCATGCATTGCTGAGTGTCGTGACCCGGCCCCATGCCTGGTCGGAGTGGTTCGAAAAACAGAGGCTGGACCACAGAGCCATGCGCCTGGGGCCGAGTTTCGAACTCACCTCACATTTGATTCAGGCCGTTGTCGCCGGGATTGGCGTCGGTCTGGTGCCCCGGATCCTGGTGCAGGACGAGATTGACAACGGGGAGCTGATCGAACTGTTCGAGCCCGTCAGCAGCGACCGAAGCTATTACCTCGCTTATCAGCACCGGTATCAGAACCTGCCTTCTCTGGTCGCCTTCAGGGAGTGGCTCCTGGGCTTGCCGTTGCCGGGGCGTTGACAGGCGACAAAAAAGCGAATGCCCCGATTGGTCGGGGCATTCGCTTTTTTTTGAAAACGGAAAGAGCATCTCTGAAAACGTTCAAATGCACCTGCCCGACAGGTCAGATCCCTACGTCATTCCTTAACCGAAGCGGGCTCACGTATTGAAATCTCCGCTGAAGAAGGATCGACAGGGAATTGCGTCATGATTAATCGCAAGTGTTCGATGGCTTCCTCGTATTTGCGATTGGCGTAGCGTTTTTTCTTCTGGTACTGCGTGAACTTGTCCACGTCCATATGAGGCTGGTCGAGCAGATCAAGGGCCGCGCGGCTCAGGTTATAGGCTTCGTTGAACAGTTGTTGGTTACGCTCAAGCGCCAGGTTCAGACAGGCTGTCGCTTGCTCGGAAGTCATCTTACCGTTCATTTGCCGCACCCTCTCGATTGGCGAAGGGGGAAAGATCAAATTCAAAGACGCTGGATCAGGGCCGGTTTATCGACCGCGCCGCCATACCTTGAGGTAGTCCACGCTGAAAGTGGAGGGCAGGTCTGCGTCGTCGACAACGCCGAACCAATGCCACATGGCCTCGCTGTCAAAGAGGATTTGCATCGGGAAGAACCAGTGGGTGTTCTTTGCCTCTCGCACCAGAACGCCGTCCACGTACCAGCGCAAGGTGTCGGGTTGCCAGTCAAAACCGTAGACATGGAAGGTGCTTGCCAGGCGCCATGGAGCGATCCAGCTGCTGCCATTGCTCAAATGCCTGGTGCTCTGCGGCGTGGCCCAGACGTGGGCGTTCATGTTGTACAGGCGGTCGAAGGCGCCGCCCTTTGTCTTGCCGCCGATTTCGAATATGTCGATCTCCGTGGCATTGTCGGCAAGCCCCGTCCACGCTAGCCAGAAGGCGCTGGAGCCCGCTGATTCCATAGGTTTGGCGCGGGCTTCGTAGTAGCCGTAAAAACTGCGATCGAGGGTTCGGACCATCGCCGAGCTATAGCCTTTGTAGCCCAGCCGAACGTACTTTTGCGGCACGTTCTCCTTGCGGAAAACGATGTTCAGATAGCCATCGCTCAGGTAGGCATTGTCCGGTGTGAACAGTGCCGGTCTACGCCCGAGCGAGTCGGTGCCCGTGGCATCGTTGACGTGCCAGCGACTGGCGTCAAGGGTTGTCCCGTTGAAGTCATCGGAAAACCGTTCGTCCAAAGTCCATTGGCCGACATTGGCCTGGTCGGACAGCGGCAGTTGGGCATTGATCCGCTGCGGCACCGTGCCCAGAGGACCGACGCGGGTCCAGGAATTGGCAGCCTTGGGGATAGCGACGGACCATTTTTGCGCCAGGTACTGGAACACGCGTTGCCGCTCTTCCAGAGAAGCCAGGTGACGGTCGTACATCAACACTTCGGCGATGTCGCCATGCAAGTGTTCGGTGTTGCCGACCACATTGCGTCCCACTGCGAACGGGCCGATGGGGGCGTCGTCGAGTTCCAGGACAAAAAGGGTCGGATCGTAGGCGGTGGTCTGTTGCACGCTGATCGCGAAGTTCGGTGCCACATTGTCGTTATCGGCGATCCGCGGGCGCGAGCTGAACAGCCGCTGCCAGGTCTCGCCGCCGCTTTGCCCGTTCAGTCTGCGTGACACGATCAATAGGGTCACGGGGCCTTTTGTGGCACGGATGGTCTTGCCGAGGAAGGCCGAAGCACCGCTCAGGCGCACCACCGAATGGCCATTCATGGCGTTCTCCACCCGCTGCGGGAGTGCAGAGTCCGGGGCATCGTCCACGGTAACGTCATTGGACTTGCCGGACTTGTCGTGCCACCGCAGGAGGTGTTGCCGGGCATCGAAGGTCATTTGCGAGTCGTCGGCAGCGTCGAGCCACAGCACCAGACCGTTGGCCGGCGGCTGGGGCTTGGCTCCCGGCGCGTTGCCAACCACCAATGCCAGGGCGGCCAACAGAATGTAGCCAAACAGGTACTTCACCCGATGCAATGGGATGCCCGGGCGTGCGAGGTTGCTCACACCCATTGCTTTGGCGCAATCGATCCCTGCAATTCGGGCTGGGAGCGATATCCATGCGGATTACACAATTGCCATCGCCAGGTGTCGATGATCATCTGCGCCAGATCCCGCTGCGCATACCAATCCAGATCACGTCCGGCCTTGGCGGGGTTGGCCCAGCATTCGGCGATATCCCCGGCGCGGCGCGGCGCCAGGCGGAAGGGGATGGTAATACCGGTAATGTTCTCGAAGCTGCGAATGATCTGCAGCACGCTGTAGCCAATGCCTGTTCCCAGGTTCCAGACATGGATGCCGTTCCTGTTCTGCAACACCTGCAGTGCTTTGAGATGGCCATCGGCAAGGTCGACCACATGGACATAGTCGCGCACGCACGTTCCATCGACCGTGGGGTAGTCGCTGCCATACACCGTGAGTTCGGGCACTCGCCCCATCGCGACCTGTGTCAGGCAGGGCAGCAGGTTATTGGGCCTGCCATTGGGGTTCTCCCCGATCAGGCCGCTTTCGTGAGCGCCAATCGGATTGAAGTAGCGCAACACCGCGATGCTCCACTGCGGATCGGACAAGTACAGGTCGGTGAGCAATTCTTCGATCAACAGCTTGGTGCGACCGTACGGGTTGATTGGTTTGCCTGGGCCCAGATCTTCGATGATCGGTATCTGCCGAGGGGTGCCATACACGGTGGCCGACGAGCTGAATACCAGTTTGAAGACTTCGTATCGGGCCATGGCATGGCAGAGGTTGAGCGTGCCGATGACATTGTTGGCGTAATAATCCAGCGGCTTTCGAACGCTTTCCTCCACGGACTTGAGGCCGGCGAAATGCACCACGGCATCGATGTTGTAACGGCTGAAGATATCGTCGAGCAGTTTCGTATTGCGGATATCGCCTTCAATGAAATCGACTCGTGTACGGGTCAAATACTCCAGGCGCGCGAGCGATTCCCGGCAGCTGTTGCACAGGTTATCGAGCACCAGTACCTGTTGGCCGGCCTCGATCAGGGTCAAAGTGGTATGAGAGCCGATATAACCGGCACCGCCGGTAATCAGCGTGGTTTTTTGCATGATAGGGCGCTCCTGTCGCAAGGAGACTGGACAAGTAGGGAACGCGGTCCGTGCGGGAGGTTTGTTGTTCGGTGAAGCGAGTCTCGTTGTGCGTTGGTAGAGTGTTGCCGCTCGCCATTCAGTGGGCGGTGAACACCGATTTGAATTCTTGCAGCCAGTGCGGGTGCATGACGCTATACGCCACGGCATAGCTGAGCGCGCCAACCACGATGCTGCAGATCAGGTGCAGGTAGCCTTGTAAACCCGATCGGGAAGAAACCATCAGGACGATCGCCGCCATGACGAGCGAGGCAATCACGCTGCGATAGTTGGTTTCGAAAAACAGCCGCCAGCCATAGCCGATGGCGCTGTTCAATCCGCGGATTTGCAGCGGTGTGATGATCGCCATCCGGATCAGCAGGGCCAGGGCGGCGGCCATGCTGCCGTAGAGGCTGGCGAAGCAATAGACCAGCGCCAGCGCCAGTGCCGTGGTTGCCACTTCGGCCTTGATGGTCAGGTGGCTTCGATTGACCGCGACCAATGCAGTCGTGGCGTACATGGCGGTATTGCCGATGGCTGCCGTGCACGCAAGCACTTGAAGCAGCGGAATGGCCTCGGTCCATTTGGCGCCGAAGATCAGCAGGATCAGGTCGCGCGCCGTGAGTGCGATGCCGATGAACAGGGGCGTCAGCAGGAAACCGCTGACGGCGGTCGAATCGCTGATGATCGCGCGCAGGCGTGATGGGTCGGCTCTGCGCCGGGCAAACACCGGCAGCGCATAGCTCATCAGACCGTGATAAATCGCCGTACGGGGCAGATCGATGATGCGCATCGCCATGTTGAACATGCCAACCGCGTTGGTACCGGCCGTCATGCCCAAGACCACGTTGACCCCGCGCTGTAGCGTTTGCGAACTCAGCGAGTTGATGGCAACCGGCGTGCCGGCTTTCAACAATTCGCGTAAGAACGGGCCGTCAATCTGAAAGGCAATGCGTCGCGAGTCGGCACGCATCAAGACAATAATGGACACGAACTCCATGATCAGTGCCTGGGCAATGACCGCCCAGGCCCCCAATCCCCACAGCGCGACAGCGATGCCGCCCACGCCACCACACACCTTGCCCAGTAATGTGCGCGAGGCCAACATCCTGAAATTGCTGTTACGGCGCATTTGCGCGACATAGACCCGCGCCATCATGGTGAACAGGATCTTCACCGAGGCCACCGCCGTCATCCATTGCAGCACCGGGTCGGGCGTATACAGCCTCACCGCGCCCGAGATGACGACGATGGACGCCAGGCTGACGAGTACCGCCGCCCAGAAGGCTGTGGCGATGTGTTTGTCCTCCAGCCGCTCAAGCCGTACCAGTGGGTCTTCCAGGACCGATGAATAAATCAGGCCGATCAACTCGACGGTGGCAATGATGACCGTGCCCACGCCCAACTCTTCAGGCGACAGCAGCCTGGCATACGCGACAAAGGTAATCATCGACAGGAAGATCAGGCCGAATTTCTCGGTGAAGATCCAGATCAATGTAACCAGACGGCGATTGGCCATGGTGGATACCGGTTCAATGAGCAGTGGTTGACGCAGTTGTCTTGCGCAATGATCGGGCGCATGCATAGAGGTAGCGCAGTGTCGGTTTGCCGTTGGCGAAGATCAGCGTTTGCCAGGAATACTCCAGCATTCGCCGGTACACGCCGATCACCTGGGGATGCTCGGCTCTGCGGGAAAACAGATTGAGAAAGTCGGTGTGGTTACCCAGCACGAAATCGATCCGTTGCTGCTTGCTTAGCTGCGCGCCATAGCGGGCGAGGTACACCTCGATGAACCTGATTTTGTGCGGGTAGTACTTTGTCGGTTGCGCGGTTATGTTGCCGCTGTTGACCGTGCGCTGCAGCAGTACCTGGGGCACCGTGTGGATCTCCCAGTGTTCGGCGATCCGGGTCCACATGAAGCGGTCTTCGGAGTAACGCAGGCTGGCATCGAAGCCGCCGAATTGCATGATCACGTCGCGCCTGGCCAGCACGGAGGACACGCCATTGACGACATTGGCGTGGACGAAATCGTAGAAATGCCTGCCGTTTTTTCGCCGGTTTTCCACTTCCTGCCTGCCGTCGCTGTACTCGTTCTGCACGTAGCAATCTATCAATCCCACCGGCCGTCCCTGACGACTGAGTTCGTCATACAGCGCCAGTTGTTGCTCCAGCTTTTGCGGATACCATCGGTCATCGGCATCGAGAAACGCCACGAAAGTCTCTTCAGTGTGTTGCAGTCCGTGGTTGCGGGCACTGGCCTGGCCTTCGTTGGCCTGGTGCAACAGCGTCAGGCGAAATGGCGCCGCGAAGTCTTTGACCCGTTGTGGTCCCTCATCGGTGGAACCATCGTCGATGACGATGACGTGATCCGGCAGCCGGGTTTGCCCGACCAGGGACGCCAGTGTTCGCTCAATGCTGTCGGCGCTGTTGTACATCGGGATCACGACGCACACTGAATGGGGTAAAGGGGAGGCTGGCACGGTTGCTTCTCCTTTTGTTACGCCTTGGCTGAATCACGCGTTAAGGCCTGGTCAGACGGATGCTGGCCCAGGGTTGCCGGTGACAACTGGGGGGATGTTGCATGGTGATGCCGAAAAGACAGGGCCAGGATGCAGAACACCAGGAACTCCGCAGAGCGGTAATTCGGGATCACGTACGCCACATAGTTGGTGAGCATGAATGAGCCGACGATGACCATCGCGCTGACGTGAAACCGTGCCGAGTGATCCGCCACCAGGGCCCGATAGTGTTTGATCAGCGCTTCTAGCAGCATGAGGATCAGCGCTATCAACTGAACGATGCCGCCGTTAAGCAAGGTTTCCATGTAGCCGCTGTGTGCATTGCCGATGTAACCCCAACGGTTGATGAAGACGTCGGCGCTCGGGCTGGACCAGAAGGCGCCGAAGCCGTAACCCTTGAGCCATTCATCGTCGATCAGCGGCGTGAGCAAGTCCCAGATCAGCGTGCGGTCGGTGAGTGACGGGTCACGGCCGGTCAGCTCCAGCAGCAGCGCATAGTTGCCATAGACAAAGAAGCAGATCAGCACATAGACGACTGTCGTGCCGAGGAAGGCGGGCAGTGAGCGGTTGACGTGCAAGCGGATCAATGTAAGGAAATACCAATAGCTCGCCGCACCGGCGACGATCAGCGCTACGGCGGTGGCAGATTGGGCCAGCGCAATCGCGATCAGCGAGAACAACGAGCAGAGGATGGCCCAGGGATTGCGCTGACGTATCATCGGCAGCAGTAGCAAAATGGCGATGGCGTTGATGCGGGCACCGGCATTTTTATCCGGGAAGATCCCTTTGAATGCACCATCGCGAACACCTCCGTAAATGAAGGCGATGTCAGGCCTGAACAGCGCGAATATCAAGCCGAACAACGCTGCGGCGCCGATGATACAACCGAGCATGAAAGCGATTTTCTCGAGGCTGTAGTTGTAGGCGACGAAACCGGCAAAGAACACCACGCTGATCAGCGCCACAAAACGTTTGAAACTCAACATCGGGTCGTAGGACCAACTGATCGATACGGCCAGACAGAGCATGAACGCCAGCAGGAAGATGTTGTTCCTGTAGAAGCTTTTGCTGAGGAAAACCTTGTTGCGGATGAAGAAGAACAGCGGCACCAGCAGGGTGATCAGGCCGCATATCTGGTTGACCGCGTTGCCTTCGAGGTCTTTTTCGGCGGCGTCCAGATTCGATGAATCCGCCAGCCCGAAAAGAAATCCGATCACCTGGATGTAGAACAACACACCGAACAGCGTGAAGGCGTTGCGCAGCGTGCTGTACCTGACTTCCAGTTTGTTCATGACGACTGGCTCCCGAGTAGCGCATCGAGATAAGTCTTCGCCGCGCGAGCGCTCATGAAACGGGCGGCGGCATCGATCCGGGCCTGGCGATTTGCATCACGCGGCGATGCCAGTTCCAGGGTAATTGCACAGGCCAGCGCATCGGGATCGTCGACCGCCACCAACGGGGCGATCGCACCATTGTCGAGAATCTCTTGCGGGCCATAGGGGCAGTGAGTCGATACCACCGGAGTACCCGTAGCCATCGCCTCGACCAGTGCGTTGGGGCTGCCCTCGAAACGCGACGAGAGGACAAAACAATCGGCCGCCGCCACTTCTGCCATTGGATGACTGACATAGCCTGGCAAATCGAACCGGTCGGCCACGCCCAGCGCGACCGCTTGCTCGAGCAATTGGGCTCTGAGCGCACCTTCGCCGAAAATGATCAATCGGGCGGTGGGATCGGGCAGTCGGGCGAAGGCATCGATCAATACGTCAAAACCTTTTTGTCGCGCCAGACGACCCACGGCGACGATCACCGGGGTGGACTTTGCCCGCAACCAGCGGTGGCCTGGACGCCCTGGCGCCTTCTCGCGAAAGTCGTTGTCGAGCACCGGATTGTCAGCGATGGTGACATCCCGGGGGCGTGTGATGGTGGTGTCGATCAGATCCTGGGCGACACCGCGCGAGACGCAGATCACTGGATTGGGGATCAGCCGATACAGTAACGGTGCCAGTAGATATGCTGTGCGCACCGTCAACGCGGGGTTGACATATTTGTCATGGGAAAACGCGTTGCGCTCACTGACATGCAGGCGCGCCAGCGTACCTGACAGCGCGGCGGCGACGATGGCCACGACGTTGACATGGGTGAGGGCGGCCAGTAGCGCGTCAAAGCGATTGTGGCGAAGAAAGCGTGTCAGTGCCGGCACGGCCCTGGCACTGCGCACGCTGTGCAACTCGACCTTTTTGACCCGTGGATCGAGGTACGCCGAGTTCACGCCCGCGCCGGTAAGCATCAGCAATGTCACGTCATTGCCAGCATCGGTCAGTGCGCTGGCGAGGCGCGCCATCATTTTCTCGGCGCCACCCCCGTTCAAGTCCTGCAGGATAATCAGCAGTCTTTTCATAGGTTCCACACCCAGTAGTACGCCTGTGCGGCGTATTGGCTGGTGTACTGGCGAATCGCATCGTCGGCCACTTGCCCGCCTGGCGCAGCCTGGTCTTGGGAGTCCAGGCTGCGCAGCATCCCTTCGGCCAGCGCCGGGACATCATTGACCTTGACCAGTTGGCCGAGTCGGCCGTTATCAAGCAACTCCCTGGGCCCGGTATCGCAGTCGCAGGCCAGCACGGGCGTACCCAGCGCCAGGGCCTCGATCAGGACGGTCGGCAAGCCTTCATGAAACGAACTCAGGATCAGCAGTCGTGCATGCCTGATCAACGGGTAGGGATTGCTCAGAAAACCAGTGAAATGCACTCGGTCTTCGATGCCCAGGCGGTTTGCCTGGGATGTCAGCGCGGAGAGTTGCGGGCCGTCACCGATGATCACCAGGTCCGGCAGTGCGGCTCTGCCCAAGGCCATGGCATAGGCGTCGAGCAGCAAATGGAAACCCTTGGGCTCCACCAGCCGGCCTACCGCCAGCCAGAACTCGGTCGGCAACCCTCTGAGCAGGGGCGTCTGCGCGGCGCTAAGCAGATGTTCGGTGACCACCGCATTGGGGCAATAACGGATGCGCTGGCGACCCCAGGGCACCAGATCGGCGAGGGCCTGGCGCAGGCCGTTGGAAACTGTCACTACCTGGCCATTGCCGCAGAGGTACAACCCATAGAGCAGGCGCAGGGTAGTGAGGCCGATTTTCTGTTCGCCGCAATCCAGTGCTGCGTGCCGGGCGTAGATGACGTTGCATGAGCGACCCAGGGTGGCAAACCAGGTGCAGAGGTTGGCCTGCTCCTTGGCGGCGATAAGGTGGGTCACACGCTCACGACGGATAAGGCGCCGCAGCACTCCTATCGACTTGAGCAGACCGACGAATCCATTGCCGCCACCGTTGAAAGTGGTCGCTCCTTCAACGTCCGCGGTATCGCCGTTCATGACGAAGTAACTGACCCTTTGGCCATCCTTGAGAAACTGCCGGGCCAGGCGTTGCTGGACATGCTCCAGGCCACCATCGGGCTTGAAGTCCTTGAGGATGAACAGGATATGCATATTCGCTGCTCAGGGATAAGTGATATGGATGGTCATTTGGCGCCGGACGATCATCGCCAGCAGTTGAACAAAATTGGTCGGGTAATCGACCAGGTAGCGCTTGATGGTGTGCGGTTCGCGGTACATCCGATAGAACGCGCGCAGGTGCAGGCGGTTGATCAGCTCAGGGTAGTAAGGGTCTGTGTGCGTGGCCTCCTGGCGAATGAAACCGCCACAGGTGAATGCCACACCGTTGAAGCCGGCACGCAGGGCATCCTGCTCGAACTGCTCTTGAAGTCCGGCGCCCAGACCGACGATCAGGATGTTGGCTTCACTGCGGCAGATATCCGCTTGAATGCACGCGGCCTGCGACGCATCGAAATAGCCGTTGTGATGACCGGCAATAAGCAATGCCGGGTAGCGATCCTTGATCTTGTTGATGAACAGATCCAGTTCCGCTTGCCTGGCGCCGACAAAATACACGCGCTTGCCTTGTTGCTCGGCACAACTGAAGACCGCATCGGCGATGGACGTGAAGTCGAAGCTGACCCGGCCGATCGTGTGGCCGGTGATACGCGACATGAAGGTAGACATCAGCATGCCGTCGCAAAAATAGGCGATGGACGTCGGGTTCCGGTCGAACAGACTTCTGACGGATGCAAAATTAATGAAGGAAAATGCTTTGTTGGCGTCCAGCAGGTTCGGTGCGAAATGCCCGATCAACTCCAGATTGATCATGGCTGACTCCTTAATAAATGTCCTTTGAGAACAACGTGAAAGGGGTCTTGACGAGAATCTTGATGTCCAGCCACAGCGACCATTGGTTGATGTAGTTGAGGTCCTGGGCGACGCGCTGCTGCATTTTTTCCAGCGTCTGGGTTTCACCGCGATGCCCGGTGATCTGGGCCAACCCGGTGATTCCCGGCTTGAGGCGATGACGGGCCATGTAGGCGCGTATTTTGCCGGAGTAGTAAATATTGTGAGTGACCGCGTGCGGTCGCGGGCCGACAAGGGCCATGTCACCGAACAGCACATTGAAAAGCTGTGGTAGTTCATCGATCGAACTACGGCGCAAAAAACGCCCGAGCGGGGTAATGCGCTCATCTTCGCGAGTGGCCTGGCGCACTTCGCTGTCGTCATGCACACGCATCGAGCGGAATTTCCAGACCTTGATCACTTCGGCGTTATAGCCGTAACGATTTTGCTTGAACAACACCGGACCGGGCGAAGAGAGCTTGACCGCTATCGCCACGGTCAGCAGCAAGGGGCTGAGCACAACAATGGCTATTGCGGCCAGGCTACGTTCGAACAACTCCTTACAGAGCAGGCTGCCGGGGTGCGAACTGATGAGGCTTTCATTGAGGTAGATGGCCGGCATCCGCTCTATTTCCGAGATCGATTGATTGAGCAGCACCATGCTGCCGAAATCAGGGATCCAGACCACATCGACATACATGTCGAGCAGGTCGATGTACAAGGCTTCGATGATGGCTGCCTGTGCCAAAGGCAAGACGATGTAAATACGCCGGATATGCAGGCGGGTGATGATCTCGCGAATGTCGTCGGCGCGGCCCAGCAGCGGCAGAATGCTGGGCGCCGGACCGGTATGGTCGGCGGTTGCGATAAACCCCAGTACCGGTTCACGGTTCGGCCTGGACAGTTTTCTCGCCAACTTGTGTGCCGTCGGGCAAGTCCCGATGATCGCCGCCCGGCGCTCGTTGCAGAGCTTGCGCGAATACATTCGGGTCAGGTTATGCAGCGGCAGGAAGCTCGCAGCCTGGATCAGGTAACCCAGCACGGCCCAGAGGATGATCACTTGCCGCGAGAAAATCGCGCTGGTCTGGGTGATGAAGGCAATGCTGATCAGAACGGCCAGCAGAATCAACCAGGCCGCCAGCAACCGAGCCAACCCCGACAACCACTCATGACGCTTGTGGTAAACCTGCATGACGCTGTAGATCGGGATCGAACCCAAGACCGTGAGAATCATCAGAATCCGGTATTCACTGGTCAGGCTGCCGACGCGCCAGTACACCAGCACCAGCAGCAGCAGATTGCTCAGGATGAGCGCGCACAGCCATTGCCCCCAGAAGGTCAGACCTCGGCGGTGAGTCATTTGAGCGGTGTATAGCGATGTCATCGGCTCAACCTCCAGGCATGGGTTGGACAACGGTGCCGAATACGGCACGCCCTTTCCCGCACACTGGTATCGATCGACTGGGATGAAGCGGTTTTTGGTGGTTGTTGGAAAGAAGTTACTCAAGAGACAGGCGCAAGAGTTACCGGGTCAGATAGTCGTAGTTCTGAAACGTATCGCTGTGGCTATAACCCTGCTTGCGCGCCTTGCGCAGGTCAACCTGGTTGAGCACCACGCCAAACACCGGCGCGTGGCTCTGTTGCAGTGTCGCGAGGCACTTCTGTACTTGGCTGATCGGTGTGCTTTCGGCCTTGATTACGTAGATCACCGCGTCCGAATGCTTGGCCAGTAACAGCGCGTCGCTGACCATCTGTGCAGGCGGGGAGTCGATGATGATGCGTTGGTACCGTGACTTCAGCGCTTCGAGAAGGGGCGTCAGGCGTGGCGAGCTGAGCAGGTCCAGCGGCGCGGGCGAAAGCTTCCCGGCCGGTAACATGTCCAGATTGCCGACCGTCCGGATACAGTCTTCGAGCCGCGCGGTACCGGCCAGGACATTGGCCAATCCCGGGCTGTCCGCCGGAAGATCGAAATTGTGCGAAAGGCTGGATCGGCGCATGTCGGCATCGATCAACAGGACCCGCTCCAGCAACGCAAGCGAGTAAGCCAGGTTGTTGGCAATGGTGCTTTTACCTTCATCGGCCATGGTCGAGGCAACGAGCACCACCTGTGACGGCTTTTCTCCGCCGTGCAACATCAGCCAGGTGCGCAAGTTGCGAATGGTCTCGCAAAAACGCGGATGCTCGTTGTCGTCGAACAATCGCGCCAGTTGCCGGCGGCTTCTCTTCGTGACCAGCGGCACCACACTGAGCAGGGGGATGTTAAGTGTGCTTTCGACTGCTTCGTCGGTCTTGAAGGTTTTGTTCCGGGCTTCGGATATTAATGCCAGCGCCATGCCGATCAGCGCGGCCACGACGGCGACAATCATCATGATCAGTTTTTTGCGGGGTTTGCTCGGCTCCAAAGGCACAATCGCCGGGTCAACGATGCGCGCCTTGGTGGAATCCATGTCTGAGGTAGCCGCAGTTTCCTTTAACCGGGTGATGAAGGTTTCATACAAGGCGCGGCTGCTGTCGACTTCACGCTGGAGTTCACGCAGCTGGAACTCCTTGCGCGAAATATTCTGTATCTGCGTCTTGTTGCTGTTGAATGAGTTTCGCAGTGAGCTTTCACTGGCCCTGGCTAACTGGTAATCCTGTTCGATGCTGGCAACCACCTGTCGAACCTGTAGACGCAAACTGTCGGTGGCCGTACGCAACTCGGCGCGAGCGGCGATCAGGGTCGGATGTTTTGGACCGTAACGCCCCGACAACTCTTCGACCTTGGCTTGAGCCTTGGCCTGTTGTGCCTGGAATTTCTGCACCAAAGCGTTGCTCAAGACGGCGGGCACACTGGAGAGTCTGCTCAGATCGCCATTGCTCAGAGCCTGGACCTGACGGTACCGGCTCTCGGCTTCCGCCAGGTTACGGCGGGCATCGATCATGCGGTTGCCGGTCATTTCCAGTTCATTGGCGCTGATGGTGGCGACACCGCCAACATCGACCAGGCCTTGTTCTTCCCGATAAGCCTGAAGCTTGTTTTCTGCACTGCGCAGGTTATCGCGCAATTCGACCAAGCGTGAATTCATCCAGCTGGCGTTGGTCTGCGAGGACTTCAGGCTATTGTCGAACTGGCTATCAATGAAGCCTTGGGCAATCGCATTGGCGGTTGCGGCCGCCAGGTCAGGATCAGGTAGCATCACCTCTATATTGAGCAACTGGCTCTTGCCGACAAATTTGACGTCGGTGCGTTTCATGAGGTTCTGCGTGACCTCATTGAATATGTCGGTTTCAGTGGGTATTACCTGCTGGGGTAGCAAAAAATCCAGAGCCGGCAACCACTGGCCAAGATCAAGGCTTGCCAACCATTTGCGTGGCGTAAACCAGGACTGCGGTTGCTGGCGTGGATCGGTCACCGGGTTAGTGGTGAGGTTGAGCTTTTTGACGGCGCGTTCGGCCAGGTCCCGCGATTGCAGGAGCGCCAGTTGCGTCTGCAAGTAATCGACGGTACCGGAACTTGAATCTGTGACTTGCTGGAAGGTCAGCAGTGGTGGCGTTTTTTCTTTGATCAGCAGGGTGGTGCTGCCGATGTACTGTGAGGGAATGAATGACAGAATGGCTATTGCAAGCGCACAGGCAAGCAGTATCAACCATGCGATTTTCCAACGAGCACGCCAGATCACCCTCCAATATTTGAGCAGGTCAATGGTGTCCTTTTCCTCGCTGTGCTGCTGATACTGAGGCAGAGGTTGGAGTGGACGTTCGACGTAGATGCTTGGGCTGTTGTCCATGATCAGAAAAAGCCTTGTGCAATGGAGATGGTGTCACCGGGGGCGATGGTGGTGCTGCGCGTGACCGTATCGGTCAGGGGTGGTGAGCCATCGCCGCGCACGATGGTCACTCGCTTGATCGAGGCCCGTTCGGTCAGGCCTCCGCCCAAGGCAATGGCTTTCTCAAGCGTCAGCCCGGGCTCGTATGGATAGCTGCCGGGTTTCTTCACCTCGCCATTGATGTAGAACGAGCGGTAGACGATCAGGTTGAGGCTGACCTTTGGGTCGACCAGGTAACCTTGCTTGAGCCCGTCGACGATGATTTTTTCTACCTGATTGGGGGTGAGCCCCTTGGCGGCGATCTCTCCCAGGAACGGATAGGAAAAGGTACCGGCGTCATTGAGGCGGATTTTGTCAAAGCTCAGATCCCGCTCTCCGAATACGGTGATGCGCAATACATCGCCGGCCGCCAGTTTGTACTGGGCGCCGGGGTCTGCTGCAAAAGTTGCGGGCAGCAGCCACGGCACCAACAACAAGCCAAGCATTCGCGAGTTCATGGAAGGAAACCTCTTAGAGACTTATGTTGAAGCTGAGCAAGAAAATGTTGCGTTCAAAACTATGGTTGTCGGCGTCGGAATTGTCGTTGCGATAGCGATAGCCCAACTCGATATCCAGCCAGCGACGCATCTGGTATTCCACGGCGAGGTTGTAATCGTGCAGGTCGTCGGTACGGTTCTGACCCTCGTATTGATAACGGGCCAGCCCAACTTCGGCCACGGTGGTGATACGTTCGGTCCAGCCATGACGCCAGCCAAACAGGGCAGAGGTGGTCTTGACGGCGTCAGCGCCATCGTCGCCCTCGGCCAATGCCTGGTGAGCAACAAACGAAAAGGTCGAGTAGGTGCGTGGTTTCCATCGCAGATCCACCTGCCAGGTCGGGTTATTGAGGTCCTTTACGCTGTTGTCATCGAAGTTCTTGCGCTCATAGCCGATACGGACTTTGCCGCTGGTGCGTGCGGTGAAGTCCCATTCGCCGCCGGCCAGGACCGCATCGGAGGTGCTGTTGAGGCGGCTGTCGGATAGCAGGTAGTCGAAGACCGTATGGTCGTACTCCAACAAGCCACGGGTGTTGCTGCCTATGCGGTGGTACCAGGTGGTGGTCAAGCCGGTGGTGTTACGCTCCTTGTCTTTGTTGATGCCGTCGGAGTTGTCGTAACGAAGTTGAGCGTAACTGGCGCCCAGATCGATCTGATTGTCAGCGCTCCGGGCGCCGAAGGTATAAAGACCATTGACGCGGTTAGTGCGAATCTTGTCGTTGATCCCTTCGACTGCAGTCGAGGTTGTACGCTCATATTTACGTGCTTCGGCATCCAGTTTCAGTCGATGACGATCGGTAAATTCCATGATGCTGTTGAGCCGCACACGTTGTGCCGTATTCGAGGCGTCCGAATGATCATGATAAATGTATCGGGTAGGTTGCCAGATAAGTCGCGTGGCACTGTTTCGATCTTCGGCCTTGAGTTCGAAAGAGGGCGCCACCTTGGTCACCATGGACGACTGACGCCCTCGCTCCAGTTCCCGGAAGTTGTCATCGTAGCTCTCTGAAAATAACAAAGTGGGGGTGAAGTTGAATCCGTAGATGTCAATGGTCTGGGGATCGAGGCTCCAGGCCGCTCCGGGATACAAAGAGATCATTATCAGTGCGAATGGACCGCGTGTCTTAAGGGTCATGTTATTGCTCCTGGGGACGAATCCAATGACGATAGACCGGAAAAACAGGGCCGAATGTGCGCGATGTAACATGGGTTGATGTCAGTAATTTTTTAGGCGAGTGAAGTTTGTAAGTGTGAATAGTTGCGCGCCTGAATAGGGCTTGTGAAAAAAGAAAGTATAAACTTTGGTTTAAATTCAAAGTTGGATGGGTGCGTTAAAGTTGGTTGGCGAGGCAGGTCAAGTAGGGTCTTATAGCTGGAGTCGCGCTCGCTCAATATCAATCAGTGGAATACGAATCGGCTGTTCTCTATTTAGAAAGTGAAGCAGGATCATAACTCTCTCATCACCTAACATGGTCAGGAAAATACCTTCGAGTGTCGACAGCGGTCCTCGGGTTATTTGCAGTTTTTCACCGGGCTTGAACGAGTGAGTTGCAAGAATTTCCGGTGGCTTATAGCACCGGCTACGCAAATGTTCGATGACATCGTCAGGAACTGTTGCAGGGCCGTGATTAAAGTCGACGATTCGGCTGACGCCACGGGTAGAACGCAAAGGCGCCCACTTGTCGTCACGACTCAACTGAATGAAAAGGTACCCCGGGAAGAGGGGCTCAAGGTATTGATGGGGTCTGCCGTGAATCAGGCGCTGGCTAACGATTTGCGGGCAAAATATGACATAGTTTTGCCGCAATAGATTGATTTTGGCCCGTTCGTCCTGACGTGGCTTGCACTGTAAAAGATACCAGTTGGAGGCTTGGGTACTCGTCAACATACTGGCAAGCTCCGTAGCGTTGGTTTAGGCATGTCTGTTGCTTGTCAACAATGCCGTTATCCTTCCAGTGAACTCTATGAAGTTGTGGAAGTCCTGAAAGTGTTAAGTTTTTAGAACGGTGTATCAGCGATGAAGCATGTAACGCACGGGAAACGGTAAGGGGAGCGCACAGGGCTTTAAAGTGGAATGTGTAAGCCTTACTTAACGCTGTGCGTCATATTGCCTTCGAGCACGAAACGAAGCGGGTCTTTTGCGATGGCCAAAGCTACCGCATGGTCCGAACCTTCGGGCCCTATAAAAATAAGTAATTTCGATCGTGGGTCTTATTTAAATGCAGTGGGCAACGAGATCCACCCACTGCATCCTCGCCTTTATCAGGATCAGGCGTCGACCCTGTTAGGTATTGATCACTCAAGGCGACCTGTCAAATGTCACTAGTCAAAAATATAGCCTTCTGTCCAATAAGTTATTAAAGCAATTCAACTTATTGTTTTAAGAATGATTTTTGGCAATTGGCATGGTCCTGCGGCCCAACGGATTCGCGGCCGACGCGATGACCTGCGCCAGGCGCCGCGTGGCGCACTCAATGTCTTGGGCACTGAAACCGCCCAAGCCCAGAATCAATCCCGAACGGCCGTTGCCGCCGGCATACATCGGGGATACGGCACGTACCGATACCAGAGCTTCCGAAGCTTTGGTCGCGACCCACTGATCATCGATACCCTCCGCCAGCCAAAGCACCAGATGCATGCCCTGATCGCTCGGTTCCAACCATGCAAATTCGCGAGGAATCAGTCTGGTAACGGTCTCGATGATTTGTCGGTGGATGTCGGCGTACACGCCGCGAATTCGCCGGATGTGTCGATCCAGATGTCCTTGCGCGATGAACGCTGCGAGTACGTGCTGATCGGCGTTGGCGGGATGCCGATCCATGAGAACCCGCGCACCGCAAAAGGCTTGCACCAGATAGGGCGGAACGACTGCGTAGCCGAGTCGTAACGAGGGGAACAGTATTTTGCTGAACGTCCCCAGGTAGATAACCCGGTCGGGGTCCAGCCCTTGCAAGGATGGAAAAGGGTGGCCGGCGTAACGCAGCTCACTGTCGTAATCGTCCTCGACGATCCAGGCATCGGACGCCCTGGCCCATGACAACAAGGCATCGCGTCTGGCCATGCTCATTGGCATACCGAGCGGGTATTGGTGTGACGAGGTCACGAAAGCGGCCCGTGCCTGGGGGCATTGTTCGATGCCGTGTTCAACATTCAGCCCCTCGGCATCAACCGGGACGCGGATCATTTGATTGCCATGGCCCGCGCTTTCAAGAATCCCGGTAATCCCCCGGTAGGCCGGATCCTCCACCCACGCAAAATCACCCACATCGAGCAACACCTGACAGGCGAGGTACAGGCCTTGTTGCGTGCCGGAGGTGATGATCACCTGGCTCGCTTCACAGCGCACGGATCGTGACTTGCGCACGTAATCCGCTACCGCTTCACGCAATTCAAGCTCGCCTTGTGGGTCGCCGTATCCCGAGGGCGCCCCAGGCCCCCGCGCCCTGATGCGATTGCCAAGGCGACGCCAGATATCGTCAGGCGCCGCTTTGCCAATCGGCACCGAGACCGAGAACGGAATCTGCGCAGCCGCTCCAAATTGCCGGGCCACCTGAGCGAACCGTTCGATTCGCACCGAGGGCGTCCACGACCTGGCTTCGGTTGGCCGGCCTTGCTCCTGCCCGGTGGTTGGCGACGCGTCTGCCAGGGAGCGGGCCACCCGTGTGCCTGCTCTGCCTTGGGACTCCAGAAAGCCCTCGGCGATCAATTGCTCAAAGGCCTCGATGACGGTGCCTCGGGCAATCATCAGCGATTTGCCGAGAGTGCGCGTTGAGGGCAACAGCTCGCCTGGCTTGAGGTCGCCCCTGCGGATCGCGGACCTGAGTGCTTGAGCCAACTGTCGTCCCAATTGACCGGTGGTTCGATCCAGCGTGCCCAGCGATGGAATTTCAACAACGTTGGCTTTACGTGCCATCAATTCTGGCCCAGTGATTCTGTTGGATATTGGCTCTATACCATGGGCCAGATCATCAACACAATTCACATGAAGGCCACCTCACCCCTGAACGATTGAAGGAGTTGATATGTACGTACCCGCCCATTTTGATGAGCCTCGCGCCGAAGCCCTTCATGAGCTGATCGCCGAGCACCCGCTGGGCATTCTGTTTACCAACGGCGAAAGTGGACTGGATGCCAACCACGTTCCTTTCGAGTTGAAGGCCTCGCAGGGGCAGTTCGGTGTGCTCCAGGCGCACGTCGCGCGTGCCAATCCAGTCTGGCAGGACGTTAAAAATGGAGACGAAGTGCTGGTGGTTTTTCGCGGTGCCGAGGCTTACATCTCGCCCACCTGGTATCCAAGCAAGCACGAAGCCCATAAACAGGTTCCGACCTGGAACTATAAGGTGGTGCACGCCCATGGGAGGATCACCATTCACGATGATGAGCGCTATGTCCGTGGGTTGGTGGCGCTCCTGACCCGAACCCATGAGTCATCCCAGCCCGAGCCATGGAAAATGACCGACGCTCCGAAGGACTACATCGCCTCGATGCTTAAGGCGATCGTAGGGATAGAGATCGAGATCACCCGCCTGGTTGGTAAGTTCAAGCTGGGTCAGAACAAGGAAGCGAGAGACATCCGTGGTGCCGCTCAGGCACTCAAGGACAGCGGAAAAATCGTATTGGGAGAGGCAATGCTCGCGGGTGTCGATGCCAAATCCTGAGACGCCTCGTACACTGGCTGGTCTACGGCGCTCGCACTCATAGCGACGCCCTGATCACCAATGGACAATCAACCGGCTGGGCTCCCTCCACCTCAAGGGCTTCGATCAGGTGCCGGGCTGCATTGCGACCGATTTCGTAGTACGGCAGTTGCACCGTGGTCAGCGGCGGGATGAACAGTTCGGCGATACCGATCATGTTGTCGTAGCCGAGCACGGCGACATCGCCGGGAATTTTCAGACCACGGCTCAACAATAGCTGATAGGCACAAAACGCAATCCGATCGTTGCCACAGATCAGAATGTCGAATTGTGGGCGACCCTCAACAATGTGCCGGTCGAGGATGGCTGCGGTTTCACCGTAGGCGTCATGCTCGGAAAGGTCGTATTGCAGAAGCGCGTCAGGCGCCAGCCCGAATGCCTGACAGGCGCGCAGCAGGCCTTCTTGTCGCAGCCCCCAGGCCAGGCTCTGTTTTGGCAGATTGATGCACAGTGGGCGCCGATAGCCTTGGCTCAATGCGTGATGCACGGCGCGATACTGCCCCGTTTCGTCGTCCGGCACATAACTGACCAGGCGACTGTCATCGGCCAGGCAATTGGCGAGTACCAGCGGTTTGCTCTTCAAACGCTCGGGAATGCTGACGTGGCGAAAGCCCATGGCGCTGAAGATCAACCCGTCGGGACGGTGCGACAACATCAGGTCGATGTTCTGGTCGGTGGGCGGGTTGCTCAACAGGTTGAGGATGAAGACATTCCAGCCGGCTTGCTGCGCGGTCTGTTCGATGGACAGCAGCAGCTCCACCGCGAACGGTGTGGTCGCAGTGTCCAGCGCGAACACACCGATGGTGCGCGACTGGAGGTTATCGCCGCGCATCTTGCGCGCCGACAGGCTCGGTACGAATTGCAGTTCATCAATGGCGAGACGCACCCGCTGAAGGGTTTCGGGGCTCAGTTTTTCCGGGTTGTTGAGCGCTCGAGAAACCGTCATCAGGGACACGCCAGCCAGTTGTGCAACGTCTTTCACTGAAGTCATGCGAGGCGAGGCCGGTCAGGTTGACGCAGAATCATGACACAGGGCCCGGGTTTCTCGCGACCCGAATGACGCCGCTCACAGCCATCCCGAGGCCAGGGGCCATGCCCTGGGAATGCAGACACGTCCGCCACTGCCGCTTGCCAGAAGCTTCACCCCCAGACTGTCGGGCCGTGGATAGAGGCGACTGCTGAGGCTGAAACGGCCGTTTTCGTCGAACACCTCGATGGACGAACGATCGAGAAACACGCGCAGTTCCAGTCGCTCTTGTGTCGGGTCAATCGACACACTGCGCTGGCCGCTGACTTGCGCACCCGAGCGACTGCGATCCAACACCAGGCGCTGCAGCGCCGCATCGTAATAAAGCAGGGTTTCTTCACAGCCATCGTCGCTGCAACGCAAGGCGATGCCCAGGTGGCCCTCGGTGCAGCCGCGCAGATCCAGATGCAGATGAATTTCGAGTCGGTCGCCATTCACATGCGGCACCGGACGGGTTCCCGACTCATCCCACCACGGCGTGGCTGGCATCGGTGTTTCGCGCAGAGCGGTGAGCTCCCGTGCCGGATACACGCAAAGGCGATCGTCATGCAGTTCAAGTTCGCGCGGCAAGCCGAGCATGCCGCACCAGTGATGGGCCTGGCTCGGCATCGGGCTTTCCCACATGTCCAGCCACGCCCACAGCAGGCGCCGACCATCGGCGGCCACCAGCGTTTGCGCGGCATAGAAATCGTGGCCGTTATCAAGCTCGATAAAAGGCCCGCCGGTGAAGTGCCATTGGCTGTCGAGTTGGCCGACGCGATAACCGGTCTGGTATTTGTTGAGCCGTTCGTAACCCTGGGGTTGCATGCCCTGAGGGGAGTACAGCAACACATCGCGCCCGTTCAGGCGAAACAGATCCGGGCATTCCCACATATAGCCATCGCCCTCGCTGCCGCTAGCCACGTAGTCGAGGAACTCCCAAGTATGCAGATCCGTGGAACGGTACAGCGGCAGCAGCGGTTTATCGCCCAGACGTGCGCCGGCAATCAGGTACCAATAGTCATCTTCTTGCCAGACCTTGGGGTCACGAAAGTGCATGATCGAGTCTTGCGGCGCGGTCTCGATGACCGCGCCATGTTTGACGAAACGAATGCCGTCGACACTGGTGGCCAGGCACTGGACTTGACGGATCGAGCTTTCATCACCCACATCCTTCAGCCAGGTGTGCCCGGTGTAGATCAGCGCCAGGGTGTCTCCACACACCACCGCGCTACCGGAAAAACAGCCGTCGCGGTCGAAGTCATCGCCGGGCGCCAGGGCAATCGGCAGATGCTGCCAATGGACCAGGTCGGCGCTCTTGGCATGCCCCCAATACATCGGGCCCCACTTCGCGTCAAAGGGGTGGTGTTGATAGAAAACGTGATACTCGCCACGGAAGTACACCACCCCGTTAGGGTCGTTCATCCAGCCTGTCGGGGGGGCAAGGTGATATCCGGGGCGGTAATCGTGGATGACCCGAGACAGGCCGTCACTCAGCGCTCGCTGCGCAGCAGATATTGGATCGTTCATGGTATTCAAAGGCAAAGTCATAGGACGCCTGCTCGTGCCGAGCGCAGAGTGACGGTTTCAATGGCATGTGGGTGGCGCCTCAAGGCTGTGCCGTCGGCGTCGAACAAGTGCAGGTTGTCGACGTCCAGCTGCAGCTCGACCCGATCGCCCGCCTGCCATCCGGCGTGGACTTCACAACGACAGATCAGTGGCTCGTCCTGACCGGTCTCGAGGTGGACGTAGGTTTCGCTGCCCAGGTATTCGACTACGGTCACGACGAAGCCGGCGGTTCCTTGCGCCGCCTTGAGTGACACGTGCTCCGGACGAATGCCCAGGCTTAGCGGCGTGCCTGCCACCAGATTCGAGCTGTCGAAGGGCAGGGACGTCATGCCTGACACGAGGCTGTCGACCAGGCTGGTTTCGCCTGGCGCCTGCAAGCGAGCAGGCAGAAAGTTCATTCTGGGTGAGCCGAGAAATCCGGCGACAAAGCGGCTGGCCGGGCGCTCATAGAGTTCGCGCGGGGAGCCGACCTGCTCGACGCGACCGCCATTGAGCACGACAATTTTGTCGGCCAGGGTCATCGCTTCCACCTGATCGTGGGTGACGTAGATCATGGTCGAACCCAGACGGGCATGCAGCCGGGCGATTTCATTGCGCATCTGCACCCGCAAGGACGCATCCAGGTTGGACAGCGGCTCATCGAACAACAAAATGTCCGGCTCCCGCGCCATCGCTCTGCCCATGGCCACACGCTGACGTTGTCCGCCAGACAACTCCTTTGGCTTGCGTTGCAGCAGTTTGTCCAATTGCAGGATTTGCGCGGTTTTCAGCACGCGCTCGCGCAGGCTGGTCTTTTCGGTCTTGGCCAATTTGAGACCAAAACTGATGTTGTCGTAGACGCTCATGTGCGGGTACAGCGCATAAGACTGAAACACCATGCCGACGCCACGCTCGCGCGGCTCCAGGTCGTTGACCCGACGCCCGTCGATCAGCAGATCGCCGGCGCAGATCGAGTCCAGTCCGGCGATCAGTCGCAGCAGGGTCGATTTTCCGCAGCCCGAAGGGCCGACGAACACCACGAATTCACCTGCCGCAATCTCCAGATTGACGTCGCGCAGAATCCGCGCGCCGCCCAATTGTTTGTTCACGTTATCCAGTTTCAACTTGATCACGATGCTGTTCCTTGTAGTTGTCGGGCATCAACCCTTTAACGCGCCGGTGGTGAGGCCGGAAACGATTCGGCGCTGGAAGATCAGCACCAGAATCACCAGAGGGACGGTGACCAGCACAGATGCCGCCATCAGCAACCCCCAGGGCAACTCATGGGGGCTGCCGCCGGAAATCAGGGCGATGGCCACCGGCACCGTGCGTTGGGTGTCGGTGAGGGTGAAGGTCAGGGCAAACAGGAACTCGTTCCACGCCGCGATGAAAGCCAGCAAACCCGTGGTGACCAGGGCGGGCCAGAGCAGCGGCAACAGCACTCGGGTCAGCGCGACCCAAGGCGACGCACCGTCCATGATTGCCGCTTCTTCCAGCTCATGGGGCAGTTGGCCCATGAACGTGGTCAGCACCCAGACGGTGAAGGGCAGGGTGAAAATCGTGTAGCTGAGAATCAACGCCCAGGATGTGTTGTACAGGCCCAAGGCACGGATCACCTCGAACAGCCCCGACAGCACCGCGACCTGGGGAAACATCGACACCCCAAGGACCATCATCAACACCGTGCCACGCCCACGGAATTTCACCCGGCCCAAGGCATAAGCGGCGGTCAGGCTGAGAAACAGCGCCAGCGTCACCACGCTAAGCGCAACCACCAGCGAATTACCGATAGCCCGCAGGAATGAGGCTTGGTTGAGCACCGCCGCGTAATTGGAGAAGTCGGGTTTTTTGATCCAGTAACTCACCTCGAACAAGGCGCTGGACGGCTTCAGCGAAGTGACGATGGCGTAGTAGAAAGGGAACACCGCATACAGCAGCAACACCCCGATCAGGCACCAGAAACCGAAGCGCAACAGTGCTTTTTTCAGTAGGCGAGGGCTCATGACCGGACCTCCAGTTGGCGGCGTCCGAGGTAGAGATAAAGCATGGCGATCACTGCAACCACCAGAAACAGCAGGGTCGAGGCGGCGCTGCCGTAACCGACGTCCTGGAACTCCACCAGATGCTGGCGGGCATAGACCGACATGCTCATGGTGCTCGACGAGTTTGAGGTCAGCACATAAATCACGTCGAACACCCGCAGGGAGTCGAGGATGCGGAAGATCGCCGCCACCAGCAATGCGGGCATCAGCAGTGGCAGCGTCACCCGCCAGAACACCTTCAGCGGATGAATACCATCGACCCTGGCGGCTTCGTAGCAGTCACTCGGCAACATCTGCAAGGCGGCGAGCATCAGCAGCGTGACAAACGGTACGGTCTTCCAGACGTCGACGATAATCACCGCCCACATCGACAGATCGGCATCTGCGGTCCAGGCCAGAGGCGCGGTAATCAGGCCGAGGCTGAGCATCAGGTGATTGATGATGCCGAACTGGTCATTGAGCATCCATGACCAGATCTTCGCCGAGACAATGGTCGGAATCGCCCACGGAATCAGAATCAACGCTCGCACCAGGGAACGGCCGGCGAACTGGATGTTCAGCAGCAACGCCACCAGCAGCCCCAGCACAACTTCCAGCCCCACCGACACCACGGTGAAATGCAAGGTGTTGCGCACCGCGTTCCACCATTGCGGATCGACCAGGATGCCCGACCAGCTGGAACCGTTGTGGAACAGATAATTGCTCAGGCCAACGAAGGTGCCGCCAGCGGTGTCCGCCAGGTTGGCGTCGGTCAGGCTGAACCAGAATGTCCGCAGCAACGGCCAGGCCGCCACCAGGGCCAGACACAGCAACATCGGCGTCAAAAACAGCCAGGCGGCCCGCACTCGGCGACGCTGTACCGGCGTTTCCCTGGTGAGCAGGAGCTCGTCACAGGGGACATGGGTAGTAGAAACAGACATGGTGATTTCCTTCCTTGTGGCTTACCAGTTCCGGTGTTTGATGCGCGTGAGTTCGCCTTCCAGTTCGGTCAGCGCCTGATCGACCGGCAACTCGCCGGCCAGCACGCCATGCACTTGATCGAAGAACGCATTGGAAACCCGCGGATAACGCGCTGCGGTGATTGAAGCGGGGCGCATGACGCCGTCGTTGAGAATGCTGTGCAGCTGACTGTAATAAGGCATGGCCGCGAGCAGCTCGGGATCCTGGTAGAGCGACTCGATCACCGGGTTATAGGCGCCAATCAACGCACGATGTTTTTGCTGTTGAGCGCTGGTCAGGTAGCTCACCAGTTCGGCAGCAAGCTTCGGGTTGGCGCTGTAACGCGACACCGCCAAACCCCACCCGCCGAGAGTGGAGGCATGGGTGCCGGTGCTGCCGCCGCGGGGCAGGGGAGCGACCCCGACTTTGTCTTTTACCGCACTGTCCTGGCTTTGCACCAAGGCCCAGACATAAGGCCAGTTGCGCATGAACAGCGCATTGCCCGACTGGAATACGCCGCGTCCTTCTTCCTCGGTGTAATTGAGCACTCCACGCGGGGAGATGTCGCCTACCCAGCTTTTGGCCAGGGTCAACGCCGTTCTTGAGGCCTGGCTGTTGATCACGATGTCGCCTCGTGGATTGACCAGCCCGCCGTCCGGTTGGCTGCTGATCCATTCCAGCGCATTACACGTCAGGCCTTCGTAGGCACGCCCTTGAAAGATGTACCCCCAGGCGTTGGCGTTGCCGGCATTGCGCTCGGCCTGCTGTACATCCTTGGCGGTAGCGGTCATTTCCTCCCAGGTCTGGGGGACTTGTTTGTTGTATTTCTCGAGCAAGTCCTTGCGGTAGTACAGCAGGCCCGAGTCGGTGAACCACGGCATCGTCACCAGCCGTCCGTTCACCGTGGCGTTGTCCACCTGTGCCTGGAAGTAGCCTTGGGTCGCGTCGGCGGGCAGCACCTCGCGCAGATCCAGCAGATGTTTGGCCAGCATCCCCGGCCACACCATGTCGATCTGAATGATGTCGATGTCGCTGGACTGCGCACTGAGGATCTGTTGATAGAACGACAACCGCTCGGTTGCCGAGTTAGGTGTGGACACCACCTCGACGTGATTGCCGGTCTGTTGAGACCACGCCTCGACGGCCTCTTTGCACAGTTGTAATTCCGCGCCCACCGCACCGCAGGAAATCGTCAGATTGGCTGCGCTGGAGAGGGATGGAAGCCCGGCGCAAAGGGCAAGCAGTGCTGCTGGAAAGAGTGATTTGAGCTGTTTCATAAAGCCCTCTTTATTTTTGTTTTTAGAAAAGTTAACGTTAACATCGCCAAATGTAGCAGCGTATTTGCGATGAGGCATCCTTTTTTTCGTGGATTTTGACAATTCCCAACTCACGAAAGAAAAGCCCGTTCGCAGGACAAAAAATAAAAACAAAACAGGAAATCCCCCATGCAGAAAGCATCAAGCTGGCTACTCGCAGGCGTACTCGGCACCTCGGCGGCCACTGCTCAGGCCGCGACTCTGGAAGAACGCATGGCCGCGTTTGAAGCCCGTGCCAGCGCTGCGGAAAAACGTGCAGCCGCCGCCGAACAACAAACCCAGGCGCTCGCCAGGGAATTGCAGCAGCTCAAACAGTCCACTCCCGCCTTGCAGCCTGTTGCGTCCACTGCGACCGCCACTGCGGCGCCCAGTTTGGATACGCGGTTGGCAAAACTCGAAGCCCGTCAGCAAAGCATGGAGAAGGAGGGCAGTACCGGGCACCTCACCGACGGGTTCAGCTTCAAGGGCTACGCCCGCTCGGGATTGCTGATCAACGATGGCCTGGGGGGCGGGCGGGGCGGTCCTTATACAACGCCTGCCGGTTCAGTCGGTGGCGCCGTCGGCCGACTCGGTAACGAAGACGACACGTACATGCGTATAGACCTGTCGAAAGAAGCCTATGCGCAGAACGGCACCCATTCCAAATTCACGGTTTCCATCGCCGATGGAGTGGAAAGTTCCAATGACTGGACGGCCGCCGAAAGTAACCTGAATGTGCGCCAGGTATTTACGGAACTTGATCATCTCGCCGCATTCAAGGGTAATTCGACGTTCGAGAACGCCACCCTGTGGGCAGGCAAGCGATTCGACAGGGACAACTTCGATATCCATTGGCTGGACTCGGACGTCGTCTTTCTGGCCGGCACCGGGGGTGGTATCTACGACGTGCAGATGAACAAGAACTGGCGCTCGAATTACTCGTTGATCGGGCGTAACTACGGGGATTTCAGTGAGGGCGGTGTCAATGCCGATGTGGAAAGCTACATCCTCACCTCCAACCAGTTCTTCGATAATGGTCAGTGGCAGTGGATGTTCAATGGTATTGGTTCAAAGAAAAACGACTTTAGCACTCGCACTAATGAAGCGGGCCTGAAGCCTGCGGACTCCGGCTTGCACAGCATGGTGGCCAACCACCAGAAAAACTTTTTCGGCAGGGAAGGCTTCTTCAAGACGGCGCTGCTCTACGGGCAAGGGTTGGGGGCCGAGGTCAAGAACATTGGCTCGGACGGCGAACTGATCGACGACGCCCGTGCGCTGCGCCTGGCGCTGTACGGCGAAACACCGATTGCACCCCACTGGCGTATCGGCCCCAGCTTACTGGCTGAACAAAGCAAGGATCGCTACGTAAAGGGTGACGACTATCGCTGGATGACCCTGAACATGCGGCTGGCCAATGAAATCAACAGCAATTTCGAGATGGCCTACGAAATGAGCTGGCAAACCATGAACCTCGACCCCAAGGGCTACCTGCAACGTAATGCGGTGGACGGTAACTTCTGGAAATTCACCATCGCCCCGACCTTCAAACCCGACGTTGGAGACCTGCTCACACGCCCCGAGTTGCGCGTATTCGCCAGCTTCATGAACTGGTCTTCGGACCTGGACCGATACAGTTCCACAGACAACTTCGGCAAGACAGACTTCAACGCTGGGGGTGTGTGGCAATACGGGATACAGATGGAGACCTGGTTTTAATAGCCGGGGCTTGCTCCCACATTTATTCGATGCCGTTCACCAATACTGTGATCGATGCAAGTCCATTGTGCTGTCCGGTGGCCAACGCTCATTGAGCGGGGCCGCCGGATGAACTCGTGGTCAGCCCCTGCCAGGCATGTCGATGCCATGTTGATGGACCCGTCGATACAGCGTTGCCCGGGAGATGCCCAAAGCCTTGGCCGCTGGTGTGGGTTTCCAGCGATGACGCACGAGGGCATCGATGAGTGCCTCGCGTTCAGGACTGGCGCAGCGTTCCAAGGCGTCAGCTGACGCCGAATCATTGAGTCGACGGCCGGGCAGATGCTCAGGCAAGTCACTCAACAGAATCAATTGGGTCTCGCACACCGCGCAGGCGTAACGCAGCACGTGCCGCAGCTCGCGCACATTACCCGGCCAGCGATAGCCGAGCAGGCATTCCAGGGCGGCGCTTCCCAGTTGCATCGCCATCGCGCAGGCCGACGATTCTTCTTCGAGTATCCGGTTGATCAATGCCAGTCGATCACTGCGTTCGCGCAACGGCGGCAATTGGAATCGCGCACCACTGAGGCGGAAGTACAGGTCCTCGCGAAACTCGCCGCTGGTCACCAGGGCTTCCAGATCGCGGTGGCTCGCGCAGACCACCTGAATGTCTATCGCCTTGCTTCTCGACGCTCCCAGGGGCGCCACTTCGCCCTCGGCTAAAACCCGCAGTAGCCGGGTTTGCAGGGGCAGGGGCATATCGCCGATTTCATCGAGAAATAGGGTGCCGCCATCGGCCTGTTCCAGCAGACCTTGCATGCCTTTATTCGAAGCACCAGTGAAGGCGCCGGCTGCATAACCAAACAGCTCGCTTTCGATCAGGTTTTCGGGAATCGCTGCACAGTTCACCGCAATAAAAGGTCGATCACGGCGCAGACTGGCCTGGTGCAGCTGGCGGGCGAAGACTTCCTTGCCGGAACCGGTTTCGCCGTGGATCAGCACCGGCAGATGACGGTCTTTGACCCGAACCGCAAGGCGCAAACTTTCTTCCAGTCGCGGGTCGAGTTCGGCGGGTGACAGTACCCGACGAGCCGGGCTGCGTTTCACCTGCCGTGGCGCGCTGAGTCGCCCATGCAAGACATGACGGCCACCCTGGCAGTGAAACAGGCAGAGCGATTCGTCCCTGGCGCGATGCAATAACTGCTGATCGAACACTTGGCCGATGTGGTCCGGCAGTTGACCAAAACTTTGCGACAGCCATTGCCGCGCCGCGGGGTTGAGTGCCTGCAGTTGTCCGTCGTCGTCCCAGGCGAGCAGGTAATCGGGCTGGCTGTCGACGTAGCCTGGGCTGTTGTGGGCCCGCAGCACCCAGTAACCCTGGGCACTGTTCATGAAAAACGCCTGTTCTATTTCCCGTGCGCTCTGCACCACCATCTGCCGGATCAGATGCTGCGAACGACGGTCGTCCGGCGAACGCACCGCAGACACATCGAGCACCCCGAGCAGTTCGCCCCGAGGGTCAAAGACCGGAGCGGCGGAGCAGGTGAGTCCGATAAAAGCCGCGCGGAAGTGATCCCGCTTGTGCACCGTAACCGGTGTTCGTGCGGTCAGCACCGCGGCCACCCCACAGGTGCCTTCCTCACCTTCTGACCAGCAGGTGCCCAGGTACAGGCCTGCTTTGCGGCAATCATTACGGATGGAGGTTTCCACGCGATAGTCGATGGTCTGGCCCTGGGCGTCGGTGAGCAACACGCAGTAGTCGGCATCGCGCACGCGACCATGGAGTCGGGCGACTTCTTCGCTGGCGATGCGCAGGAACAGTTCGGAGCGTTCTCGACACTCTTGCAGCACGTTCTGGGACAGGATCCGCGGCCCTTGTAATGAGCCAGGGTCCAAGTGGTGTTGCTCCATGGAACGGCGCCAGGAATCCAGGATCAAGTCCGGCACGGGCAGTTGCGGCAGGTGCGCTGCGTTCTTCAAAACACGGCTGACGCAATCCACATGCGCCTTCGAGTGTGCGGAAAGCATTTAAGGCCTCCGGTTCGATCTTCTTTTAGTTGTGCGGGCTATTAAGCGCCGTTCAGGGACGGTCGACAAGCATCGGTTCACCGCACTGCAAAGCTGAGACGCGACGTCTCAAGGTCTGACCTCTAACCCGTGCAGGCTGACATGGGACGTCTCAATCGAGCGGGATCCCATCACTTGGAAATGTAGTCAAAACCGCTCTGGACCGGGCTTTTCGGCGATCTTTTGCGATTCTGGCACCGGCCTTGCTCTAACCCTGGCAACCAGCACGACTGGCAACCCGATAATAACAAGAGGTGCCCTATGTCCTCCTGCCGAGGCTTTTACTCTGCCGTACCCGTGGTGGCGACATGAGTCGCTTGCCCCTGACCGTCGGCATCATTGCCAATCCGGCGTCCGGCCGGGACGTAAGGCGTCTGACGGCGAATGCCGGGTTGTTTTCCAGCACCGACAAGGTCTCGGTGATCCAACGGCTGCTGGCGGCTTTTGGCGCCACCGGTGTCGAGCGCGTGCAGATGCCCACCGACATGACCGGCATCGCGGCGGCGGTGAAGAAGAACAGTCATGGCCGTCAGGCGCGTGACAGCCACTGGCCAACTCTGGAATTCCTGGAACTTACCTTGCGCCAGAGCGTGGCGGACACTCGCCAGGCCGCGCGCTGGATGGCTGAACGCGGCGTGTCGCTGATTGCCGTGCTCGGCGGTGACGGCACCCACAAAGCGGTGGCTGCCGAAGTCGGCGACATTCCGCTGCTGACCCTGTCGACGGGGACCAACAATGCCTTCCCGGAACTGCGTGAGGCCACCAGCGCCGGGCTGGCCGGCGGGCTATTCGCCAGCGGCCGGATCCCACCCGAAATTGCCTTGCGTCGCAATAAACGCCTGCTGGTGCGGATTCCCAGCCGCAACCTGTGCGAAGTGGCGCTGGTGGACGTGGCGGTGTCCTCGCTGCCCTTCATTGGCGCCCGTGCAATCAGCCGTGGGATCGATCTGGCGGAGGTGTTCGTCACTTTCGCGGAACCTCAGTCCATCGGCATATCGGCCCTCTGCGGGTTGTGGTTTCCAGTATCGCGCCAAGCCCCCAACGGCGCCTGGATGCGCCTTGATCCGCAATCGTCCGAAGCCTTGCTGGTGCCCCTGGCGCCCGGCCTGTTGCAAGGCTGCGGCGTACTCGCGGCCGGCAGCCTTGAACCCGGTGTTGCCCATCGCCTGTGCCTGAGCAACGGCACCCTGGCCCTGGATGGCGAACGGGAAATCGAATTCAACGCCGATGACTTGCCCACCGTGACCCTCGACTCCGGCGGTCCGCTGAGCATCGATGTCAATGCGGCGCTGGCCTATGCCGCGCAAGAGCGGCTGCTGGCCATCGGTCGTGAACACCCGCAACACCCTTTGAACCTTGCACTTTGAAACTTGAGCCTCAAGACACCCTGGAGAATAAAAATGTCGACACAGCTGACTGCTGATCAATTGCTGCATGCCTATCGGGTGATGCGCACCATCCGCGTCTTTGAAGAGCGCCTGCACGTGGAGTTCGCCACCGGCGAGATTCCCGGTTTCGTCCATCTTTATGCCGGTGAAGAGGCCTCGGCCGCCGGTGTCATGGCTCACCTGAGGGATGATGACTGTATCGCCTCCAACCACCGTGGCCACGGTCATTGCATCGCCAAGGGCGTTGATGTGCACGGGATGATGGCCGAAATCTACGGTAAGAAAACCGGAGTCTGTCAGGGCAAGGGCGGCTCCATGCACATCGCCGATTTCGAGAAGGGCATGCTCGGCGCCAATGGCATCGTCGGTGCGGGTGCACCGCTGGTGGTAGGGGCGGCCCTGGCCGCCAGACTCAAGGGGACCGACGGCGTCGCCGTAGCGTTTTTCGGCGACGGCGGTTCCAACGAAGGGGCCGTGTTCGAAGCGATGAACATGGCCTCGGTGTGGAACCTGCCGTGCCTGTTCATTGCCGAGAACAACGGTTACGCCGAGGCCACGGCGTCCAACTGGTCAGTGGCCTGCGATCACATCGCCGACCGCGCAGCCGGTTTCGGCATGCCTGGGGTCACCGTCGACGGCTTCGATTTTTTCGCCGTTCACGAAGCCGCCGGTGCCGCGGTGGCGCGGGCCCGAGCCGGTGAAGGACCGTCGTTGATCGAGGTCAAGTTGACCCGCTACTACGGTCACTTCGAGGGCGACGCCCAGACCTATCGGGCACCGGACGAGGTCAAGTATTTCCGCGAACACAACGACTGCTTGATGCAGTTTCGCGAGCGCACCACCCGGACCGGATTGATCGATGCCAGCCAGTTGGACCAGATCGATGGCGAAGTGGACCTGCTGATCGAAAATGCCGTGCGCAAGGCCAAGTCCGACCCCAAGCCAAGCGCCGCCGACCTGCTCACCGACGTCTACGTTTCCTATCCCTGAACGCCCCCTATAACAAGAATCGAGACCTTTATCATGGCGAGAAAAATCAGTTATCAGCAGGCAATCAACGAAGCCCTGGCCCAGGAAATGCGCCGCGACCCCAGCGTGTTCATCATGGGGGAAGACGTCGCCGGCGGTGCCGGTGCTCCTGGTGAAAATGACGCCTGGGGCGGGGTATTGGGCGTGACCAAGGGCCTCTACCACCAATTCCCCGGCCGCGTGCTGGACACGCCGCTGTCGGAGTTGGGTTATGTCGGTGCCGCGGTAGGCGCAGCAACCTGCGGCGTGCGCCCGGTGTGCGAGTTGATGTTCGTCGACTTCGCCGGTTGCTGCCTGGACCAGATCCTCAATCAGGCGGCCAAGTTTCGCTACATGTTCGGGGGCAAGGCTTCCACCCCGTTGGTGATTCGCACCATGGTCGGCGCGGGCCTGCGGGCCGCCGCCCAACACTCGCAAATGCTCACGTCGCTGTGGACCCACATCCCCGGCCTGAAAGTTGTCTGCCCGTCATCCCCTTATGACGCCAAGGGCCTGTTGATCCAGGCCATCCGCGACAACGATCCGGTCATCTTCTGCGAACACAAACTGCTCTACAGCATGCAGGGCGAGGTGCCGGAAGAGCTCTATACCATCCCGTTCGGCGAGGCCAACTTCCTGCGCGACGGCAAGGACGTGACCCTGGTTTCCTATGGGCGCACGGTCAATACGGCGATGGATGCAGCCCGCAGCCTGGCAGGGCGGGGGATTGACTGCGAGGTCATCGACCTGCGCACCACCAGCCCGCTGGACGAAGACAGCATTCTGGAAAGCGTGGAAAAGACCGGGCGCCTGGTGGTGATCGACGAGGCCAACCCGCGCTGTTCCATGGCCACCGACATCTCGGCCCTGGTGGCGCAAAAAGCGTTCGCCTCGCTCAAGGCGCCCATCGAGATGGTCACCGCGCCGCATACGCCGGTGCCGTTCTCCGACGCCCTGGAAGACCTCTATATCCCTGACGCGGCGAAGATCGAAAACGCCGTGCTCAAACTGATCGAGTGGAGCAAGCGTTCATGAGCCAGATCCATACCCTGACCATGCCCAAGTGGGGCTTGTCCATGACCGAAGGCCGGGTCGATGTCTGGCTCAAGGAGGAGAGCCAGGCGATCGCCAAGGGCGATGAAGTGCTCGACGTAGAAACCGACAAAATTTCCAGCAGTGTCGAAGCGCCGTTTTCCGGTGTGCTGCGCCGGCAGATCGCGCGCCAGGATGAAACCCTCGCAGTCGGTGCATTGCTCGGCATCGTGGTCGACGGCGAAGCCAGCGAGGCCGAGATCGATGCGGTGATCGAACAGTTCCAGGCCGCGTTCGTGCCAGGTGACGGTGCCGAGGAAGACAGTGGGCCGAAGCCGCAGAAGGTCGAACTGGACGGGCGACTGATCCGTTACTTCGAGCGTGGCGAAGGCGGGGTGCCGTTGGTGCTGGTGCATGGGTTCGGCGGTGACCTGAATAACTGGATGTTCAATCATGAAGCATTGGCCGCCGGGCGCCGGGTGATTGCTCTGGATCTGCCGGGCCATGGTGAGTCGACCAAACAACTGGAGCACGGCGATCTGGATGAGTTGAGCGGGGTGCTGCTGGCTCTGCTCGATCATCTGGATGTTCCCGTGGCGCATCTGGTGGGGCATTCCATGGGCGGGGCGGTGTCGCTGAACACGGCGCGCCTGGCTCCCCAGCGGGTGCGTTCCCTGAGCTTGATCGGCAGCGCCGGCCTGGGCGCGGAAATCAACGGCGATTACCTGCAAGGTTTTGTCGAGGCAGCCAGCCGCAATGCCCTCAAGCCACAATTGGTGCAACTGTTCTCCGACCCCGAACTGGTCAATCGGCAGATGCTCGAAGACATGCTCAAGTACAAGCGCCTGGAAGGGGTGGATGCGGCCCTGCGCCTGTTGGTTGCGGGGCTGTTCAAAGACGGGCGGCAACAACTCGATCTGCGCGGCGTGGTGCAAGAAAACCGGCAACCCGTGTTGCTGATCTGGGGCAGTGACGACGCGATCATTCCTGCGACCCACAGCGCTGGACTGACCGCCCGGGTCGAAATCCTGCCGGGGCAAGCGCACATGGTGCAGATGGAAGCGGCCGAGCAGGTCAATCGGCTGATTCTGGACTTTGTCCAACAACACTGATGCCTCCCTTGGCGGCCGGCCATTTGCCGGGCGCCAAGGCCAACGATTTCAAGGAGATTCCAACATGAGCCTTCCAATTGATCCGACCCGCAGCATGCGTGCCGCTGTCTGGCATGGTCGTCACGATATCCGCGTCGAAGATGTGCCGTTGCCCGTCTCGCCACCGGCGGGCTGGGTGCAGATTCGCGTGCAATGGTGCGGTATCTGCGGCTCCGACTTGCATGAATACGTCGCCGGGCCAGTGTTCATTCCGGTGGATGCGCCGCACCCGCTGACCGGCATCAAGGGGCAGTGCATTCTCGGTCATGAGTTCTGTGGCGAGATCGTCGAAATCGGCGCCGGGGTCCAGGGGTTCAGTGTGGGCGAACCGGTGGCAGCCGATGCCTGTCAGCACTGTGGCACTTGTTATTACTGCACCCATGGGCTGTACAACATTTGCGAGAACCTGGCGTTCACCGGGCTGATGAACAATGGCGCGTTCGCCGAGTTGGTCAATGTACCGGCCAACCTGCTTTACAAGTTGCCGGCCAACTTTCCCGCCGAAGCCGGGGCGTTGATCGAACCGCTGGCAGTGGGCATGCACGCGGTGAAAAAGGCCGGGAGTTTGCTGGGGAAAAATGTGGTGGTGGTTGGCGCGGGAACCATCGGCCTGTGCACCATCATGTGCGCCAAGGCGGCTGGCGCGGCCCAGGTCATTGCTCTGGAAATGTCGGGAGCGCGCAAGGCCAAGGCGCTGGAGGTGGGGGCAAGCCAAGTGCTGGACCCTAATGAGTGTGACGCGTTGGCTGAGGTGCGGCGGCTGACCGGCGGGCTGGGGGCGGATGTCAGTTTCGAATGCATCGGCAACAAACACACGGCCAAGCTCGCCATCGACCTCATCCGCAAGGCCGGCACCTGTGTGCTGGTAGGCATCTTCGAGGAGCCCAGCGAGTTCAATTTCTTCGAGCTGGTCGCCACCGAAAAACAGGTGTTGGGTGCACTTGCCTACAACGGTGAGTTTGCAGATGTGATCGCCTTTATCGCCGACGGCCGGCTGGACATCACGCCGCTGATAACCGGGCGTATTCAGCTGGAACAGATCGTCGGGCAGGGCTTTGAGGAATTGGTCAACAACAAGCAGCACAACGTGAAAATCATCGTGTCACCCGCTCGAATCCGAGACGCCTCAGAGAGCGATTGATGCGAACCGGGCCTGAACATTCCTGCCGAATTCGGGGCAGGTAATGTTCAGGCAACTTGTGGCCCACTTTTTCAGAGCTGCACCCGCCGCAGTCTGCCGCTCAATGGGACGACGGTGTTGTCTGGCATGGGCAGTGGCCGGCCGGTCAAACCCATGCCTTCGCTCACCAGCACTGCATCCTCCAGCAGACACAGGTTGGAAGGGGTATCCAGGTCGCGGGCGAGCACGGCGACCTGGGCGGTTTGCAGGTTGCAACTCAGCAGTCGCCCGGTGAAACGGGTAAAGCCGCCGTGCAGCGGTTCGCCGTTCCAGTCGGGTGGCAAGGGTTGCTGCAGGCGGTCGCAAAGCTCCAGCACCAGCACGTTGCCCCTCGGACACAGTGCCAGTCCGGTGGGCAGTTGCAGGCCGCGAATCAGGATCTCGATCTGCCCGCTGTCAGGCCAGACCCGAATCACTTGGCCGGCCTTATCGGCAAAGTCGATGCCTTTGCGCGTCGGGTCGCCCTGCAACTCTCCGGAAAACAGACTGATCAGCACTGCGTCGGTCGCCGGTTCGTACACTAGGGTCACCGGGACGGCTTCCTGGCCCTGGTCCAGTTCGGGCAACCGGACCAGCACGCGTTCGTCCTGTCCGCTGGCGAATTCCACCAACTGATTGGTATCGGGTTTGACCGCCAGCCAACTGCGGCGGGTCGGGTGGTAACACAGCGCATTCAGATTGCCACGGCTGTGAAACACCGGTTCGGGCGGTGTGAATTGCAGGTCCAGCAATTTGGAACCCTCGACGTAATCGGTCTGGCTGACCAGACAGCGCCCGTCACCGCAGGCGATGTCCGACAGCCCCATGATTTCATCGCGCAGCATGCGCGCCTGCATATTCATGGCGCGAAAACCTTGCGCCAGTATCTCGCCGGGTAGATAGGCGCCAGGCTTGTGCGGATCCGGTCGCAGTCGACTGATGCGGCCGCTGAAGGGCTGTTCCGGCAGGCCCGAGCCGGCTTCGGTCAGCAGCAGGCTGCCATCGGCCTGCACACAAATGCCCCGAGGGTTCAGCAGGCCTTCGGCGATGATGGTGCTCGGGCACAGGGTTTCGCTGGGCCGCGCCGGGATATTAATGGGAACGGGCATAGGGCTCTCTCCATGAATAACGGATGGATGCGGTTACTGCGGCGGTTGCCACGGTTCACCGGTGAGATAAGCCCGGAGCAGCGCCCGCTGGCAGGGCGACATCGAGCGCACCACGGGCATGAACAGCGTGGTGCCTTTGTACGCATCCGAAGTTCGGGCGAGGATGGGGTTCTTGGCGCCCATGACCGCGTCGGGCTGATTGAGCGGGATGTAGCGCGACATGGCGGGGAAGGCCAGGTAGTGAAAGCGCAAAACGTTGGGGTACATCAGCTCCCAGGTGATGTGGGTGCCCGCGGGGATGCCGAAGTCGGTCTGTGCGTATTTGCGGAAGCTGGTGAAGTAGCCACTGCTTGGAAGGCCATTGGCCGTGCAGGTCAAGGCGACAAAACCCGCCTGGGCGGCGCTACCCGGTTTGACGGTGACCGGGAAACTGATCGCGAGCTGGCCAGGGTTAATGGTCAGCGATGCAGGAAAATCGAGGAAGTCCCAGTATTGCGGCTCATCGTACACAGCAGGAGCAGCAGCCTGCAGGTCGATTTCGGTGGCGCTTCGGACCGGGCCGCCCAGATACCTGACCTGCAAGGTGATCGACAGGCCATCGGGGTAGTCTTCCAGATAGACGTTGCGCTGATCGGCATACACCCGATAGGTCGATTCGGTGGCTTGCAACGTGGTACCGGCGACCTTGCCGGGCGCGTTGATCGCCAGGGCGGCGGTCTGCACTGCCTGTAGCTGGTTGGCGGTCAAGGGCAGGTCGACGATGCCGCCATACACGTAGTAGTCGAATAGAAAGCGGTTGGTCGGGTCCAGGGTGGCCAGTTCAGTGGTGCCTGCGGTGATGGTGACGGGGCCGTAGTTCGCGTTCGGTCCGATAGGGCTGGTGATATCGTCCCTGACGGCCCTGAAGGTTTGCTTCGGAATGACGTTCACCATGTCGATGCTCAGGTAACCGTTGCCGCCCAGGTCGGCATAACCAGCATTCCCCGTACTCTGGTTGACCAGTTGCCGGCCCGGCTGGCAGTTCAGCGGCTCGTCGGCGAAGGCCGGGGCCAGTGTACCGATGACCCTGCCGATGCTCGGGTTGGGGGTGTATCGGCCGGCGGCATAATCGGCGTCCAGCTGTTCGGTGGTCATCGTGGGGCACATTTCGAACATGACGAAACGCAGGACGATGCCGGTCGCACCCGGCGCCTGGATGATCGAGCGCAGGCCGCTGCTGTTCTGGTTCCAGCTGACGATGCTGCTCAAAGGGAAGGTCAGTTGAAACGTACCGCTGGCGTGGAAAGATCCCGGCGCATCCATTTTCGCGGGCAACAGCACACGTCCCGCCACGTCGAAACTGCTGCACACGGTATTACTGCGAATCAGCAACTGGATGTCGCTGTTACCACCAATCTGCAGGCCGCCGACGAATATCTGGGTGGTGGTCGAGGCGGTGGGGTCCAGGTCCACCATCATCGGGCCGGAGACGGGGCCTTGTCCGGTCACCGGATCCACCGAGCCGAGCAGATAAACCGGCTGGCCCACCATGTCGCCGGTGGTGCTGATGCTGCCCGGATTACCCTGGGAACTGATCAAGGCGTTCTGCATGTCGACGACATGCTGCCCGTAGTGATTCCAGCCGCCGGCGGTGTAGTAGTCGCCGTCGGGCGCGTTGATCATGTTGTTCAACTGATCGTCGGTGTAAGACTGGGCTCCCGGCGCCAGGGTCGAAGTGGTCAGGTCGAAGAGCGGCCATTCCTCATTGCCGTCATAAGGGATGGTGGGGGAGTTGTTCGGCAGGCTGACGTCTGTGCGGATGCCTCCCCAGAAATTCAGCCGTGGTCCATTGAGAATGCTCATGATCTATTCCTCGTCCTTGGTGGTTTTGCCGACAGGCGCGTTGGCGAATTTGAACATGTAGGAGAAATCGGCCTTGTAGGGGCTCTTGACCGGTGTCGCCATGGAGTGGCAATTCATGCAGCTGCTGTTGGGCTGGATGTAGCTCTCCATGGTCACGTTGGCCGAGAGCGACGGGGTTGGCTGGCCCAGTGGGTTGCTGGGGTTGTCCGGCATCAGCGGGCGTTGGGTGGTGATGAGTTGGTAATACTTCAAGACGCTTCTTTGCAGGCCCGGGTCGGTGCGGTAGTTGGTGTTCACCCCGTTGGTGACCTCGGCAATCGGGGTGACCCGGTTCAGCGGGTTCGGGGTCTGGAACGTGGTGCCGGGTTTGGGCACGCAGACCAGTTGTCCGCCCTGAGTCTGCCAGTCGCAGGGTGACTGGTTGAGGCTGACGAGGGGCGCGGTGGGGTTGAAGTAGGAGTAGGTCATGCCGGGTGTCGGCTGATCGACCCATTGGCCATGCACCAGCTCCTTGGGCGGAACGTTGTCGATCTGCTCGAAGGTCGACCAGATCCACTGCGGATAGCCGTTGACCTTGGTGATGATGTGCAGGCCCACCAGGCCCAGGTAGGCCTCGGTGACACCGCTGCGCTGGCCCTGGTCGTTGAACGTGGCCGCGCGCGCCAGCATGGTCAGGTAGTGGCTGGCATTGTCGTTGGGGGTGAGGATGCGCCAGCTCGACTTGACCTCGATGACCCCATTGGGGAAGTTGATGTTATTGGCTTTGGAAACGACGTCGGCGTTATAGAAGTTGTTGTTGACGATGTAGTCGTAGGACGTCTCGTTGGCCGAGATGTCGTAGTAGGTCGGGTTACCTGCCTGGTCGATCAGCCAGCCGCCGACGGCCTGGTCCACGGCATTCACCTGGGTGCTGTTCTTCAGCGCGGCGATGTTGATGATGCCCAGGCTTTTGGCGGTCTGCGGGGTATTCCACGGGCCAGGATTGGCGCCCCTCGGCAGAAAGATTTCCTCCACGGTCTTGTAGGTCTGCCAGACTGTATAGCCTGGATCCCCAGGCTGTTTGGCGCAGTCGGGATCACCGCGCTGCCCATCCTGTGCGGGCCAGTTCAAGGCGATGAACATCTGCCAGCTGTATTGATCGAACTGATCCTGGCTGGCGGTGGCGACCGGCGCGGTGCTTGGGGGCTGGCAACTCAGGTTGCTGGCCTGCGTCGACGGCATGGCCTGTTCCCGGGCCAGGGCTTGCTCCTGGGATAAGCCTGACAGACTGGCCAGGCCCACTGATATCACGCAGAGACGGAGTGTGGTTTTCATGGCGATCCTTCGTCATTGGTCAGGGTTTGCGCTGCATCAGCTTGTTCCACTGCGCTTTTTGGCCGTTGCTCTGTGACGCCGGTGGCTCGAACAATTGGCAGGGCGGTGGATTCGACGGGCACATGGCAGCCACTTGCGCCCAGGTCTGGGCCGGGTCCGGTTTGGCGATGCGGAAGTTGGTGTAGTTCTGGCTGACGATGGGCGCATTGGCGACGCTGGTGTCACCCGAAAAGAAGAACGACTGGGGGTGCCGGTAGGGCGGTTGTCCCGTTGGCTTTTTGAAAAACGCATAGCCGAACAGGATCGGACCTTGCGGCGAATCGAGGTCCAGGGCGTAGGCCTGCACGCTGCCATTGAGGTTTTTGCTGCGCTCGGCGCTATAGGGCAGGTGCTGGATGAAGTCTTGCCGTGGCGGATGATTCATCGGTGAAAACATGCAACAGGCCGGCATGTCTTTGGGGCGGTCTTGCGGGTACGTCAGGAAGTACGCCTTGTTGCCCAGGGACACGAACGAGCAGGTGTAGTTGTTGTTCTTGATCGGGAAAATGGGCAAACAGTATTTCTCGTAGTGCTCCATCATCGCGCCAAAACCGTCGCCATCCGGCGGGATGTAGGCGGTGTCGTAATAGCTGGTTCCGCGAGAAACGGTGTAGTCCGCCGGGGTCAGGGTGGTGGGTGGATTGCTGTAGGGCGGCGGGTTTTTCTCGTAGTTGTGCATCACCCGGTACATGGTCCAGTCGCTGATCCAGTACGCCGGAAAAAACGGATCGGAAGGCTCGCCCGGTGCTCGTGTGGCGATGCAATTACCGTTCTGTTCATTGCACCCCTCGGTGTTGTGCACTCCCATGGTGAAGTACACGGCGCCGCTGTCCGCCTGGGCGAATAGCGCCGGGATGAGTAGCAGGGTCAACAGCAACAGCCGGTTCAAAATGCTGGCTTTCATATGACACTCCTGTGAAGTGCCGGGTGACAGGTTCGTCACCCGGTGGTCCTGCGTGAGCGTTGTAGTTTTAGCTTTGTTCGTAGTCGCTCATGCTGAGCGGGATAGGCGGGTAATTGCGTTTCACCAGGGACTGCGCCCACAGCTCCAGTACGGCGCGTCGGCTTTGTGACATGTCGCGGGTGATGGGCATGGCGAGTGTGCTTTCCTCCTGGTACTCCTTGCTGATCAGCACAATCAGTTGGTCGATGGCGCCTTCAACTCGTGCCTGGGAGTTGAGCGGCATGAACTTGTTCATGATCGGGTACAGGTAATAGAAGGTCTGCAAGATGCGTGGGTAGATGAAGTTCTCCCACAACAGCGTCGCGGCGTTCTGACGCGTGCAGATGGAGTTCCAGTAGGTGATGAAGTCCTGTTGCAACTGAGGATCCAGTGGCAGGACGCGCATCGGGGCGAGGAAGTCTGTGTAGGCCTGGGTGTAGTTGAAACTGAAGGGGACGGCCGGGTTGTTGTGATCTTCCTGCACGAAGAACCGCAGAGTGGGAAAACCCGGGGCTCGAGCACTCACGCCCAGTTGGGCAATGCCGCTGGCATTGGTGGTGATCTTTGCAACAGAGTAATTGACGATGCTGTTCTGAGCATCGCGCAGCGTCCCGGTTCGGGAGATGGCTGAGTCGAATGTCAGGCAAGGGCGCAAATTGACCGCGACTGGTTTGCCCAAGTCATGCAGGAACTGCTGATAATTTACCGGTATTCCCGAAGGCCCGGCATTCGACGTATCCACGGCCTGTAGGGCGGTGAGTCCACGGCCGCTACCGGTAGCCAGGTGGCTTGATATCGCGAGCATGTCGTTGAATTGCGGCAGATTGGGCTTGTTCAATGTGCGGTCTGCCGGATGGTCGTAGAACAGCGTGAAGTCGGCCGGATTACTGAATGCCAGATAGTAGTTGCTGGTGGTCACCGAGAAGGGGTTGCCATACTCCGCCACCCACAGCACGGTGTTGGCCGCTGGCTTGCCATCCTTTTGCACCATGATTTGCAGTGTCTTGTGATCACCCACGTCGATGAAACTGCCGCTTTCTATCACTTCGGCGGTCCACATCTGCTGAGTGGAAGCGATCTGGGGCGTTTGTGTGCCCTGTAGCTGCAGCTCCAGAGGGCCGGCCTGCAGGGTCGCCTTGTCTGCGTCGTTGAGCGTGAAATCCAGCAGGCCGGAACGTTTGTCGAAGGCAGCTTGTCGATACTGCTCGAAACCGAAGTTGATCACCGGGTTGAACTGTCCATCCTTGCGTACGCCCAGTAGATAGTTGCCGGCATGGAATTTTTCGGCCGTCGGGATCGGGGCGTTGGAGTCCACTGGATAGAACGGAAAAGTGTTGCCCAGATCCAGCGACAGGGTGTTGCCGGTAATCTGGGCCGACATCACACCCAGTGTGATGCTTGTGGCATCGACAGGCTGGTTTGTTTTGAAAACAGGTACCGGGTTGGCAGATACCAGGCGCCGGCCGGCGGGTGCGGTGGGGTATTCGTCGGCAAACCAGAGACCCAAGGTCGCTGCGGTGCGGCTGTAGGCGGGGTTGAAGAATATATCGGAAACGTTGTCCAGGCCCTTCTGATACATCGCTTGCACTTTGGCCATGTCCGCGGCTGTCGTTGAGTGGGTATTGATCGGCGGGAAATCGTTGAAAATGCCGTTCTTGTCATAGTAGGTCAGGTAGGTGGAAAACCTGAACATCAAGCCACGAGCTCCTTGTTGCTTCATCTGCTGTTGAAGCTGACTCAGCAGCGCGGAGTTGCCCATAACCCATTCCAGGTTTTCCTGAGGAAAGCAGGTCTGCCAGGTGGTGGTGACATACTTCAGACCACCGAGGGCCCCCCAATTGAAGTTCAGGAATCGATCCAGCATCCGGTATTGCCGATTGAGGGTCAGGCCGCATTTATCATCCCCCAGCATCAGCTTGTCGAAATACAACGCGGTGAAGGTGTTCTGCCACGGGCTGATGTCCACGAAGCGCGCGGCAGTAGGACTGGCGCTGCCGAAGGGGTTACCGAGCAATTGGTAGTTCTTGCCGACCAGCGCATCCTGGGCGATGTAGTTGTTGGCCTGCAGCTCGCCGCCGATGACCACGGAGCGGATATCGTCGTAGCTCACCGTGCCGCAGGCATTATCGCCAAACAGATCCCATTCTGCGGGAATGTAGGGGGTCGGACTGCCATTGGTCGGCACCATCGACACATAGTCCGGGACGTTGTTCACGGGACTGATGACCCAGGGCATCAGCTTGTTGGGGGCGTTCTGGCGCGTGATGTCGTAGAAGTTCACAAACGGCCAGTTAATATCCATGTTGACCGCGTCATAGAGTGGAAACACATCGTTGTTGTTGGCTGTTGGCGGGTTCCAGAACATGTGGCCGTTGAGGTAGATACGGGGGAAATTCAATACGCTCATGTCATGCTCCTTAGCGTTGCCACTGGGCGTGTTTCAACGACCAGACAAAATCCAGTTTGTTGTAACCGGCGAAAGCCGAGTTCGGCAGCGGGGTGGTGGGGTAGACAATGCCGCCCTGTTCTTTCAGGGCGAAATTGAAGTAACCCTTTTGGTTCGAGTAGGCGGCGGTGCCGTGGCAGGCCAGGCAGGATGAGGTGTTCTGGAAGGCCGATTCCAGCTGGGAGTTGGCCAGCACCTGGGTGATGGGCTGGAATTCCACCCCGATCAGTTCGTACTTCGACAGGGAGGGATTAGCGGCCTGAAAGCTGGTATTGACCGATTGGGCAGCCGGTGTCGGTCCTGTGGTGTTGGTCATCGGGGTGGCCGGTACGGCATTGGTCACGGTGTACTTGCTGTTGTTGATGTTTTCGAAGGTGGTCCAGACCCAGTTGGCGTTCAGCTTGTTGACGACATGCAAGCCGCTTAATGCTGCATAGCCGACCTTGTATTGACCGTTTTTCAGGTAATAGGCCTGGGCGATGTAGTAACCGTCTTTCTCCAGTTTCTGTTTGTAGGTCGCGTCGGAGCCGATCCACAGCCAGGAGGATTTCAGCTCCCAGGCAATGGGCGGAAACTCCAGATTGCTGGTCAGGGCGGCCTGGCCGTTCATGTTGTAGACCTGCTTCTGCACGATGTAATCGAACGTGCCCTGGCCCATCAGCAGCTGAAAGCGTACAGGGTTGCCTTTTTCTGTTGAGGGCACTGCGCCGCCCATCTGCAGAATCAAGCCATCGACCTGTTGGGTGGCATTGAGGTTATGGAAGGTTCGGGACATATCCATTCCTAGCGCCTTGGCCTGTGTAAGCACCGCGTTCGGCGGCGGCACGGCCGTGCCATAGGGGGCGGGCTTGGCGCCGTTGGGCAGGTAGACCTGATCGGAAGGCTTCATGGATTCCCACTCGCGGTTGGGGCTCCCCGCAGCGGCGGGCTGGTTCAGGCAGACGAACCAGTTCCAGGCCATGGCCTCGGGACTCTTCTGGAACTCTGCCCGGGTCTTGTCGACGTCTCCTCCAAACTGCAGAAAGTTGCTGCAGTCAAAGGTGTTTGTGCTCTGAGCCTGAGCCAAACCGGCCAGGGCACTCAGAACTGTTATAGAAATGGCTCGCCGCATGGAAGCTCCTTGGCATTGGCCGGGTCGGTGTGTGAATGCCCCAGGAAGTGTTCCAGGAGCAGTTGCTTCACGGCCGTGGCCGCAAGACGCTGCGGCAACGGCAGATCGCAATTGGTGATGAGCAGCGGGCCGGTGTTCTCGCTGTCGGGCGGGCGGCCATGGCTGCCACGGACCAGGCGGGTGTCCAGCGGAATCAGGTCCATGTAGTAGCGAAACCCGAGCTTCTTCTGCAGCAGGCGGCGCGCCACTTTCAATTTCGGGAAGCGAATGGCCGGGTCGATGAACAGTTCCAGTGGGTCGTAGCCGGGCTTGCGATGGATGTCCACGGTGCGGGCAAAGTCAGGTGCCTTGCGATCGTCGAACCAGTAGTAGTAATCGAACCAGTAACCCGGCGCGGCCACGGTCACCAGCTCGCCGCTGCGCGGATGATCCAGTTGCCAGGCCCGTTGTTCGGCTTTATCCAGCACCTGCTCGATGCCGGGCTGGCGCTGCAACAACGCTTTGACGCGAGGGATGTCTTGCGCCTGCTTCACGTAGACATGCGCGATCTGATGATCGGCCACGGCAAAGGCCGCGCTGGCGCCAGGGTCGAGCAACTCCCAGGTCAGCGATTGGCGCACCTGCAACAAGCCTTCCGAACGTAACAGCCGGTTAATCGATATGGATTGCTGTACCGCTTCGATCCCGTACTCGGACAACAGCATCACCGCCGCGCCTTGCTCCTGGGCAAAGGTCAGCAGGCGACCCACTTCATGGTCGATAGCCCGCACCTCGTCGGTAATCGACGGATGATCGGGCCCCAGTCGCTGCAGGCAGTAGTCGAGATGTGGCAGGTAGACCAACTGCAGGTCAGGTCGATCGATCTGGAACTCAGCGATGGCGCAGTCGACGATCCAGCGGCTCGACGCGATGCCGGCCGCCGGGCCCCAGAAACCCGGAAACGGGAATTCGCCGATCTGCTGCTCGATACGCTTATGCAACGAGGCCGGTGACGAATACAGGCCGAACAGCTTGCGGCCATCGGCCGGGTAGTGCGGGCGTGGGGTGATGGCGGCGTCCACGTCCGCATACATGTTGTACCACCAGAACAACTGGCTGCAGCGAAAACCGGGAAGCTCACGCTTGAGCGTCTGCCAGACTTTCTCACCCTGGATCAGTGCATTGGGTTGCAGCCAGAAGCGCACTTCGGCCTGATCGCGAAAATACCAGCCATTGCCGACGATGCCGTGTTCCGACGGCGACAGGCCGGTGAGAATCGACGCCTGCACCGTTGACGTGACGGCCGGAAACACCGGTTGCAGACTGGCCATTTTTGCGGTTTTCAGCAGGGCATTGATGTGCGGCGTTGCCGGCCCCAGCAGCGCCGGGGTCAGCCCGACCACGTTGATCAGCAGCAGCGGTTGACGCGGGTGATCAGAGGGCATCGGCGTACGCCTCCCGCACTTGGGGTTGCAGCAGTTTTCGCTGACGCAGTTGTTCTTCGACCCAGTGCAGCTCCGCGGCGATTCCCTGCAGTTGGGCGTGCTCGGTGTTGGGTCGCAGTTGAGCGGGCAGGACGCCCCAGCTGTAGGTTTCCACTTCCAGCACGGGACGAAAGTCCCCATGGTCTGCGAGAAAGTCGAAAGTCTGCGACAGCGCGATCTGGCTGCCGCTGAGCTCAGGCAGCAGCAAGTGTTCGCTGAACAGCGGGATGTGGAAATGAATCCGCAGTTCGGGGTACTGCCCCAGGTTATTGGCGCAATCGTCGAGGGCGGCGGGCAGGTCGGCCCAGCCCGATAACCGCGCCTGCGCATCTCGGGCTTTGACTTGATGCAGGTAGGTGGTTTCGGCGAAGTCGCTCAAGGTCTTGAGCACGTGTTCGCGCCGGTTGTGGTCTTCAGCGGGCAGGTGACAAATCAGTGCGTTCGACAGCTGGATCTTGCCGACAGGCACTCGGGCCTGGCGCAGCTTTTCCAGCGACTGATAGCAGTGTTCGAAAACCACGGCCTGGTGGCAGACATCAAAACACAGCGCCAGATAGTCATGGTGCGGATCGCTGGCTTGGTAGCGGTGGAAGAAGGCGATGGCCTGGTCGGTGTTTTCCAGCACACAGTCCGGCTCCATCTCCAGGCAGAACACGATTTTCTTGCCCGTCTCCCGATGCAGCCTGGCCAGTGAAGCCGTGAGTTGGCGCAGCAGGTGTTCGGCACGCTGCTGTCGCCGCGGGTTCCAGTCGGCGGCATAGCCCAGCGGTACGGTGGAAATCACGCCTTGGGGGCAATCCGACGGCAGGGCGTGTGCCAGGATTCGGGCCAGATTCAGGCTGTACGCCAGCCGTTTCGGATCAGTCCAGTTGGGCAAATAGACGTCGGCTTTCACCGCGCCTTGATGAAATTGGCCATAGGGAAAGCCGTTAAGTGAAGTCAGCCGCAGCCCGCTGCGTTGCAGCAGGCTGAGGAAGTCCGCGCGAGCTGACGCCTGCTGTAGTTCGGCCGCGGCGAGGGCGCTGATCCACAGCCCACTGTCTTGCTCGTTCAGGCCGCGCAGGGTGCGCACACCCCGGAAATGCCATTCGATGGATGACCGTAGCCCCGCCAGGTCACGGGTCGGGTGCACATTGCTGCAATAACCGACCTGCGCGGCAGCCCAACCCGTGCCTGCACTCATTTGATCACCGGTTCCTGACCGCGCAGGGCAGAGTTGTCCTGCCATTGCCGCCGCTGGTCGATGGGCAGCGGGGTGCTGACCAGGGCCTTGTCCAGTTGGCCGCTTTGGGCAAAAAAGTCCACGGGGTTATGAAACAACACCTGTTCGACCTGGGCTTCGCTGAAGCCGGCCGCCAGCATCGCCTCGCCCGTTTTCGGCACCTTGAGCGGGTCGCTGATGCCCCAGTCGGCGGCGCTGTTGACCACCATTTTCTCAGTGCCGTACTCCTTCAACAGGGCGACCATGCGCTGTTCCGACATCTTGGTGTTGGGGTAGATCGAATGGCCGCGCCAGCAGTCGGTGTCCAGCACCAGCGGCAGGGTCAGTTCATTGAGGTGGTCGATGATCACCAGGTGCTCGGCAATCCCGACTTCGCGAATCACCGCCAGGGTGCGTTTGGTGCCACCGATCTTGTCGCGGTGTGGGGTATGCACCAGCACCGGCAAATTGAATTGTCTGGCCAGCTCCAGTTGGGCGGCGAGGAAGCGATCTTCTTCCGGGGTGATGTCGTCGTAACCGATTTCGCCGACTGCGACGACGCCGTCTTTCACCAGGTAACGCGGCAGAATCTCCAGCACTTCATTGGCCACTGACAGGTCATTGGCCTCCTTGGGATTGAGGCCGATGGTGCAGAAGTGATGGATGCCGAACATGCTGGCGCGAAAACGCTCCCAGCCCAACAGGGTGTCGAAATAGTCGATGAAGCTGCCGACACTGGTCCTGGCCTGGCCCTGCCAGAAGGCCGGCTCGATCACCCCAGTGATGCCGGCGGCGGCCATGTTCTGGTAGTCATCGGTGGTGCGGCTGACCATATGAATATGCGGGTCGAAGTACTTGAGCATGGTAAATCCTCGTCAAGGAAAAGGAGTCGTTGAGTGTCAGTTCAGTGGGGTGCCGGCCAGGTGCTCGTGCCATTTCGGCGGCAAGCGTTGTTGCTGACTCAGGCCGGCCAGGCGCTGGCGTTGCGCCGGGCTGAGCAGGTCGAAAGCAATCACTCGGGGCAGCCCGGCGGACACCGTTCGTTCGGCGGCAAGCTGTTCGTCCAGCAGGTCAAGGGCCAGCTGGTTGAGGGTGACGCTGTGTCGTTGCGTCAGGCCGATCAAGCGGCTCACGTCGAGCCCCATGCCCAGTGCCTTGAGCACCAATTGATGGAAGGCCCGTTCGCTGTAATGGCGCGATGGGTAGAGGGTGTCGAGCGCGAGGGCGGCGAACACCTGGCTGTTACTGGTACGCCCGGCCTGCAGCGCCAGTTCCACGCAAAGCCCGCGACTGTCGAGCCAGTCGAGGGCCTTCAGGGTGGCGATTTTTTCTTGATCGTCACCCCACAGGAACAGTTGGCGCAGCAACGGCAGTTGCCCGGCGAGGGGCTGTTGCTCCAGGACCTGAGCCAGCAACAATGCCCGCGCCAGCTGGACGTTGCTCCAGCCGGGACTGTGGGGCAGCGGTTGTTCCTTGAGGTTGCGCTTGCACTGGCTGCTCAACAGCGCCGCGGTATTGGCGTCCGGGCGTTGGGCAAGCCGCTCCTGGGCCTGGCGCCACCACTGCAGCTCGGTGTCATCGAGTTGTTGGGTGAGGGCCTGGTGTTGTTCGGCGAGGCAGTCGTGGCGCATTTCGAGGGCCGCCGATGGCGATGCAGTGACGTCCATGTTCATGTCGGTTTGATCCAGCGCTGGAAGTGTGGAAGCAGGAAAAACACCAGAACGCATAACAGGCTGCCCAGCGGCTGGTTGGCCACAGCCAGCACCAGGGCATCAAACAGTGGCAGAGCCGCCAGACCTGCGCCGATAAAGGCACGGACTTGCCGTTGCTGCGGGTTGGCCAAGTGGTGCCAGTAATGCCAGCCCAGCCAGCCAAGCCAGAGCAGTAGCACCGGCCAGAACCAGGCGTTGTCGGAATAGATCGCCAGCGCCAGCGGGCTCAACATCAGCAGTAGAGGCAGGCGGCTGAGCAACTGGTTGTTGTGCTCCTGACGAGCCAGGTAGGTCAGGCCGCTGATGTAGACGCCAAGCAACATGGCGCACAGCCAGATCGGCTCCGGCGGCACCGCCAGGCTGGCCGCCGCCGTCAGGTAGAGGGCCGAGCGGCAGGCGCCCATCAGCCAGACGCTGTGGGCGTATTTCTTGTGCAGCACGTTGTAGCCGAGGATGCAGCTCACCAGCAGGGTGGCGCTGCCCAGCAACCAGTGCGGCTGGTCGATCAGCTGGCTCAGGCCCAGCACCGAGGCCGCAGCCAGTATCAGCAACAGCGCAGTAGCCAGCCCCACTTGCTGGCGGCTGACCAGGCCCAACGTGATCGGGCGGGGGTTGTGGTGCTGTTGGTCCCAGTCGGCGTCCAGCAGATCGTTCAATAACATGCCGGCCAGATACAGCAACGACAGCGCGGCCAACAGCAGGATCCACACCAGCGACGACGGCGGCGCCAGGGCACCGGCGCTGCTGGCCAGCAGGGCGGCGGCCAAGGTGTTGGTCCACACGGTGGGCAGGTTGGATACCCGGCCGAGGGTCATCCAGGTTTTCAGGTTCAGCGGTGTCTGGCTCATTGCGCGCAGCCCTCGCTGAGCGTGAGCGCCGGGTCGATGCGGGTCGACAGCCGTTGCAGCGCCTGTTCCATCCGCGCGGCATCGATCTCATGCAGGTCCACCGACTCGCCGATCCGGCTGAGCATGGGGATGGAGAGTTGCCCGCCCAGGTGCTGGCGGAATTCCTCCAGCCCAAGCAAAACCTGTGAGCGTCCCTGTGCATCTTTCAAGCTCAGTTCCGGTGGGCACAGGCTGAAGCCGAGCTTGAGCAGCAGGTTCAGCACCCGTTCGGTGTCGGCATCGCTCAACAGCCCCAGGGCATTGGCATAGAGCCCATCCAGGGCCATGCCCACCGCTACGGCTTCACCATGGCGCAGTCGGTGCTGGCTGAGGTTTTCCAGTTTGTGCGCGGCCCAGTGCCCGTAATCCAGTGGCCGCCCGTTACCGCGTTCGAAGGGGTCGCCGGCACCGGTGATGTGCGCCAGGTGCAGTTCGGCGCAGCGGCGAATGGCATAGCGGCTGGCCGAGTGATCGAAGTGGGCGAGGGCATCGGCCTGTTGCTCCATCCATTGGAAGAAGGCCTGGTCTTTGATCAGCGCCACTTTTACCGCCTCGGCCAGCCCGGCGATCTGGTCGCGGCGGGTCAGGCTGGTCAGCAGCTGGAAGTCGTTGATTACCGCTGTGGCGGGGTAGAAGGCGCCCAGCAGGTTCTTCTGGCCGAAGGCATTGATGCCGTTTTTCACCCCGATGCCGGCGTCGTTCTGCGCCAGTACGGTGCTCGGGATGCGGATCAGGCGAATGCCACGGTGGAAGGTGGCGCAGGCGTAGCCCACCGCATCCAGCACCGCGCCGCCGCCCAGGGCCAGCACATAGCAATGCCGGTCCAGCCTATGCTGCAGCATGTCGCTGTAGAGTTGTTGCAACACCTGTGAATCCTTGCTCAGTTCTCCGGCCGGCACCGCAATCGGCGCGGCCTGCAAATGCAGGTCCGCCGCATGGGCGGCAAAGTAGGCATCGATCTGTTCCAGCAGGTGTGGGGCGCTTTTCAGCAGTTGTTCATCGGCGAACACCAGCACCGTCACCGGGCCTCTGTGCTGAGCAGTGAGTTGGCGGTGCAAACAAGGATTGGACGGCTCGAACAGGTGATCGGTGAACACCACCGGGTAGTCGTAACGGACCTCGAAACGCCCGTGCAGGGGTTGCTCGGCGTTTTGCTTGCGCAAGGTTTTGAACAGGCTGTACCCGGCAATAAACAATCCGGGCAACACCATGCTGGCGAGGAGCGTCACCAGCAGCGCGTTCTGCTCGACGAGGTAGGTGCCAATGGCACTGTAGGCCAATGCCAGGCCGGCATTGGCCAGGGTTGTGACCAGCACAAACGCGGGCAGCGGATAACGTTGCATCCCGGCGGCCACCACCGAGGTTTCGGCCAATACCGGCACCCCGCGCAGGCAGATCAACGACAGCGTGCCCAGCCGGTACGCTAACTGCCCCGGCTGGCGCTGATGCAAGCCCAGGCGACCGGACAACAGCCGAAAATAGCCGGCCCCCAGCGCATAACCCAGGCCAGCCCCGAGGCACAGGCCGATGAAAATCACCAGATAACCGCCAACACCGCCGAGCATGGCCACGGCCAGCAGCGAGACCATGCTCGAAGGCACCGGCAGCACCACATCCAGCGCGAGCAGGGCAATCAGCAGCAATGCCAGGTTAAGTGTTTGGGTGGGCGTGGAAGGCAGGTACAGGTTGAGATGGGTCAGGAAGTCCTGAATCTGTTGTTCGAACAACAGGAAGCTGGCGATCACCAGGCCTGAGAAGCAAAGCAATGAAATCCAGAAATGACCGGCAGGCCCCCGTTGCGAGAACGCACGATACCCATGGCTGCGCTTCATCAAGCATCCCTCTTTATTGTTATGACTGATTCCGTGTCAGTAATTAAAAGCAGCGTCTGGTCGGTATTGGATCAATAGGTTCTCTCGCCTGAAGGGCTGGTTTATGTACGGTTTGGTTACGCCTGTAGAGATAGTTCTGAACTTAGACGCTCATCGTGTTTTTGCAAGGCAATCTGATGGCAATCTGGCTTTTTACCCCCTGCAGAAATGCGTCATCGCGACGCATACTCCTGAGTCGATGTTAAAAAATGTTATTTTGAAAAAATACTTCACATAATCTGTTCATTGGTGGATTATCTGCTCAACCCGTGTCAAGCAGCTCGTTGCTGCCATTGTGTTGGGCTATCCGCTGCCATGTCGCCGGAGCCCACCTTTACAACGCGGCCCGTCACCTGCGCTTTGTCGGCGTGGAACAGGCCGTTGCTTCCCTCAGGAGTACCCCATGAATAACAAGAATGTCGGTGTTGTCGGTCTGGGCGCGATGGGGTTGGGCATTGCCCGCTCTCTGTTGCGCAGTGGTTTCAATGTGCATGCCTGTGATGTGCGTGCGCAGGTGACTGAACAGTTTGCCGGGGAGGGCGGCGTGGCGTGTTCTTCGCCCGCGCAGATGGCCGCGGCGTGCGACGTGATCATTACCGTGGTGGTGAACGCCGAGCAGACCGAAACCGTATTGTTTGGCGAGGGTGGCGCCGTCGCTGCGTTGCGCCCTGGCAGCCTGGTGATTGGTTGCGCCACCGTGGCCCCGACCTACGCCGTCGACCTGGGCCAGCGCCTGACCGCCCAGGGCTTGCTGTATCTGGATGCCCCAATCTCCGGTGGCGCAGCCAAGGCGGCTGCCGGTGAAATGACCATGATGACGTCCGGCCCGGCCGATGCTTACGCCAAGGCCGAAGCCGTCCTGGCAGGCATGGCCGGCAAGGTTTATCGCCTGGGCGACAGCCATGGCCTGGGTTCGAAGGTCAAGATCATCAACCAGCTGCTCGCCGGGGTGCACATCGCCGCTTCCGCCGAAGCCATGGCGCTGGGCCTGCGTGAAGGGGTCGATGCCGACGCGCTTTACGAAGTGATCACCCACAGCGCCGGCAACTCCTGGATGTTCGAAAACCGCGTGCCGCACATTCTCAAGGCCGATTACACGCCATTGTCCGCAGTGGATATTTTCGTCAAGGACCTGGGCCTGGTGCTGGATACCGCACGGGCCAGCAAATTCCCGCTGCCGCTGTCGGCCACCGCTCACCAGATGTTCATGCAGGCTTCCAGTGCCGGCTTCGGGCGTGAGGACGACTCGGCAGTGATCAAGATTTTCCCCGGCATCGAGTTGCCGACTGCCAAGACCGAGCCGGTTTGAGGAACGCCCAATGAACACAACCCCTGCACGCCCATTGCTGGGCTGCATCGCCGACGATTTCACCGGTGCCACGGACCTTGCCAACATGCTGGTGCGCGGCGGTATGCGCACCGTGCAAAGCATCGGCATTCCGAGCAGCGAAGTGGCGGCCGGGCTCGATGCCGATGCGATCGTCATCGCCCTGAAGTCGCGCACCATCCCTGTCGCCGAAGCGGTCGAGCAGTCCCTCGCTGCGCTGGCCTGGTTGCGTGAGCAAGGCTGCGAGCAAATTTTCTTCAAGTACTGCTCGACGTTCGATTCCACCGGGGCCGGCAATATCGGCCAGGTCAGCGAAGCACTGCTGGCGGCGCTGGGCGGCGACTTCACTCTGGCGTGCCCGGGGTTCCCGGAAAATGGCCGGACGATCTTTCGCGGCCACTTGTTCGTCCAGGATCAACTGCTCAGCGAGTCGGGCATGCAGCATCACCCGCTGACGCCGATGACCGATGCCAACCTGGTGCGGGTGCTGCAGTCGCAGACCCATCTGAACGTCGGCCTGTTGCGCTACGACACCATTGCCCAAGGGGCCGATAAGGTGCGTGGGCGCATCGCCGAACTGCGGGCTCAAGGTATCGGCATGGCGATTGCCGATGCCTTGTCGGACCAGGATCTGTACACCCTTGGCACCGCCTGTGCCGACTTGCCGTTGTTGACTGGCGGCTCGGGGCTGGCCTTGGGCTTGCCGGAAAACTTCCGTCGCGCCGGTAAATTGCGCGACCTCGATGCCTCGAAACTCCCAGCGGTATCCGGTGGTGAAGTAGTGTTGGCCGGCAGCGCTTCGATCGCCACCAATGGCCAAGTTTCAGCCTGGCTCGAAGCCGGTCGGCCTGCATTGCGGATTGATCCGCTGGCCCTGGCGGCGGGTGAACCGGTGGTTGCCCAGGCTCTGGCCTTCGCCAAGAACAATGAACAAACCGTATTGATCTACGCCACCAGCGCACCGGACGAGGTCAAGGCTGTGCAACAGCAACTCGGCGTCGAACAGGCCGGCAGTCTGGTGGAAAACGCGTTTGGCGAAATAGCCCAAGGCCTGCGTCAGAGCGGCGTGCGGCGCTTCGTGATCGCTGGCGGTGAAACTTCGGGCGCGGTGGTTCAGGCGCTGGGTGTGCAACTGCTGCAGATCGGCGCGCAAATCGATCCGGGTGTGCCGGCAACGGTCAGCAGCACCGATGAACCTCTGGCCCTGGCGCTCAAATCAGGCAACTTCGGTGGTCGGGATTTCTTCAGCAAAGCCTTGAAGCAATTGGCGGAGGGTGCACAGTGAGTAATGAAAACGCCCTGCGCGAAGAAATCTGCGACGTTGGCCGCAGCCTGTATGAGCGCGGTTACACCGTCGGCAGCGCCGGCAATATCAGCGCGCGGCTGGACGACGGTTGGTTGATCACGCCGACTGACGTGTGCCTCGGCCGCCTCGACCCGGCGACCATCGCCAAGGTCAATCTGTCTGGCGAATGGGTCTCCGGTGACAAGCCGTCGAAGACATTGGCGCTGCATCGCCAGGTCTACGACCGCAACCCGAGTGTCGGTGGCGTGGTGCATACCCATTCCACTCATCTGGTGGCGTTGACCCTGGCGGGTGTCTGGCAGTCGAACGACATCTTGCCGCCACTGACGCCGTATCAGGTGATGAAAGTCGGGCATATCCCGTTGATCGGCTACCAGCGTCCTGGCTCGCCAAAGGTTGCCGAACAGGTCGCACAACTGGCCAATAGCGTTCGTGGCGTGATGCTCGAACGGCTGGGGCCGGTGGTCTGGGAGAGTTCGGTGTCCAGGGCCAGTTACGCCCTGGAAGAACTCGAGGAAACCGCGCGGCTGTGGCTGATGAGCAATCCCAAGCCTGAACCGCTCGATCAGGCAGCACTGGACGAGCTGCGAGCGGCCTTCGGTGTGCACTGGTAGTGCGCTGAAGTTTTTTAACACGATAGACCGATAAAGCAGGCCCTGTTCGGGAGACGTGCAGCGACTCCCACGACCCCGGCTTGCCTGAAAAATACAATAACAAGAGGACATCCAGGCATGACTCACCTTCACTGCGGCATTTTCAGACCCGGTTGCAGCACCCTTGTGTTCACCCGGCGCGGAGGGCTTGTGAAATGAGCCCGTTAATTCTGATGGTTACCGCGGGGCTAGGGATCGCTCTGTTGTTGTTTTTGGTGCTCAAGTACAAGTTCCAGCCGTTCGTGGCGTTGATGCTGGTGAGCATTCTGGTGGCGCTGGTGGCCGGGGTGAAACCGGCCGACCTGGTCGCCACCATCGAAGGCGGCATGGGCAAGACGTTGGGCCACATCGCGATCATCATTGCCCTGGGCGCGATGATCGGGCGGATCATCGAGCTCTCCGGTGGTGCCGAGGCGCTGGCCAAGACGCTGATCAGCCGTTTCGGCAATCGACGCACGCCGCTGGCGCTGACGATCGCCGGGTTCATGGTCGGGGTGCCGGTGTTCTTCGAGGTCGGCGTGATCATCCTGATGCCGCTGGCCTATGGCGTTGCTCGCAGTGCACGCAAGCCCTTGTTGGTGTTCGCGCTGCCGATGTGTGCGGCGTTACTGACCGTACACGCCTTTCTGCCGCCACACCCGGGCGCGGTGGCCGCTGCCAGTCAGTTGGGTGCCGACCTTGGCCGGGTGCTGATGTTCGGTCTGCCGATCACGGCGTTCCTCTGCTATGTCGGCTACCGCGTGGCCGGGCGCATGACCCGTCGGGTGTACCCGATGACCGATGATATCCGCGCCGAAGTCTATGGCCCGCATGTCACCAACGAAGACCTGGTCGCCTGGGCCAATGGCAACGGCAAGAGTGCTGAACGAGCCGCCGTGGCCGCGTCGCACATGGGCCTGGAAGAGTCCACCAGCGCTATCGTTTCCAAGTTGCCGCCAGCACCCGCGCCGGGTTTTGGCATGATCGTCAGCCTGATCGCACTGCCGATCATTCTGATTCTGCTGGGGACGTTGTCCAATTCGTTGCTGCCTGCCGACTCGGTCTTGCGCGGCATCATGACCGTGCTCGGTGCGCCATTGGTGGCGCTGCTGATCGACACCTTGCTGTGTGCCTGGTTGCTGGGTTCGCGTCGGGGCTGGAGTCGTACCCAGGTGTCTGACGTGATCGGTTCGGCCTTGCCAGGTGTGGCCATGGTGATCCTGATTGCCGGTGCCGGCGGTGTGTTTGGCAAGGTGCTGGTGGATACCGGCATCGGCGCCGTCGTCTCCGATTTGCTGCGCACCACCGGCCTGCCGGTCCTCGCGCTGGGCTTTCTGCTGACCATGCTGCTGCGTGCGGTTCAGGGTTCGACCACGGTGGCGTTGGTGACCACTGCCGGCATCATCAGCCCGCTGATCGCGACCCTCAACCTCACCGCGAATCACATGGCGTTGCTGTGCCTGGCCATGGGCGGTGGCGGGTTGGCCATGTCCCACATCAATGACGCTGGTTACTGGATCTTCACCAAGCTGTCCGGGCTGAACGTGGCCGATGGCCTGCGTACCTGGACCGTGCTGACCACCTTGCTCGGCACGCTGGGTTTCGGTATTACCTTGCTGATCTGGCCGTTTGTCTAACGAACTGTCGACTTGTAGGAGCCAGGCTTGCCGGCGAAGGCGTCTTTAAGAGCGCCTTCGCCGGCAAGCCTGGCTCCTACAAAAAACATACATAGGAGCTACCATGCCTCGTTTTGCTGCCAACCTCAGCATGCTCTACCCGGAACATGAGTTTCTGGATCGCTTTGCCGCCGCGGCCGCCGATGGTTTTGAAGCGGTGGAATACTTGTTCCCTTACGACTACAGCGCCCAGGAACTCAAACAACGCCTGAGCGACAACGGCCTGGTGCAGGCGCTGTTCAACGCCCCGCCCGGCGATTGGGCGGCGGGTGAGCGGGGCACGGTGTCGTTGCCGGGCCGGGAGAGTGAATTTCGCAGCGGTTTCGATCGCGCGCTGGAATACGCGGCGGTGCTGGGCAACTCGCGCATCCATGTGATGGCCGGGTTGCTACCGTTGGAAAGCGATCGCCCGCGGCATCACGGCGTGTACCTGGAGAACCTGGCCTACGCCACCGCGCAGGCCGCCAAGGTCGGTGTCACCGTGCTGCTGGAACCGATCAACACACGCGACATGCCGGGCTTTTTCCTCAACCGCCAGGATCAGGCCCAAGCCATCTGCAAAGAAGTGGGCGCCAGTAACCTGAAGGTTCAGTTCGACTGCTACCACTGCCAGATCGTCGAAGGTGACCTGGCGACTAAACTGCGTCGGGACTTCGCCGGCATCGGTCATATCCAGATCGCCGGCGTACCGGATCGACACGAGCCAGACCTGGGTGAAGTCAACTATCCCTATCTGTTCGAGCTGATCGACCAGTTGGGTTATGACGGCTGGGTAGGGTGCGAATACCGGCCTCGTGGAAACACGTCGGCCGGTTTGCAGTGGCTGCGGGACTGGAAGGCGCGCTAACGCCTTACAGGTTGTTATCGGAAGGCAACAGCAGTTCGACACCCTGCTTGCGGATGCTATCGGCCGCGGCAGGGGTCAGTGCGTCGTCGCTGAGGATGATGTCGAACTGCTCGAGCCCGGCGATCCGGTACATGCTGAACGTGCCGTACTTCGAACTGCTGGCCACCAGCACCACTTGCGAGGCCGATTGCATCGCGACTTGCTTGACCTCCACCTTCAGCGCCGACGGCGTGGTGAGGCCGCGACGCAAATCCCAGGAGCTGGTGGAAATGAAAGCGATATCGGTGACGATCTGACGCAAGGTGGCCACCGCCAGCCCACCCACGCACGATTGATTCGAATGATCCAGTTGCCCGCCGGTGTGAATCACCGTGACATGGGGCGCATCGATCAGCGCCTGGACAATCCCGAAGTCGTTGGTCACCACGGTCATTCCCGACAGCGCCTTGATGTACGGGACGATTTCCAGTGTGCTGGTCCCCGCATCCAGATAAACCGTCATATCAGCATGCAGCAGCCGCGCGGCCAGCTTGGCCATCGCCTGCTTTTGCGGCAACTCGACCACCGCCTTGAACTGATGACTGGGCTCGCTGTGGAGCTGGCTGGCGATGCGCACGCCGCCAGTGACCGAGTAAGCACGGCCTTCCTGTTCAAGCAGAGCGATATCGCGGCGAATGGTCATGTGCGAGCAGTCGAACATTTCCATCAACTGATGAACACTCAGCACCTGATGCTTGCGCAGCTGGCGCAGCATTAATTCACGGCGCTGTTCAGGAATCATCGGTGCGCCGCTTTCGGCGGCGATGTCCTTTTGACTAGGCATTCGGGCTCCAGAGTGAAGAAATCCGCCGACAAGGAAAGCGGTGCAAACATAGTAGCGAATCTACGGTAAAGGAACGAGCTGTTGCGGATCACTGTTCGGGTAGCGGCAGCCTCAATCCAGATCCCGGCGGATAGCGTCCAGGCGTTCGTCGAGCAATGGGGTGAGGAGGGCGTAGCACTGCGCCGGAGTGATGGACACGGTGGTTGTACCGATCAGGCAGCGTTGCAGTTGTTCGAGCGCAGTGTGCAGCGAATGGGGAGCGTGCTTGAGCAAGCGTTCGTGCAGGTACTGCAATTGAATCAGCATTTCCAATGGGCAACTTCGATGGGCGGCGGCGCGTACCGACAGCCCGCGCAGTCGTCCCAGCTCTTCAAGTTCCCAGCAGCGCGCGGCGATGCTCGGGCGCGCCAGACTGAGCGCACAGCGTTGCAGTTCGAGGTGCTGGATGGCGCCGAGCAGGTCCTGCAGCAATCGGCAATGGCCATCGAAATCCGCCGGGTCGCGGCGTAACGCACTCCAGGCCTGGCACTGTGCGGAATACGGCCACTCCCTCCAGCGTTGGTCGAGCGCGTGCCCCAATGCCTGGCAACGTTGTTGCGCCTCGCGGGTGACTTGTCCGCCGAGACCGCGATGCTGCTGTAGTCCTTGCAGCAGGTCGAGACCGAGCAACAGCGCCTGCCTTAGTCCGGTGTCACTCTGCGGCAGACGGGCTTGGCGGGATGGCCCATCGTCGAATGCTGTGGCGAATGCTGGATTCATGGGCGGCTTCCGGCGGTGAGCTGGTTGAGATAACGGGTCAGGTCGTGCAGCGCATTGGTTTGCGTGCTCTGTTCCTGCACCGCGCCATTGACCTGTTGCAACTGTTCGCTGAGGGCATGATTGGCTAGCTGATGCTCGCTGAGCGCCTGTTGCATGGCGCCGAGCTGTTGCAGATTGCTCTGGCTATGTTGCGCCAGGTCGTCGAGGTTGGCGGCGAGCTGCTCGCTCTGTTCACTCCCGGCGGCCAGCAGATCGCGGTGTTCCTTGACCTCGCCATCCACCTGGCGCACGGCCAGGGCGATCGCCGTCGCGGCGCTGGTGATTTCATGGGTCGCCCGGTCGGTGGCCTGGGCCAGGCTGCGGACCTCATCGGCGACCACGGCAAAACCGCGCCCGTGCTCGCCGGCGCGGGCTGCCTCGATGGAGGCATTGAGCGCCAGCAACTGGGTCTGTTTGGCCAATGCCTGAATGCTGTTGACCGTGCTTTCCACGGCGGTCGTGCGCTGCAGCAACGCTTCCACGGCGTGTGCGGTATGGCCCAGGCGTTGTTGAATGGCGCGCATGCTGTCACCCACTGAGCGCGCTTCCAGGCAACCGGTTTCGCTCTGGGCATGGGCGTTGGCAAAGGCTGCCAGCGCGCCTTGGGCCAGGGCGTCGATGCTGTGCAGAGTCTGATCGATCTGCTCGCTGGCGGCGGCGATCATGGCGATGCGTTGGCTCTGTTCCTGACCTTGGTCGCGGGCCTGTTGGGCCATCTGCTCGAGGGCACGGCTGGCGAACTGCACTTCGCTGCGCAAACGTTCGTTGTTGCGCAGTTGCACGCTGGCGGTCACCAGTAATGTCGCGGGGTCGGCATCCCGGGAACTGCGCAACAGTTGTGCGAGTTCCGTGTCCCAGAACGTCTGTAGCTGGCGTTGATGACGCTCGCGAAGCTGCCAGGCGCATCCCAGGTACAGCACGCCAGGTATCAGGGTCAATGCGCTTGCGGCCTGTTCGGCCAGTGCGAGACCGCAGGCGCCGAGGGCCAAACCGAGCGGTAACCAGAAACCGATCCTGCTGCGTTCGAGCAGGGCCCTGCCAGGTTCGAACAAGGCTTTGGCGAATGATGTGCCGGCCGGGTGCGATTTGCCGTCATCGCTGCGCAGATGAACGATGGCGTGACCCGGTGGGTGCATTCCTTGAGCGGACATGAGGATTTCCTTCTGATGCCGGGATGAAAGCAAAAACGGCGCACGCTCTCCTGCCGCAATGGGCAGGGGAGCGGACGCCGTTGTCCGAAATGTTTGCGAAACCATCGGTGTTGATGGCTCAAGCCTGATCAGAAGCCTAAGCAAGTTGTTTGCCAGCCTTTGTGCTCGACAACGGATCAGCCTGTCACCCCGCGGTGGAAGGAGAATTGCATCTGATGGCTACAGGGCTGTGAAGGCCGCACAGGCGAGCAACGCACCAGTCGCGGGAATGGCAGAGCCGCCGTGCTCTGTTCTGGGTCGAGTAAGTCAAGACGCATAACCTGTAGGAGCGAGGCTTGCCCGCGAAGAATGCACCGCGGTTTTTCAGGTGTTACGCGTCATCGTTCTTCGCGGGCAAGTCGGATCGCCGCACCGCTCGCTCCTACAGGATTTTCGTCGCAAATTAGTTCATGAATTTCTGAACTAACTATTTGCTGCAGCCTATTCAATCGCTTGCCGCCGTAGCCTTAGGATTCGTCACACGGGACCGCAGCCATCAGAGCCGCGGCCTGCAGTAACTTCTTTCGACTGCCCAGTAACGCCAGCCCAGACAGCGGGTGGCCTGACGCAGCCGAGAGGAATGCATGAAGCTAGAAATTTTCCGCACGTTATGGGGCTATACCGCCAACAAGGCACAGGCCCTGGATGAACTGCTCGCCGCCGGCTTCGATGGCCTGGAAGCGCGCCTGCCACTGCAGGCCGATGAGCGTGGCGAGTTCGGCGCTTTCCTGCGCAGTAATCAAGTTCCCTACATCTGCACACTGTTCAGTGCCTACGATGTATTGCCCGACCAGAGCGCCACGCCCACTCAACACTTGGCCGACATAGATCGCAAACTGGGCTGGGCTTCGGAGCTGACCCCACGTTTCGTCAATCTGCTGGCAGGCAACGACCGCTGGCCGCAGGCATTGCAGGTCGAATTTTTCGGCCAGGCCATGGAACTGGCCGCCAGGCATGGCGTGTTCTGCAGTTTCGAGACCCATCGCGCCCGTTCCCTTTACAGCCCGTGGGTGACTCTGGAGCTGATCCGCCAACTGCCGGACCTGCGTTTCACCAGTGACATCAGCCACTGGGTGGTGTGCTGTGAGCGACTGCTGGACGATCCGGCCGACGATCTTTCGGCCTTCGTCGAACGCGTGCACCACATTCAGGCTCGGGTCGGCTACGACCAAGGCCCGCAAGTCCCCCATCCCGCCGCCCCGGAATATGCCCGTGAATTGGCGTTTCATCAGCGTCACTGGGAGTCCGTCTGGACCTCTCAGCGCGAACGTGGCTACCCGGTCAGCACCTTGACCCCGGAGTTCGGTGCCGACGGTTATCTGCATCACTTGCCCTTCACCAACATGCCGGTGGCCGACCTCTGGACCTTGAACCAGTGGATGGCCCGGACCGAGCGCGAACACTTCGACCGTTTCACCCGTGAAGGAGCCCGCCATGCGTAACACCTCGCCAACCCAAGCCAACTTCAACAGCATTCCAGTGGTGAACATCGCCGGGCTCTTCAGCATCGAACTGGAGCACCGCCTGGCCGTGGCCGAGCAACTGGGCCGCGCCGCCAGCGATGTGGGCTTTCTGTACATCACCGGGCACGGCATCGATCCGGCGCTGATCGAGGGCCTGCGCCAGGCGGCCAGGGATTATTTTGCGCAACCGCTTGAAGAAAAAATGCGCCACTACATCGGCGCCTCGGAAAGCCACAAGGGCTTCGTGCCCGAAGGCGAGGAGGTGTATTCCAAGGGCAAGCCGGATCACAAAGAAGCGTTCGATATCGGCTTCGAAGTGCCAGCGGATGACCCGCTGTTCCTCAACCGTACACCGCTGCTGGGGCCGAACCACTGGCCCGACGTGCCGGGTTTCCAGAGCGCGGTACAGAACTACTATCAGGCGGTGTTCGCGTTAGGCCGCCGGCTGTTCGATGGCTTCGCCTTGGCCCTGGGGCTGGAGGAGGGGTACTTCGACGCGCTGGTGACTCGCCCGCCCTCCAAATTGCGGCTGATCCATTACCCCTTCGACGCCGATGTCGTCGACGCTCCGGGCATCGGCGCGCATACCGACTACGAGTGCTTCACCATCCTGCACGCCGATCAACCGGGGCTGGAGGTGCTCAATGATCAGGGGCAGTGGATTGATGCGCCGCCACTACCCGACGCGTTCGTGGTGAACATCGGCGACATGCTGGAAGTCATGACCGCGGGTGCCTTTGTGGCCACTGCCCACCGGGTGCGCAAGGTCGCGCAGGAGCGCTACAGCTTCCCGCTGTTCTACGCCTGCGACTATCACACGCTGATCAAGCCGCTGCCGGCATTCGCCAGGGATGACCGGGAATACGAGGCGCTGGCGATTGGCGAGCACATGTGGAGCCAGGCCTTGCAGACCTACCAGTACCTGCGCAAGCGCGTGGAGAACGGCGAGCTTGAGCTGCCGTCCCGGGCCCGAAAGCCATCGAGTTTCGGCCATCTGAAGAACACCACCTCTCATTCCTAAAAAACAACCCACGGAGCTTCCCACCATGCAAAGCCACTTCGCCCTGACCAAACTGAGCCTGCTAGCCGCTGGCCTGTTCTGCGCCAACGCCGCCTTCGCCAGCACCGCGACCCCCGGTGTGTTGAAGGTCGGTATGGAAATCACCTACCCACCGTTCGAGTCTTACGACGCTGACAAGAATGTGGTCGGCTCCGACCCTGAGTTGGCCCACTCCCTGGCCAAGGCGATGAGCGTCAAGGCCAACTTCGTCGACACCAAGTTCCCCAATCTGATCAACGGCCTCAACGCCGGGCATTACGACGCGATCATTTCCGGCATGTACATCACCCCCGAGCGCCAGCTCCAGGCCCGCACCATCGCCTACGCCAATACCGGCGCCGCGATCATGGTGCCCAAGGGCAGCGAGTTGAGCCCGCAGGTTCCCGAGGACTTGTGCGGCCTGAAGATCGGCCTGGAGCAGGGCACCACTTGGGTCGCCAAGTTCAACCAGTTGTCCAGCGACTACTGCGTTCCGAACAACAAAGGCGCGATCACCGTCAACGAATACCCCTCGGCTCCCGAAGTGACGCAGGCGCTGCTGTCGAAGAACATTCAGGCCCAGGTGGAAATCGCCGGCGCCGCGCACATGATCGCCCAACGCACCAACGGGCGGGTCGTGGTCAGCTCGCAGAAGCTGGTTTATCCGCAGACCTTGGGCATCTACGTGAAGAAAGACGCCGACGCTACCTATCAGGCGCTGGTCAAGGCCCTGGCTGACAGCAAAGCCAACGGTGAATACGCCGCCATTCTCAAAAAGTACGACCTGGAACCGGTCTCCGAGTAATGGCTGAAGCCGCGCCCTCGGTCGAGGGCGCGGCGTGCACGAGGTGTCTATGCAATTCGACTGGTCTTACTTTATTTCGCTGTTCTCCAAGACTGACTTCTGGGCGGCGAGCCTGACCGTCATCGAACTGAGCGCCCTGGCCTGGTTCCTGGGGATGTTGCTGGGCTTCGTTCTGGCGTCAGCCAAGCTGTCCGGCTCGCCCTGGCTGCGCCTGCCGGCGTCACTCTACGTCTGGTTCTTTCGCAGCATTCCGCTGCTGGTGCTAGTGGTCTTCATCTACAACCTGCCGCAGATGTTGCCCGGTGCCGGGCCGGTGCTGTCGGTACCGTTCTATTCCGGTCTGTTGGCGCTGGTGGTCACTGAGGCCGCCTACATGGCCGAAATTCATCGTGGCGGGCTGATCTCGGTCGCCAAGGGCCAGAAGGAAGCCGGCCGCGCCCTGGGTATCGGCCTGCTCGGCCTGCAACGGCTGATTGTGATTCCCCAGGCCTTTCGTATCTCACTGCCGACCTTGATCAACGAATACATCACGGTGGTCAAACTGACCTCGTTGATCTCGGTGATTTCATTGACCGAACTGTTGACCGTCGGCCAGCGCCTGTATGCGCAGAACTTCCTGGTGATGGAAACCCTGGCGGCGGTGGGTGTGTACTACGTGCTGATCGTCACGTTGTTCGGCTTTGCCCTGCAGCGTCTGGAACGCTACCTGGACCTCAACCTGCGGACCCCGCAAACCCTCGACAACGCCTCGACACAAGCGCTGCGTGACAGTCTGGCGCCTGATCTATCGAGCAAGCTATCGAGCAAGCTCAAGCCGCCATCCAAAGGCGCCGCCCCGGCCCTGCAACTGCAGGGCGTGCACAAACGCTACGGCGATCATCATGTGCTCAAGGGCATCGACCTGAAGGTGCAAAGTGGCCAGGTGATTTCGATCATCGGCCCGTCCGGCTCCGGCAAGACTTCGCTGATTCGTACGGTCAATGGCCTGGAGCGCATCGATCAGGGCGAAATCCTGTTGTTCGGGGAGGGCTTCATCAATGCCGAGGACAAACCGGATGGCCGTCGGCTTCGTCAGGGTGTACGGCGCATCGGCATGGTGTTCCAGAACTTCAACCTGTTCCCGCACCGCACGCTGCTGGACAACATCAGCCTTGCCCCTCGTTATCACGGTGTCGGTCGGGCACTGAGCGAACAGCGCGCCTGCCAGTTACTCGACAAGGTCGGCCTGTTGGCACATGTCCACAAATATCCGCATCAACTGTCCGGCGGCCAGCAACAACGCGTGGCGATTGCCCGGGCCATGGCCATGGACCCGGATGTCCTGCTGTTCGACGAACCGACCTCGGCGCTGGATCCGGAGCTGGTCGGCGAAGTACTCACGGTCATCAGCCACCTGGCCCGCGAAGGCATGACCCTGCTGATCGTCACCCACGAGATGGACTTTGCCCTGTCGATTTCCGATCGGGTGATCTTCATGGAAAACGGCCACATTCAGCTGGATGCCTCGCCACAGGCGATCCGCGAGCAGCCCGAGGCTCATCGAGTGCGGCGGTTCATGGGGTTGCAGGTGCCAGAGGAGGAGGGATGCCTGCCTTGAATGGGTTTAGCCGCGTGCCCTCAGAACTCCTATGGCGACAAATAGCGCTTTTGTATGCGCGCCAGGGTGCCGTCATCGCGAAGCGTTTCAACCGCCGCGCGCAAGTCTTGCACCAGTTGAGCGGAGCACTGCTTTGAGCAAGCGAGATAGAGCTGCGCACTGCTCATGACGGGGCTCATGTGCAGTGTACGCTCAGACACTTTCGGCCAGATGTATCGACTCTCCGGGACACCGTTGAACCAGGCATCGATGCGACCTTTCAAGAGCATCTGCGCGGGGTTGTCGCCAATGGTCAGGGGGTGGATCTGCTCGTCGCTGAAGCCTTGTTCACGGAGGATTTCCTCCTGCGCACTGCCCAGGCCGACGCCGATCCCCCGGTAGGTTTGCTTCGCCTGCTCGAAGCTGCTCACCGGCCGGTCAAGGCTGAAAAAAGCACGCTCCATGGGCATGATCGGCGCGATCCAGGTGAAGCGATCTTCACGTTCCTGCGTGCGTGACAAAGGGGCGATCAGGATGTCCTGATTCTCGCTGACGTGTTTCTGCGATCTGGCCCAGGGAAGCACCTGGACATGCGCGACATAGCCGGCGTTCGCAATGGCGGTCATCACGGCCTCACCGACCATGCCGTGGCCTTTGGCGCCGTCGACGAATGTCAGGGGTGGGGCGTCCGGGATATACAGCTCGATCGGCAAGGGCGCGCCGCTCGCGTGACAGGCAATCAGCAGCGAGACCGACAGACAAAGCCAGCAAAGTGCCGTTGTCCAGACAGGCGAGACCCGTGAGCTCCCGCTCATGGTTGATCATTCAGGCATTGAAAAAAGTAGAGGAGAACCACAATTCACCGGTGGTGTTAATCACAGAGGTAATGAGTCTGGTATTGGATCCGGAAACGACGCCGTATTTTACGCAGACTTTGTGGTGGGACACATCTACCTCCCAAGTGAATGTGTTTTGCTGGGTCAGTGCCTGTTGTGCGCCCGCATCACAATGGGCGAGCAGCAGGTGGCGTCAGGATCGGGCCTGGGTATCGCGGAACAGCTTGGGCGACATGCCGAACGCCGATTTGAACTGTCTGCTGAAATGAGCGCTGCTGCCATAGCCCCAGGCAAAGGCGATGTCGGTGAGTGAGCGATGGGCATGTTCCCGGCTGCGCAGATCTTCGGCGCAGCGCGACAAGCGCCGTTGCCAGATGTATTCGCTGATACTGCAGCCGAGCTCCTCCTGAAAGGCGCGGTGCAAACTGCGCACCGAGCATTGCTCGACGCTGGCGATGCGCTCGATGGTCAGGTCGCGGTCGGCCAGGTGACGTTCGATATAGGCTTTGAGGCGGTTTTGCTTGAAGAAACGGAAGTCGTGTTCGAGTTGCTTTTCTTCCTGTTTGTTCTTCAGGGCGTTATCCAGAAGCCCCACGATACTGTTGCCGATCAATTCGGCCGAATGGTTGTTGAGCAGTGGGTACTGGCTGTAGGCATCACTGATCAGATGCATCAACATGCGGCCCAATCCATTGCGCCCGTTCAGGTGAACATCGCCCGCTTGCGGTGGCTGTCCGGCCAGCCCCTTGAAGAGCAGGATGAAATGTTCGCAACCTTGAGTGCTGGTGACGCTGAAGGGCTGGCCGCTGTCGACCAACAGCATCTCGTCAGGGGCTAACGCGCTGCTGTGCCGGCCTTGTTCGAAATGACTGACGCCGGCAATCTGCAGGATCAACATGCGCGGTGTGTCGGGTGAGTCGACCGCTTTGCTCAGATGGCGTGAGTAGCGATGGGCACTGGCGGTCATGCGGCAGAAGCCGAGCTGACCCAGATCGCCATATTCCAGCCGACCTTGAAAGTTGCTGTTATGCAACGGGTCGATGAATGTTGATTCCAGACGCTTGATGTAGTCTGGCGTGCGACCCAAGTGATCGCTCATGAACTCTTTCCACTTCATCAGCCGGTCGGAGCGAACAACCTGATCGGTGGACACACAGGCTAAATGACTCATTTTTTCGCCTCTTTTCTTATTGTTTTTGTAGATTGGGCAAATGGGTCAACACTTGCCCAATTTTAGTCCGGTCAGTATCGATCAAGAATCAGAAAGGGTAGTGGTGGCTCCCCGGTTGCCAGGTGACCCAATGGGCTCGGGTGAATTCATCCAGGGCGTAGTGACCATTGAAACGCCCGAGACCGGAGTTCTTTTCGCCGCCGAAGGGCGCATTGGGCTGGTCGTCGACGGTGATGTCGTTGATATGGGTCATCCCGGCCACGATGCCACGGGCGAAGTTCAAGCCTCGGGCCATGTCCCGGGTGAATACCGCGCTGGACAGGCCATACTCGCTGGCGTTGGCCAACTCCAACGCATGCGCTTCGTTTTCTGCGATCAGCAGCGGCAGCAACGGCCCGAAGGTTTCATCACGTGCCAGTTCCTGATCGGCCCCGACCTCACCGAAGACATGCGCAGGCAACACCAACCCGGACGCTGGGCCGCCACACAACTGCTTGAGGCCCGCGTTCTCGGCGGCATCGATTTTACGCAACAGGCCATCGAGCTGGTTCTGATTGACCACCGGCCCAATCACGGTGTCTGCGTGGGCCGGGTCGCCGGTCTTGAGCTTGCGCACTCGCTCCACCACCAGCGCGGTGAAGTCCGCATACAGCGAGCGGTCGACGATCACCCGGTTGACGCTCATGCAGATCTGGCCCTGATGCAGGAAACGCCCGACCACTGCTGCGTGCGCGGCTATCTCAATATCCGCATCATCCAGGACCACCAGTGGAGCATTGCCGCCCAACTCCAGCGCAACGCGCTTGATGTGTTTGCCGCCAGTCGCAATCCGGCCGACATTGCGACCGACATCGGTTGAGCCGGTGAAGGAAATCAGGCTTGGCACCGGGTGTTCGACGAAGGCATCGCCAATCTCCGAACCTGCACCGACCACGACATTGAGCGAACCCTCCGGGAAGCCTGCGTCTTCGAACAAATGAGCAATCAGCAGGCCGCCTGTTACCGCCGTGTCGCTGGCGGGTTTAAGCACTACTGTGTTGCCAAGCGCGAGTGCCGGGACCACCGAACGCATGCTCAGGTACAACGGAAAATTCCATGGGCTGATTACTCCGACAACACCCAGCGGTTCACGAAAGACAAAGCTCTGTTCACCGGGCTTGTAGCTTGTCAGGATCCGTCCTTCAACCTGCATCGGCAACGTTGCGCACTCACGCACCAGGTTCAGGGTGAACTGCCATTCCATGCTCGCCTTGATGCGCGTGCTGCCGGACTCACGAATCAGCCAGTCGATGATTTCATCGCGACGGTTCTGGATGACGTGAGCGAGTTTCTCCAGTTGCGCGCTGCGCTGCGTCGGATGCAGCTTTGCCCACGCCGTTTGCGCACGATGTGCCGCCTGATAGGCATCGTCGAGATCGGCAATCGAGGCCAGTGGCATTTCCAGCAGTTGCTCGCCATTGAAGGGGTTGCGGTCATCCAGGCGCCGCGAGGAACGACCTGCGCGCCAGGTGCCATTGATGTATTGGTCGCCATTGATGGCGTAGAGGGGCAAATGTTGAGTCGTCATAGTCTTACCTTTGGAGGCAGGTGGCCGCGTCGATTAAGGACATGGATGATGCAAAACCTTGTCTGTAGAAACTGCTCAGCTCCTGATCCAGGCGCGTCCCCAGGAATTGAGCGTGTATTCCTCTTGAGGCCAGACACCGGGTTGGCGGGCGGCATCGGTCATTTCGAGTTCGGCGGAAAACTCCAGGCGGTTGCGATCGGCATCGACCACCATGAAGAACAGATTGTTGCCCGGCCCATGCCGGCCGGGGCCGAAGAAAATGGTGATGCGTTCCTTGGCGAAGCGATCACCCCAGTCACGGATGTCGTTCCATTCATTGGTTTCGTAACAGTGGTGATCCCATTCGTTTTTCGAACCGCGGAAAAACGCCAGCGAATGATGCTCATCGTCGGAGCGCAGAAAACACGTCATGAGCTGGCCGGTCTGCTCGTCGACGACGTTGTCCGACACCGTGTACCCGACTGTATTGACGTAGAAATCGATCATGGCTTCCAGTTCAGTGGTCTGGAATACCACGTGTTGCAGGCGGCCCGGCATGCCTGGCCGGTCGGCGCTGGAATCCATGCGGGATACGCCAAATATCGTTTGCCGACCCTGAGGGTCACGAATCAGAAAGGCGCATGGTTCGAGCAGCGGTGAGTCGATGTCTTCGACAGCACAGCCGTTCTCGATCAGGCGAGCGCGCAGTTCTCCCAGCCGAGCCTGATCGCCCAGGTCATAGGCTGCCGCGAGCAGGCCGCTGTGGTCGGCGGGCGATACGAGCATGGCGCGCTGCGGGCCACTGAGTGTCCAGCTGCCATCGGGCTGTGCCAGGCTGTCCATGTCCAGCATGCGCCGGTAGAAATCGATTTGTCGTTGCGGCTCTTTGCTCGCCAGATGCAGATAGCACAGGCGCGCAGGGGTGCAGGTTTGTAGGGTTTGCATAAACACCTCCGTAGCTTTATGGGTTCAGGGAAAGACCGGCGCGATGCTCGACTCGGCTGCCTGGTTTCGCGCCTGCGCGATGCCGAACAGCGACTGCAGAGACTCGGCAGCCTTTGTTTCGCCGGCCTTATCGAAAATGGCGGCGATATAGCGATCCGGGCGCAGCAGTAAGAACGTGTTTGAATCGCCCAGTATTTCTTTGAGCAAACCCTGGCGGTCATGAAGCACCGTGCAGCCAGGCATCGAAGGCATGTTTTCGACAGGCTCGGGAAGGATCAGAATGCGCTTGGCTTCGAGGTGGAACCACAAGCCATGCTGGAGTTCGTCGATGCGTTGGCGGCTGTGGTCGCCGTACTGAATCAAGGCGAAGCCGGCACCGATCGAGTCATCGAGCAGAAATTCCTGACCTTGAGCATCGGTGAGCATCGGTTGAGGGAACATGTGTCCGCAGGACAGTTTCCCGGCTTTGCCTTCGGTCAGTACCAGCCCTTTGGTGAATCGGGGTTTAGGCTTGAAGCGCATTTGCAGGAAATAGTCCCGCAACGGTGGCAGCAGGCCGATCAAAGCAAATGCACCGCTGATCAAACGAGCGCGCAAGACAGTTGCCGGCGCCATGACCACGCCGAGGTTCAAGGCCAGTCTGATCAGTGCCCAGGCGTGATCGCGACGCTCGCTTTCGTAAGACAGTAGAGCTGTTTCAGCCATTTTGCCCTTCAGCACGCCGATCAGTTTCCAGGCCAGGTTATGGGCATCGCGAACACCGCTGTTCATGCCCTGTCCGGCATAGGGAGGAGTCAGATGCGCGGCATCGCCGGCGAGAAACACGCGATTCACTTGCCACCGTTCGGCAACCCGGGCGTGGAAGGTATAAACGGTCTTGCGCACGATGGATGCCGGGGTGTTGCCCTTGAAGGGATGAAGCAACGCTTGCAGGCGAGCATCGCCGAGTACCTGCTCATCGGTTTCGTCCGGCTTGAGTAGAAATTCGAAGCGGCGTGTGCGGTGGGGGCCGGGTACTTCAACGACGGGACGGCGTGCATCGCAGTACACACGTGTTTGCCAGAACGGATCGTCATCCTGATCAGTGTCGACCACCAGCCAGCGCGAGGAGAAGCTCGAGCCAACCATCTCGATTCCCAGTTGCTTGCGCACCGGGCTACGACCACCGTCGCAGGCGACCAGATAGGCCGCATGGACTTCGACAGTTTCGCCGTCTGCGTCACGGATCAGTGCGCGCACGCCATGCTTATCCTGACTGAATTCCAGCAGGTCATGACTGAACCGGGCCTTCAGGTTGGCAAAGCGTTCAAGGCCCGTTTTCAGGGTGCGTTCAAACAGTGGCTGGCGAAATGCATTGCGCTTGGGGAACCCATACAACTTGCCGGTGGGCTCGACTTTGCCGAAGCAGCGGCCACCGGGCCGAGTGAAATAGTGCACGCCATAGCCCGGCACTACATCTCGCAACACGGCTTGATCCAATCCGACGGCCTGCATGGTGCGCAAGGATTCGTCATCGATCGAAACAGCCCGCGGCTCGGTCACGGTGTCTGGCTTGCGATCAATGATCACGGTGTCCACATCGGCTTGGCCAAGCAAGTTGGCCAGGGTCAGCCCGGTGGGCCCGGCGCCGATGATCAAGACGTGCGTACTGATTTTTTTGAGGGGTGTCATTGTTGTTGTTCCCTTCCGGATGGCTCAGTCCAATGGCTTGGGGCGGTTGGCGAGTGCAGCCATGAGCTGCGACAGGTTTTGCGCCAGGGCAAGGATCTGCTGTCCTTGCTGTTCTTCCTGAGTGCTGTCACGTTCCTGAATCGGGCGCACGCAGCTGATGCTGCCGACGACTTTGCCATCGCCATCGAAGATCGGGGCGGCGAGGCCATAGACGCCAGCGTCGACTTCGCCGGCGCTGGCCACATAGCCCTGATGACGAAGACGCAGTAGCGAGCGACGGAACTGTTCCCAGGTCTGACCAAGGTTGCTGGCGCGCACCTCATCGGGGTTTTCCAGGAAAAGTTGGCTGTGTTGACGCGAGGTCATGTTGGCGAGGATGGCCTTGGAGGTCGCCCCCAGGAACAACGGCCTCGGTGAGCCGCGTGAGTAACTGACCTCGCTGAACAAATCGCCGTATTGATGAATGCAGACCACCTGGTCCTTGAACAGGCGGCAGATCAGCCAGATCTGCTGCTCGCTCCAGCGTGGGAGGCTTGGCTCCAATGATTGTGCGGCGCGCACCAAAGGGTCGCTCAGTCGCAACTGACGGTCCCAGGTAATGATTCTCGCGCCCAGGGCGTAACGTCCGGCCCCGACCTGGAACAACAAGTTGGCCTCGGCCAGTTCGCGCACATAGCGGTAGATGGTTGAACGGGTAAACCCCAATGCACCGCCCATGTCATCGACTGCCCAGATCGGGCTCTCTTCGGTAAACAGATCGAGTACCCGCAGCATGCGCTCCAGGCTCGAACCTTTACTGTCGATATCCTGCACCGGCAATTGTTCCGATTCGCGTAGTGTGGCCATGGCTTACTGCTCGTCGACGATGCTGTTGCGCAGGATGCCGATTCGCGAAATTTCGATCTCGACTTCATCGCCCGGTTTCATCCATACCGGCGGTTCACGGAACGCGCCGACGCCGCCGGTGGTGCCGCTGACAATCACATCGCCGGGGGCCAGTTCGGTGAAGGTGGAGCAATATTCGATCAGTGCGCGGACATCGAAAATCATGTCGCTGGTGCTGGTGTGCTGCATGACTTCGCCATTGAGACGGGTAGTCAGTTCCAGGCCCTGCGGATCACCGATCTCGTCGCGGGTAACCAGCCAAGGGCCAAAGCCGCCGGTGTTCGGGAAGTTCTTGCCCGGCACGAATTGAATGGTGTGTTTCTGCCAGTCGCGGACACTGCCGTCGTTGTAGCAGGCGTAACCGGCGACATAGTCCAGCGCGTCGGCTTGCTTGACGTGACGCGCCGGTTTGCCGATCACCACCGCCAGCTCGCCTTCAAAATCAAGCTTGTGCGAGGCCTTTGGGCGAACGATGGGTTGCAGGTGGGCGGTCTGGCTGTCAGCGAAACGAGTGAAAATCATCGGGTAGGTCGGCATCTCACGACCGGTTTCACGCACGTGTGTGGCGTAGTTGATGCCAATGCACAGCACTTTGCCCGGGTTCGGGATAACGGGGAGAAAAGTTACTTCAGCCAGTGGGATACGAGGCAGGCTCGCCAGGACCTCGTGGCTCAGTTCGGCCAGGCGATTGTTGGCGATGGCCTGTTTGAGATCGGTGCCGAAGGATTGCTTGACCGATTCCAGATCGATGACGTGTTCGCCATCGACGACGCCGTAGGTGCTACGGCCTTGAACAATAAAGCTCGCGAGTTTCATTGAGTGCTCCTTGATAGAGGATCAGTGCATGGGCAGGGAGCAAAGAAGCTCGGCACTGCTCATGCAGCTATGGCGGCAGGTAAGCCGCGGCGGTTGAGGTTCAATCTAGTTGCGGAGATTAATCCTGTAAAGCGGGATTTATTAAAAATCCCAAAATGCAGGAATTTTGCTTTTTTATGTATTTTTGGCAGCATTTTGCCGACCCTCCGGAACAGGCAATACGAGACAGTGACGTGTTTGGAAGGTCAGGGCAGGCGCCGTATTCCGGCCTGGTTAATCACAGGCTTCCAGTCATTTCAGTGGGCCGCCCATGGTTTCATTGTTTGCTCGGCACCCAGCAACCATGCAGCGACATGCGCATCCGGAACGGCACTTTGATTCGTGCAGTGGGGCCATTCTCCATGTCACGAGAATCCAGGACTACAAGCTCGCTGCGACCGTCCGCGATGTGATTGAGAACGGAAACGACGTAGCCATCCGCCTCCTGCGCATCTGGGGAGCGCGGAATGAAAATGGGCTCCTGGAAGCATCCGCTGTCACCGGGAAACCAGGCATCGGTGGTGCCTGTTTCCAGGTTCACATGGGCCAGCAGATTGAAGAATTGAAACGGAATCGGCCCATTCGCCGGGTTGTACGGGCGCTCTGGATCGAACGCGAGCACAAAGCCGTGCTCATATTTTCGACCGATATAGCGGTCATCGCACCTTGGGAATTCGCAGGGGTAATCCGTCAATGGCTGCGGTTGAATGTCCTCCTGCGTACTGGTCAGGTCGAAGGTCCAGCGCATCAGGCTGGCAGCCAGTGTTTCGGGTGGCGGGACATGACCGTCGGCCTGGGGAAAGAAGTAAAAGATATTCCCGCCGGTGACCGGCATGTCTACGTAAACCTTGTCGCCCTCATCGAACGCGTTGAGCGTATGGCCCTGGAAACCGTCCTTGGGGCCCTTGAACCATCGAACGTCCTCCGCGCGCCCATTGCGTGGTACGACGGCGAAGAGTTGAGGCAGATCGGGTTGCCATTGGAAATGCTGACCACCTTTCTTCATACGCTCGACGTCGGTCGTCAACGGAATCAGCGGGAACACCACGTAGTGTTCAGTCACCGCGAAATCATGAACCATGGCCGCGTACGGCGCCTGGAACCAGATTTGGTGCAACAGCTTTCCGTCGGGCGACAGTTCGAAATAGGCCAGGTCAGGTGTGCCGTCACCTTTGGCTTCGTAGCTGAAGGCCAAGAGGTTTCCTGTTACCGGGTCGAGCTTGGGGTGGGCGGTGAACGTCGCTGATTCGATCTGCCCGTCAAAATTCCACTCGCCGAGGGTTTCCAGTGTTTCAAGATCCATTGCCCAGGGCATGGCATCTTCTTTGAGTGCAAGCAGCACACCGTTATGAGCGACAACGCTGGTATTGGCGGTGGTGTTGTTCTTCGCCGCCAGTGGATCATTGGTGTAGACGTTGCGATAGATTCCATTGAGCGAGCGACCTTCGCGGCGCTGAGCCATCAACCGCTCGGTTTTTACGTAGCGACGTCGCATCGACACCTTGCCATCGGCAAAGTAGAACGCGCTGACCATTCCGTCGCCGTTGAAGAAAATATCCGAGCCCAGCATCGGCGGGTATTGCGGGTCTGGCGCAACCTGATAAAAGGCGCCACGGATCGACGCGGGAAGGGTGCCTTCAATCTCCAGGTCGAACACCTCGGCTTCTACTCGGCTGGGTGCATAGAGCGCGCCGGAAAATTCAGGGGTTCGGGGAAACGGGGTGGTCATCGGCATAACCTCTGAAGATGGGTATCGATTGTTCATTGACGGGTTCCTGTTTGATATCAGGTCAGGTCGACTGAGGCGACAGTGCTGTTGCGCAAGGCTTCGCGTCCCGACGAAAACGTGCGACGAGCAGACACGAGATAACCAGGGCTGTCAGGTAGGCCGAGGCCGCCAGCCATCCGACGGCGCGGAATTGTCCTTCGCCTACCACGAGTGCCGCGCCAAACGGGCCAAGCCCCTGACCAACGAAAATCGCGGCATTACCCAGCCCGGCCAGTCGGCCGGAAGGGTCCAGTTCGGCCGCCATGGACAGCAAGTAAGGCAGGCTGAAAAACCAGACTGCATGGATCAGGCAGGCAGTGACCGCAAACGCGACAGGGGTATTGCCATAGACCATGACCAGAGTCGCAATCAGCGCCGTGCCGAAGCTCAGTAGCTGCGGAAACAGCAACCCAAGGCGTCTGCCGATAAGTCCGGCCAGTGCCGCTCCAAGGGCACCGGCAAGGATGCTGCCGCCGAGTATCCCACCAATCTGTTGCGGTTCCAGGCCAATGCTTTTACCGATGCGCTCTTGGTAAACCCACAGTGCGGAATGGCCAAAAAACAGCAGCGTAAAAAGCATCAGCAGTAAGATCGATGTGAGCCCGAAAGGCGGGATTGAGCCGCTCGCTGCCCGATGTGCCTCGGGGTAGCTCTTCGGCACTCTCCAGCTACCAACCATCGCCAGGGCACTGGCGATGGCCAAGAGATAAAACGCCCCGGCCACGCCGAATGATTTCAGAATCATCGGCATGGAACTCACAAGCAGCATCCCCCAGAGCAGGTTGCCGATGTTGATCACCGCGAACGTCGAATCCTTGGATGTGCGCAGGGCTGCGGTGGCGTAGACAACGGCCATGAGCGCGCCACCGCTTGCGCCGCATATCATTCGGCAGATCAGTAGCAATCCCTGGCTATGCAGTTGAGCACTGGCCAGATTGCCGAGTACCAGCATCAGCAAGGCAATCAGGGCAAAGCGACGCCGGTCGACGCTGGCCATCAACATGGCGCAAACGCCGCAGGCGACGGCCATTGCTATCAGTTCTGCCGCAAAAATGGCGCCGATGGCGTTCAGTGGCAAACCGAGTTGGTCGATGAAGGCTCCGCCCAGAATAGGCTGGATTTGCAACGTCCCTAAGGAAATGACCATCATCAGGCAGATAGCGGCCAATGATTTTTTACTGTCAATGGAGTCGAGCGCGTTCATGAAACATCACCTCGGGTAAAAGGGCCCGCTCATGCATGAGCGGGCGCAAATCGGTCAGAACGTGTGGGCGTATCGGATCTGGACGGCGTAATCCGTTTGCGCGCGGTTCTCGACGCCGGTCTCTTTATAGGTGTTCAGCCAGAAGCCCTGGCCATCGCTGATTTTCCAGAACATGCCCGGGCCGATGCCCAGCACCTTTTCCCGAGAGTTGCTCAGCCGACCTCCGTTAACCTCGTCATCTGATATTTGCCTGAAGTAGTACCCGTTGATCCCGACGGATACGTTGGGGACCACTTCATACGAGGCCGTGAAGTTGGCCCACGCCGATTGTCCTGCCTGGGTGTCGCGCACAGGCTGACCCTCGAAAAGTTGCGTCGAACTGCTCGCCGGATCGTTGTTCTTGAAGTTGTACAGGTAGTGCAGCCTCCAGCTCACTTCCCAACGAGGCGCCGGCATCCAGGTCGCGGCCCAGTAGGGGTTCAGAGAGAAGTAGTTGGAGCCTGGGTTCAGGTCTTTATGTTTATCGTATTTGCCGGTTGGAAGGATGGTGTCGAAAGCCAGGCGCTGCACGAACACGGGCCTGCCGTGGGCGTCGACGATCGGGTCGAACTGGATCTGCGGCCCTACCGTGACATCACCAAGCCCTGTGCCGTTATCCTGGAGCTTGGCACCGTTGTCGCCAAAGTCACCGTCCAGGGAGATGACGGGCACCAATAAGCTCCAGCCCAGGTGTGCACCACCGCCGATGGTATCGGGTGAGTAATAGCTCAGTTGGTTGATCAGCGAGATGACGTTGATCTTCGGATTATCGAAGGCGCCATTATCCTTGCCTGCATTGTCCCTGATGCTGCGTGCGGTGCTGAATTTCAGATAGGTCAGGTGGGACAGACCGGGCGGCCCCGCGAAACCGTCGTAGAAACTGGTGCCGCCCAGATTGATGCCGCTGGGTTCACTCACTGACGGTGGTGGAGGGCCCTCTGCTGCGGGTACGGCAAGCGATGCGAAGCTGAGTGCCAGGCATACTGGCAGGGATTTTTTCAGGCTCATCGAAGTGGCTCTATTCTTGGAATTGTGAGCCGGGGTAGCTCCCCTGGCACTTCGACTTTAATTCCCGAACGTTCGTGATGCTTGAGCACAACGGCCAGAGTTGACTGAGAGCGCCATGATGCAGGGGGGAGCGCGAAACCTGTGGGGGGGGCGGGCTTGTCCCACATTCTGCACTTCGTGTCAGTGCAACAACGAAGTGGAATGCATGCGGACTCACCGGTTCAAAAAGTCTGCCCCATGGAGAACTGGAACACTTGGGTATCAGCGTTCTCAGGCTTTTTGACCGGGAACGCCAGGTTGAAGCTCAGGGGCCCCATCGGGCTGTACCACGTGACACCGACCCCCACGGAACTGGCCAACTCGCCAAGGTCGACACCGTCGCAACCCTGGGTGGTACTCAGGTAGCACTTGTTGGAGTAGACGCTGCCGACGTCCCAGAACACCGAGGTACGCAGAGATTTGTTGTCTTTGATGAAGGGCATCGGGAACAGGTATTCGACCCCGCCGGTGATGAGGATATTGCCGCCCAATGCGTCGGTGTCCCGATCGGAGTAGTACGCCTGGCCGGCACTGGCATAGGTGCCTGTGGCCGGGGTGTTACGCGGGCCGAGGGTGCCACTCTCAAAACCGCGCACCGAACCTTCGCCACCGGCCGTGTAGTTTTCATAGAAGGGCAGGCCGTCGGTTGAGCCGTAGCTGTTGCCATAACCGAGCTTGGTGTGGAAACGCAGCGAAGTGGCATTGCTGATCGGCAGGAAGGTCTGCCCGGTGTAATCGATCTTGTAGAAACTCAGATCACTGCCGGGCACTGTCACCGTCAGGTTGAGGTTCTGCGAATGCCCGCGGGTGGCCAGCACGCCCTTGTTCAAGGTCGATTCCGACCAGCCAAGGTTGGCCTTGAAGTTGTTGAACTCCTTGCCCTCGCGTGCAATGAAATCGTAGATCTCATCGGCGCTGTAGGTGCCTGGCTCGATGCTGTCGTGTTGCACGGTCAGGCCGAAACTCAGCCGTGAGGTTTCATTGATCGGGTAGCCAAGTGAAGTGCCGGCGCCATAACTGTTGATGGAGTAGTACGAAACGCCGTCACTGTAATAATCGCTGTAGTCGGTGGCGTTGTAGAACAGGTTGTAGCCCAGGCTCACCCCGTCCGGTGTGAAGTAGGGGTTGGTAAAACCGAAGTTGTACTTGCTTTGGTAGTCCGAGCGGGTCAGGCCCAGGCTGGCGTAGTTGCCCGTGCCCAGGAAGTTGTTCTGAGTGATCGAACCTCCGAGGATCAGGCCAGAGCTCTGGGCGAAACCGACGCTGGCGGTAATCGAACCGGAGGCCTGCTCTTCGACGCTGTAGTTCACGTCAACCTGGTCGTCGACACCCGCCACCGCCGGCGTCTCGACGTTGACTTCCTTGAAGAAGCCCAGACGCTCAAGACGGGTCTTGGACTGGTCGATCAGGTAGGTCGAGGCCCAGCCACCTTCCATCTGACGCATTTCGCGGCGCAGCACTTTGTCGTCGGTCTTGGTGTTGCCACGGAAGTTGATGCGGTTGATGTAGGCCCGCTTGCCCGGGTCGACCACGAAGGTGATATCGACGGTATGGTCGTCATTATTCGGGTTGGGGACCGCGTTGACGTTGGTAAAGGTGTACCCCTCGTTACCCAGGCGACGGGTGATCAAGTCCGAGCTGGTGGTCATCAGCTTGCGCGAGAACACCTGGCCCTTTTGAACCAGCAGTAGCGATCTGATCTGGTCTTCAGGCACTTTCAGGTCACCGCTGAGCTTGACGTCACGAACGGTGTACTTCGCGCCTTCGTTGATGTTGACGGTGATGTAGACGTGTTTCTTGTCCGGGGTGATCGACACTTGGGTCGAGGTGATGTCCATGTTGATATAGCCGCGATCCAGGTAATAGGAGCGCAGGCGTTCCAGGTCACCGGAGAGTTTTTCCCGGGCGTACTTGTCATCGTTCTTGAAGAACGACAGCCAGTTGCTGGTCTTGAGGGTGAATTGATCGGTCAATTCACTTTCGGTAAATACGGTATTGCCCACCACGTTGATGTGCTGGATCGCCGCTACAGAGCCTTCATCTATTTTTATTTTCAGGCCCACGCGGTTGCGCGGTTGCGCGATCACCTCGGCATCGACCGAGGCCGAGTAGCGGCCTTGAGCGAAGTACTGGCGCAGCAACTCGTTACGCACACCTTCGAGGGTGGCGCGCTGGAAGATCTCACCTTCGGCCAGTCCGGATTGTTTGAGCCCCTTCATCAGGTCTTCAGTGGAAATCGCCTTGTTGCCTTCGATTTCGATACTGGCGACCGAGGGGCGCTCGACCACCGTGATGATGAGCACATCGCCGTCGTGCCCCAGCTGGATATCCTGAAAGAAACCGGTCTTGAACAATGCACGGGTGGATTCCACCAGGCGACGATCGTCCGCTTCATCACCGACGTTCAACGGCAATGCACCGAACACGCTGCCGGCGGAAACCCGCTGCAGGCCATTAATGCGTATATCGGAAATTTTGAAGCCTTGGGCGTGCGCAAGTGAGGCGTTGAGCAGTAGTGCAGCCGAGCAGAGCAGGCGCGAAAAATTCATCAAGATCTTATCCAGAACACATCGACAAGCAGCGTAGGCGGGCGCGGATATCTCACAGCAAGACGAGTTACCGCGAAGCGAGCAGGCTGGTGGAGGTGAAGCATAAAAGCTCGGTGCGTTTGATGCGGTTAACCAAGTGTCAAGTTAGGTAAAGGTTTGCTCGGGGCGATGACGCTGTGCAGCGCAAGGGCGATAATGCGCGGCCCCCACTCAAGAGCCCGCCATGATCTCTGTATTGCTCGTCGACGATGACCAGGAACTGACAGGAATGCTCAGCCAATACCTGGAGCGTGAAGGCTTCGAGGCGACTGCCGTGCACACGGGCGAGGAGGGCGAGATTCAAGCGCTGTCCGGGCGCTACAGCATTGTGGTGCTGGACGTGATGCTGCCGCGCCTTTCGGGCATCGAGGTGCTCAGGCGCATTCGGGCCGTTAGTCAGGTGCCGGTGGTATTGCTCACGGCCCGTGGCGACAACATCGACAAGATCACTGGTCTGGAACTGGGGGCCGATGACTACGTGCCCAAACCCAGTTCACCGGGGGAACTGGTGGCGCGTTTGCGGGCAATCATGCGTCGGGTGCAGCCGGCGGATCAACCCGTCTCAGAAGTGATCAGGACCGGCCCGCTGGTCTTGTGGCCCGGCAAGCGTCAGGCCCAGTGGCAGGGGCGCGAGCTGGGGGTGACCAGTACCGAGTTCAGCCTGCTCGAAGAGCTGGCCCGCTGTGCCGGGCAGGTGGTGAGCAAACAGGACCTGTCGCTCAATGCCTTGGGCTGTCCCTTGACCCGCTACGACCGGCGCATCGACGTGCACATCAGCAGCATTCGCCAGAAGCTCGGTCCGCGCCCTGACGCCAAGGCCTGGATTCAGAGCGTACGTGGCCTCGGTTATCTGTTGATCGCTGAATGATGAAACCCAGCCGGCTGTTCTGGAAACTGTTCCTGGCGTTTTGGCTAGCCACCAGCCTGACGTTTCTGGTCGGGGTGGGCATTCTGGTGCTGGGCAATCACGGGCCTGGCGATCCTCATTTGGAGGCCATCCTGAGCAGCGAGGAACAGCTGCTGCGGCAATTCGGGGTCGAGTCGGGAAGGCAATTGCTGGCAGTGTGGCGGCACCCCGGTGACGAAACCATTGGAGTCTATGACAGTGCCGGTCAACTGTTGGCCGGGTCGCCGGTTCCGCGGCCGGCCTTTGAACGAACGGTCATCAGCAAGGACGGTCTGACCCTCTCGCTCAGATCCTCACAGCCCCTTGGCAAAGAAGGTGAGCAAGGGCCGGGGCGTTCGATCCCGCTGATCATCGGCACGGTGATGAGTGCGCTGTTCAGCGGCTACATGGCGTACTACCTGGCGTGGCCGCTGGCCTACCTCAGGCGGGCGATGAGCGATGTGGCCAAGGGACGCTTCGAAACCCGGGTCAAGCCGATGATGGGCGGGCGCCGCGATGAAATCGTCGATCTGGCCGCAGACTGCGATCGAATGGCCAACCAGCTGAAGCTGCTGGTGGAGGCCCAGCAACAACTGCTGCATGACATCTCTCACGAACTGCGTTCACCGTTGACGCGCATGCAAGCGGCCATCGGGTTGCTGCAGCAAGAACCGGCCCGCCAGGAAATGGTGGAGCGCATCCAGCGCGAGTCGGTACGGATGGATGCGCTGATCGAGGCGTTGTTGACCTTGGCGCGCATACAAGGCCGGCCCGAGAGTATCGATCGCCAGCAACTCGACGTCATCGAGTTGCTGGCGGTGATCGTCGAGGATGCTCAATTCGAGGCGGGAATGAAAGGTTGCCGGGTTAGCCTCCAGGCGTGTCCGGTCTTTGTCAGTCGGGTCAGCGGCGAGTTGCTGTATCGGTGTTTCGAGAACGTCATTCGCAACGCGGTGCGCCATACCAAACCGATGACGGCGGTTGTTGTGTCGGCTGAGGTGAATCTCGAAGCAGACTGCCTGACGGTGCGGATTACCGATCAGGGGGCGGGTGTTGAAAACGAGCGGCTGCTGAGCATTTTTCACCCGTTCGAGCGTGGCTTGAGCGAGGCCAGTGCCGGTTTCGGCCTGGGCCTGGCGATCGCTTCAAGGGCCGTGGAAATGCACGGCGGCACGATTGTGGCGCGCAACGAGCCGTCCGCTGGGCTGACCGTGGAAATCAGCTTGCCCCGTCAGGCGTGATCTTTACACGATATTACATTGGCTTGACGGCTCTGTACGCCTCGTCTCAGTAGACTTCCCGCTCAAACTTACGCAGCGTTTGCTGATGTTTCAGCGTGGAGGTGGGCATGTTTCTGGTTCATAAAAAGGGCTTCGTTTCCGGCAAGAAAATGGTCGACGGGCTGGTGCCCTATGACTTCTTTTGTGAAGACAATCCGGCCATCAATCTGTTTGTGTTTACGGGTTCTACCGCGCAGGGCAAAACGGTCGAGGAGCAGACGCTCTGGGGCTTTACCCGGTTGGAGCGTTTCGAGGCGCTGACCAGCACCCTGGTATCGAACAAAAAAAATGATGGCTGGTTTCAAACGGTCAATGTGCTCACCGGGCCTGCCCAGAACGGCACCCAAAGCGTGAAATTTCAGCGGGTGCTGAAGATCATCAAGCATGCCGCTGTATCGAGCCGTGTCGCCGGCAAGGTGCAATACGAGATCCTCACGGATGACGGCGATACATACTTCACCCGGCCGCCCGCGACAGCAGACAGCGCGCAAACCATCATCTATGCGGCAGAGCAATAACTCGTTAGTTAATAGCCGCGAAGGTGTTTACTGGAAATACATCGCACCATACAATGAGAATCATTACTACTAACTCATTGAGTGCGACGTCTTGAGCCATCCCCATCCCTTTGCTCGCCGCAAAGTTTTCATCAAACACGCGTTGCCAACACTGTCCTGCGTGATGTTTGCCGGCCCATTGTGGGCACAGGAACTCATCGAGCTGCCGACCACTGATATTCAGGCGAGCCGCGTCAGCCAAGACACGAGCTACACCACCTCTCAAGCCAGCACCGCGAGCAAAAGCGATGTGCCGATCAAGGAAGAGGCGCAATCGGTCAATGTAGTAACCCGGCAAACCCTGGCCGACTATCAGGTGCGCTCGCTGAACGACGCGATGAAGTTCGTCAGCGGCGTCAGCCAGGGAAACACCCTGGGCGGTTCCCGGGACTCGCTGGTCAAGCGCGGTTTTGGCACCAACGATGACGGCTCTATCCTGCGCGATGGCGTGCGTTCCAATCTGGGACAAAACTTCAGCGCCACGACGGATCGCATCGAAGTGCTCAAAGGGCCTGCGTCTATGCTGTACGGCGCGCTGGAACCCGGCGGGTTGATCAACGTGATCAGCAAGAAACCTGAATATACCCAGAGCACGACCCTGAGCGGCTCGGCCTACAGCGAAGGCGGCGGCACCATGGCCGTGGACACCACCGGGCCGCTGGGAAATACCGGCCTGGCCTATCGCCTGATTGCCGAACGCGGCCACGAGGATTACTGGCGCAACTACGGCGTGAATGAAAGCACCTTGGTCGCACCGTCGCTGACCTGGACGGGCGACCGTGCCAGCCTGACCCTCAGCTACGAATACAACGATTACTCCAAACCTTTCGACCGTGGCACGGTGTTCACCAATGGTCATCCGGCGGACATCGACTACGACAAGCGCCTCGACGAAAAATGGGCCAAAAGCGTCGGTATCCGTGAATTGGCTACCGCGCGTTTCGAGTATCAGCTGAGTGACGACTGGAAAACCCGCGTTACCTACGGCTGGAACAACGACCGCTACAGCCTTTCGATTGCCCAGCCGAGTTCGTTGACCGGCAACAACCTGCGACGTGCTGCCAACGGCGCTCACTACGATGACGAGACCCGCTACGCCAGCTGGGATTTCATCGGCCAGCAGGAACTGTTCGGCCAGCGCCATGACTTGCTGATCGGCGCGGACACCGAAGCGTCCGACCAATTCCGTGGCAAAACCTACCGTAATACCGCGCAGTCAGGCTTCGACATCACCTCGCCGGTTTATGGTCGTCTGGCCGAGCCGAGCCTTGTCAGTGCCAGCCAAAGTGACCTGAGCAACCAGTTGAACTCCAGCTCCGTGTACTTCAAGGATAACTGGCACCTCGATGACCGCTGGATCCTGGTTCTCGGCGGTCGCCAGCAGCATTTCGATCAGTACAGCGATCAGGGCCGCGGCAGCAGCTACAAGGTCAACCGTGACGATAACGGCGATGCCTTCGTGCCGTTCCTGGGGCTGGTTTACAAAGCCACCGACAGCTTGTCGCTGTACGGTAACTACAGCCGTTCGTTCAAGCCCAATACCCAAGTCGACGATGCCGGCCATACCTTCGATCCGGAGGAGGGCCGCAGTTATGAGGTCGGCGCCAAGTACGATCCGCTGCCGGGGCTGAACATCAACCTGGCGCTGTTCGACATCGAGAAGAAAAACGTCGTGACCACCCAGACGGTCGGTGGCGTCAGCCTCTCGGAGGCCGCGGGCAAGGTCGGTTCGCAGGGTCTGGAACTGGACGTCACCGGGCGTGTGGCCGAGCGCTGGGACCTGATCGGCACCTACGCTTACACTCACACGGAAATCCTCGATGATCCGGATGACGAGGGTCACCGTCTCGCCAACGCGCCGAAGCACACCGCGAGTCTGTACCTCACCCATCACCTGAACGTCCCTACGGAATTCGGGGCCTGGCATGCGGGTGCCGGTGCGCGTTACGTCGGCGAACGTGCGGCCAACAACGCCAACGATTTCTGGCTGAGCAGCTACACCGTTGCCGATGCCTTCGTGCGCTGGGAGGCGCCGATGTTCGGGTACAAGACGTCGTTGCAGTTCAACGTCGACAACCTGTTCGACAAACAGTACTACCCATCCTCCACTGGCAGCCAACTGGCGGTCAGTGTCGGCGAGCCGCGCACGGCACGCCTCAGCGCCAGTGTGACATTCTGATCGCACTGTCTTGATGTGCCGCCCCGTTCTGCCCGTGGAACGGGGTGGTAGTCTTCCTTCATCTCGGCGACGCTTCAGGCGTCGGCGAGCTGAAACCGATACCCCACCCCATACAACGATTCAATCGGATGCTCCCCCGGGCAGGCTTGTTCAAGCTTGCGCCGCAGATTGCGGATATGGCTGTCGACCGTGCGGTCGGTGACCACCCGGTGATCGGAGTAGATCCTGTCGAGCAACTGATCGCGGGAAAACACCCGTCCCGGCGAGCGGGCGAGGGTGCTTAGCAGGCGCAGTTCCAGCGGTGTCAGGTCCAGTGTCATGCCATCGAGGGAGGCCAGGTACTGTTCTTCATCAATCTGCAAGCGCGACGGCGCAGTCGTCAAAAGCTGAGGGCTGCGTCGCAGGATGGCTTTGACCCTGGCCACCACTTCACGCGGGCTGAAGGGTTTGCAGATGTAGTCGTCGGCGCCCAGGTCCAGCCCGAGCAGGCGATCCACTTCCTCGACGCGAGCGGTGATCATGATGATCGGTACGGCACTGAAACTGCGCAGCTCCTTGCACACTTGCAGGCCATCGCGTCCAGGTAACATCAGATCGAGCAGGATTAGTCGCGGCTCATGGGTGCGTACTGCTGACACCACCTCTAGCCCGTTGTCCAGGCACAGAGTCGCGTAGCCGGCGGCGATCAGGTAGTCGCGCATCAACGCGGCCAGTTTGGGCTCGTCTTCGACGATCAGGATCGGTTTGTCGTTGAGCATGCTTCAGGCATTCCGTGGCAGGCGCAGGGTCAGCCAAAGGCCACCCAACGGGGAATGATCAGCACTGAGGCTGCCGCCATGAGCGAGGGCGATGCTGTGACAGATCGCCAGCCCCAAACCGGCGCCACCGCTGGCGCGGTTGCGTGAAGTTTCGCCTCGGTAGAAACGCTCGAACAGCCGCGGTAACTGATCTGCGTCGACCCCGGGGCCGGAATCAAGGAAATCGATGCGTACGTCGTCGCCATCGCTGGATGCGCGAATGCGCAGTACACCGCCTTCATCGGTATAACGTACGGCGTTTTCCAGCAGATTGCCGAACAGTTGCTGCAAGCGCTTGGGGTCGGCTTCCACCCTTGGCGCTGGTGTCGGTAGTTCCAGCTCCAAGCGCAAGTGCCGGGCATTGCAGCGTTCCTGGAACATCGCCACGCAACTGTGCAGCAGATCGTTGAGATCGCACTCGCTCTTGCGGTAGGTCAGCGCGCCCACATCGGCCAGGGACAGTTCATACAGGTCATCCACCAGTTTGCTGAGCATGCCGACTTCGCCTTGCAGCGATTTCATCGATGACTGATCGAGGGTGCGCACACCGTCCTCTATGGCCTCCAGCTCACCGCGCAACACCGACAGCGGGGTGCGCAGTTCATGGGACACATCGGCCATGAACTCCCGGCGCATTTTTTCGTTGCGCTCCAGCGTATACGCAAGTTGATTGAAGTCGCGGGCCAACTGCCCGACTTCGTCATTGGAGGACACCGCCACCCGGTTGCTGTATTCCCCGGCAGCCAGTCGGTGCGTGGCGGCGGCCACTCGCTTGACCGGCTCAAGCAAAGTGCGGGCGATCCACCAGGCAATCAGCATTGCCAGCAGCAACGAGAACACGCCCACGGCCAGACTGGTGCGCAACAGGTACAGGCGAAAGCGTTCACCGCCGGCTTCGGTCACGTTCTGGAACGGCGTTACCGCCAGCCAGCCGACGGTTTTACCGGCCACCTTGATCGGGCGCATCAGGGCGTCGTCGGCAATTGCCGAGTAGCCCATGACCAACTGCTTTTGCTGGTCCAGCAGGGCGATGCGAAACACCGCGCCGGTCAGGTCAGACGTGGGCAGGGTCGGCTGCTGCGGGTTGGTGAAGTCTACGCCCGGCTCCGGTCGCATGAGTTCGAACCAGCGATCCGGCTGGTTGCGCAGAAATTCCCAACTGCCTTCGCGCTCATAGGCGCTGGCCAGGCGCGGCAGCACTGGGGTCATGCGCAACAGAGCCTGTTCGTTGAGGTAATCGAGAAAGCCTTTGCCGAAGCTCCAGCCGTTGGCCAGCCCCATGCTCAGGATGACAAACAGCACACTGGCCAGTACCGCGATAAACAGTTTGGTGGAGATACTCAGTTTCATGGGCTCGGGCAGGTCGGTGAATGGCCCGCCCATTTAGGCCCTGGCGCGACGAAGATTCAAGGGCGGCAGGCAATCTTCAATTTTCCTGCACATTTGCCTCGCAGTATGGCGCCTGGCTTCAGCCATCCCGTCTTGCAGAGGCATTTATGTCGACCAAAATTTTCGCCAAATCCCTGGTAACCGCCGCGGTTTTACTGTCCTTGATCATTCTGGTGGTGTTGAGCGGTTGCTCCCCCGGCGCATCCGCGCCCGTGGTCGAACCGGCCAAAGTGTCAGTGATCACGGTGCAACCTCAAAGCCAGGCGCTGACCACGGAGCTGGCCGGGCGTACTCAGGCGTTTATGGTCGCCGAGATTCGCCCGCAGGTCGGCGGTATCGTCCAGCAGCGGCTGTTTGTCGAAGGCGCCGAGGTCAAGGCCGGACAGGCGCTGTATCAGTTGGATGCAGCCTCGTACAAGGCCGCCTTGGCTGAAGCGCAGGCGACTCTGGCCAAGGCTCGCGCCACATTGAAGTCGGCTCAGGCCACGGCCAAGCGTGATGCCCAGTTGGCGAAGATCGATGCCATCAGCCAGCAGGACAACGAGGATGCCCAGGCCAGTCTGCTGACCGCCGAGGCTGAACTGCAAGTGGCCCAGGCCGGCGTGGATACCGCGCGCATCAACCTGGCCTATACCCGCATCAGCTCGCCCGTCAGCGGGCGCATCGAAACTTCGACGGTCACCCCCGGCGCATTGGTGGTGGCCAATCAGGACAGCGCACTGACCACGGTGCAGCAACTGGACCCGATCTACGTGGATATCACGCAATCGACCACCGAGCTATTGCGCCTCAAGCGCGACCTCGCCAGCGGTGTGCTGCAAAGCAACGGCGAGGGCGAAGCGCGGATCAGTCTCAAACTCGACGACGGCAGCACCTACGCCCATGAGGGCCGCTTGAAATTCAGCGGGGTCAGCGTCAATGAGGGCACCGGCACCGTGACCCTGCGGGCGGAAATCGCCAACCCGGACCGGCTGTTGCTGCCCGGGATGTATGTGCGGGCGGTGCTGGAACAGGCCCGGGACGATCAAGCCATTCTGATCCCCCAACAAGCCGTGACCCGCAGCGCCAGTGGCGTGACATCGGTGTTGCTGGTGGTTAACGGCAAGGTCGAGCAGCGCGTGCTGACCATCGATCGCGCCGTGGGTAACCAGTGGTGGGTTACCTCTGGCCTGACGGCGGGTGATCAGGTGATTGTCGAAGGCGGGCAGAAAGTCCGGGTCGGCGCCCCGGTGCTGGCGCAAAACCCGGGCACTCGCAGCCGCACGCGGCAATCGGCGCCGACTGCCATTGCGCAGGAGGGTTGAGCATGGCGCGGTTCTTTATCGATCGACCGATTTTTGCCTGGGTCATCGCCATCGTCATCATGCTCGCCGGCGCCTTGTCGATCAGCCAACTGCCGCTGGAACAGTACCCGGACATCGCGCCGCCAACGGTACGGATCTCCGCCACCTACACCGGCGCCTCGGCCAAAACCGTGGAAAACTCGGTGACCCAGGTCATCGAACAGCAGATGAAAGGGCTGGATAACCTGACCTACATGTCGGCCTCCAGCAGTTCGGCGGGCAGCGCCAGCATCAGCCTGACCTTCGCCGCCGGTACTAACCCGGATGTGGCGCAGATGCAGGTGCAGAACAAACTGCAACAGGCCGAATCCCGACTGCCGCAATCGGTGCAGAGCGAAGGCTTGACCGTGACCAAGGGCGGTTCGGACTTTCTGATGATTGCCGCCCTGGCCTCCGATAACGAAAGCGTTACCGGCACCCAGATCGGCGACTACATTTCCAGCACCTTGCTCGACCAGATCAGTCGTATCGATGGCGTCGGCGACGTGCAGACTCTCGGTTCGGGTTATGCCATGCGCATCTGGCTGGACCCGGCCCTGTTGGAAAAGTATGCGTTGATGCCCTCGGACATCAGTAGCGCCCTGGAAGCACAAAACACCGAGGTGTCCGCCGGCCAGCTCGGTGCCTTGCCGGCGGTGGCCGGGCAACAGTTGAACGCCACTATCAGTGCCCGCAGCAAGCTGCAAACCGCCGAAGAGTTTCGCAACGTGGTGGTCAAGTCCACCAGCAATGGGGCGGTGGTGCTGTTGGGCGATGTGGCGCGGGTCGAACTGGGCAGTGAAAGCTACGACGTGAGTTCTGCCCTCAACGGCAAACCTGCCGCCGCCATGGGCGTGCAGCTCGCCGCCGGGGCCAATGCCCTGAGCGTGGGTGAAGCGGTGAAGGCCAAACTCAAGGAACTGGAGCCTTTCTACCCTGCAGAAATGCAGCTCAAGAACGTGATCGCTTACGACACGACCCCCTTTGTCAGCCTGTCCATCGAAGAAGTGGTCAAGTCTTTGGGCGAAGCGATCGTGCTGGTGGTGCTGATCATGTTCCTGTTCCTGCAGAATCTGCGGGCCACATTGATCCCGGCGATCACCGTGCCGGTGGTATTGCTGGGCACCTTCGGCGTGCTCGCGCTGTTCGGCTATTCAATCAATACCCTGACCATGTTCGCCATGGTCCTGGCTATCGGACTGCTGGTGGACGATGCCATCGTGGTGGTGGAAAACGTCGAGCGGGTGATGAGTGAGAAGGGACTTCCGGCGCTGGCGGCGACTCGCCAGTCCATGGCGGAAATCACCAGCGCGCTTATCGGCATCGCTCTGGTGCTCAGCGCCGTGTTTATTCCCATGGCATTTTTCGGTGGTTCCACAGGGATTATCTATCGGCAGTTTTCGGTGACCATCGTCTCGGCCATGCTCCTGTCGGTGCTGGTGGCGATGACGCTGACACCGGCCTTGTGTGCGACCTTGCTCAAGCCGTCGGATGGCCAGGGCCATGGTACGCAAAGCGGTTTCTTCGGCTGGTTCAACCACAGCTTCGAGCGCAGTGCCTTGCGTTATCAACAATGGGTCGGCGGCATTCTGCAGCGTGGGCGTCGGAGCTTGCTGGTGTACGGGGTGATTTTGTTGGCGATGGGCGCTGGTTACGCCAGCCTGCCGACTTCGTTTTTGCCGGATGAAGACCAAGGCATCCTCATGGCGCAGATCCAATTGCCGGTGGGCGCCACCGATAGCCGTACTCAGGCCGTGATGAAGCAGTTCGAGAGCTACATGCTCGAACAATCGGAAGTCGAGGCGCTGATCAGCATCAGCGGTTTGGGCATGGGTGGCAACAGCCAGAATACCGGCCGGGCTTTCATCAAACTCAAGGACTGGAGCGAGCGATCGGGGAAAGGGCAGGACGCGGCTTCTATTGCCCAACGTGCAACCCTGGCGTTGGCGAGCATTAGCGATGCCAACGTGTTTGTCATGCAGCCGCCGGCTGTACGTGGCCTGGGGCAAAGTTCGGGGTTCGACCTGCAACTCAAAGACCTTGGTGGACTGGGGCATGACGCCCTGGTTGCCGCGCGGGAGCAGTTCATCGAGTTGGCGAAGAAAGACCCGCGGCTGCTGGGAGTACGCAGCAATGGCCTGGACGATACACCGCAGCTCAAGGTCAGCATCGACGATCGCAAGGCCGGGGCCTTGAGTCTGAGCACCAGCGACATTAACAGCACCTTGTCCACCGCGTTGGGCGGCACTTACGTCAACGACTTCCTCAACCAGGGGCGGGTGAAGAAGGTCTACGTGCAGGGCGAGGCGTCGGCGCGGATGCAGGCGGCCGACCTGGAGCACTGGTTCGTGCGCAACAGCAAAGGTGAGATGGTGCCGTTTTCCTCGTTCGCCAGCAGCGCGTGGAGCTATGGCTCGCCGTTGCTGGAACGCTACAACGGCAATGCCTCGCTGGAGGTGGTCGGTGATCCGGCACCGGGGGTGAGCTCCGGGGTTGCGATGGATGCGGTGGAAGCGATCATCAAACAACTGCCCGAAGGCATCGGCTATGAGTGGACCGGGCAGTCATATCAACTGCGCTTGTCCGGCTCCCAGGCGCCGCTGCTGTACGGGATCTCGGTGTTGTTTGTGTTCCTCTGCCTGGCGGCGTTGTACGAGAGTTGGTCGGTGCCGTTTTCGGTAATGCTGGTGGTGCCGCTGGGGGTGGTCGGCGCGGTGCTGGCGACTCGTTTCAGTGGTTTGAGCAACGACGTGTACTTCCAGGTCGGGTTGTTGACCACGGTGGGGCTGGCGGCGAAGAACGCGATCCTGATCGTTGAGTTTGCCAAGCACCTGCAAGAGCAGGGCAATAGCTTGAGGGACGCGACGCTGACTGCCGTGCGTCAACGCCTGCGACCGATCCTGATGACGTCTTTAGCCTTCATGTTCGGCGTGTTGCCACTGGCATTGAGCTCCGGCGCCGGTTCTGCCGGTCGCCAGGCCATCGGCACTGGCGTGCTGGGGGGGATGTTCAGCGCCACCGTGCTGGGGATCTTCTTTGTGCCGCTGTTTTTCGTGCTGATCCGTCGTCGTTTCGGTCGCGTATCCACCGCAACAACCGCCAACCCAACCGCGCAGAAAGGTGATGCATGATCAAGTTTCATTGGCCCTTGTTGGCTGCTCTGGCGTTGCTCAGTGGTTGTGTCAATCTGGCGCCGCAGTATCAGCGCCCCGAAGCGCCGGTCGCCGGGCAATGGTTGCCGTCAACCAGCGTGGCCTCAGGCGATGCGGCGGCGGATATTCACTGGCAGCAGTTCTTTACCGACAGTCGCCTGGCGCGTTTGCAGACCCTGGCGCTGACCAACAACCGTGATTTGCGTCTGGCCAGCCTGAACATCGAAAAGGCCCAGGCTCAATATCGCATTCAACGGGCGGCGGCGTTTCCCACCATCGATGCCGGAGTCAGCGGTACACATAGCCGCACGTCCAGCAGCGGCACGGCGAGCACCAGTCATGAGTACAGTGCGCAACTGGGGCTGAGCAGTTATGAACTGGATGTGTTCGGGCGGGTACAGAACCTTCAGGACGAAGCGCTGGAAGACTATCTGGCACTGACCGAAACCCGGCGCAGCACCCAGATCAGCCTGGTGGCTGAAGTGGCCACGGCCTGGCTGACGCTGGCGGCGGACAACGAGCGTTTGCAACTGGCCCAGGAAACCCTGCGCAGCCAACAGGCAACCTACGAACTGACCCAACGCAGCCATGCCTTGGGCGGTTCTTCCGGCTTGGCCCTGGCTCAGGCGCAAACCACTGTGGAGTCGGCCCGAGGCGATGTAGCGGTCTACGCCAGTCAGATTCTCCAGGACCGCAATGCCCTGCGCTTACTGGTCGGCAGTGATTTTCCCGATGAGCTGCTTCCCGGTGCGAGTCTGCAATCGGTCGCGCTGCTGGTTCAGGTGCCGGATGAGTTACCGTCCAGTTTGTTGCAACGGCGCCCGGATGTGCTGGCCGCCGAACACACCCTCAAGTCGGCCAACATGGATATCGGCGCGGCGCGGGCGGCGTTCTTTCCGAGCATCAGCCTGACCGCCAATGCCGGTTCTGCAAGTTCGGCCTTGTCCGGCCTGTTCAAGTCCGGCAGCGGCGCCTGGACCTTCGCCCCGAGCGTCAGCCTGCCGATCTTCGATGCCGGCAGCAATCGCGCGACACTGGATGCGGCCAAGGTCGAGCGTGAAATTCAGGTGCAGACCTACCAGCAAACCTTGCAGACCGCCTTCAAAGAAGTGGCCGATGCCCTGGCGGTGCGCAGCACCCTGGACCAACGTCTGACGGCGCAGCAAGCCTTGACCGACGCCAGCCGTAAAAGCTTTGAACTGGCCGACGCGCTCTATCGCGGCGGCTCGCAAAGCTACCTCGAAGCGCTGGACGCCCAGCGTTCGTTGTACAGCGCCCAACAGGACCTGATCACCCTGCGTCTGGCCGAGCAGAGTAACCGGGTGACGTTGTACAAGGTGATGGGGGGCGGCTGGAATTAATATTCGCGATGAGGCCCGCCCCCCTGGATCAGTGCCCGCCCACCACCATATGACTGAACGGCGCCACATACGCCTGCAACGTCACCAGCCCGCCGACCAGAATTGCCAGCACCACGGAGTGGAAAAACACGTAGCGCAGGATTTCCCCTTCATGGCCGTACCAGCGGGTGGCGGTGGACGCGACCACGATCGACTGGGCGTCGACCATCTTGCCCATGACCCCGCCGGAGCTGTTCGCGGCGGCCATCAGCACCGGGCTCAGGCCCAGTTGCTCGGAGGTCACCCGTTGCAAGCCGCCGAACAGCACGTTGGAGGCCGTGTCCGAGCCGGTCAGGGCCACGCCGAGCCAGCCGAGCAGGGTGCCGAACATCGGGTAGAAAATGCCCGTTGCGGCGAAGGCCAGGCCCATGGTGGCGTCGAGGCCCGAATAGCGGGTGAGAAAACCCAGGGCGAGCATCGCCACAATGGTGGTGAGCGAATAGCGCACTACCCACAGCGTTCGCAGGTAATGGTGCAGCAGTTGCGGGATTGAGTACCCCATCAGCAGCCCGCCGAGGATCGCCGCGAGCAAGATGCCGCTACCGGTGCTGGTGAACCAGGTGAACTTGTAGATCGCGTCCTCGGCTTTCGGTGCGGGCACCACCGGCGGGACCTTCTCGATCTGTTGATGAATCGTGGTGAAGGTCACGCTCGGGGCAAAGATCGGGTTGGCCTCGCGCATCGGTTTGCCCTGCGGATCAAGCTTGGCCGAGTGGGTTTGCGGATCCATGGCCGGGCGGGTATCGAACAGGTTTTTGAAGCCCTGGGTGCCCCAGGCGAAAACGAACACCGTGAGGATGATCCACGGCATCCAGGCGCGCATAACCGCGGGTTTTGCATCGCTGGCAAAGGTCGCGCTAGCGACGGGTTTTTGGTCATGCTCCTCGGCTATTTTGGAGTGGTCGACTCGCCCTGAAAGGGCGGCAGAGGTATGCACGGTGGCCGGTTTCCAGACCCTGAGGAAACCGGTCAGGCAGGCCATGGAAATCAGCGCCGCGATCACATCCACCAGCATCGGCCCGTGGTAGTTGGAGACGAGGAATTGCGGTATGGCGAAGCTGACGCCGGCAACCAGAATCGCCGGCCATATTTCCAGCATCTTGCGCCATCCGGCGAAGGCCCAGATCAGCCAGAACGGCACGATCACCGAGAAGAACGGCAACTGCCGACCGACCATCATCGACAACTCCATTTCATCCAGCCCGGTCACTTTGGCCAGGGTGATGACGGGCGTGCCCAGTGCACCGAACGCCACGGGCGCGGTATTGGCGATCAACGCCAGGCCAGACGCGGCCAGGGGCGAGAAACCCAACCCGATCAAAATGGCCCCGGTTACCGCCACGGGAGTGCCGAAACCGGCGGCCCCTTCGAAGAAAGCACCAAAGCAGAAGGCGATAAGCAGCAATTGCAGACGTCGGTCGTCGGTGATGCGCGCCAGGGAGTCTTGCAGCACTTTGAACGAGCCGTTCTCGGTGGTCAGCCGATGCAGGAAAATAATGTTGAGCACGATCCAGCCAATCGGCAACAGACCGTTGGCGGCGCCGAACAGTGCGGCCGAGCCCGCCATGTTCGCGGGCATGCCGAAGGCGAAAATCGCGATCAGCAAGGCCGAACCCAGGGCCAACAACGCCGCCAGATGCGCCTTGATGTGGAAAAACGCCAGGGAAACCAGCATCACCACCACCGGCGTCGCCGCCATGAGGGTTGATAGCACCGGGTTACCGAAGGGGTCGTAGATTTGCTGCCAGACCATGTTCCACCTCTGCTTTTTATTGTGGGTAGCGCGGGGAAGGTGGCTTGAGTATAGGTGGCATTGCGCTGACAGCCTGGAGGGGTCTGAGGCCGGTCCGCAGGTCTTTAGGGCGCTGGAATTTTTACAGACAAAAAAAGAGCCTCAAAGCTCTTTGATGGGGAGGAAGTAGAGCCGAGAGGCTCAAGATGCGCATGAAACAAGTGGTGGGCTTATTGGGGTTCAGTTCACCCACCACTTACGCAACGGTTTAAACCTCCAACCGCTGCGTACCATTATCGTAGAAAGTCGCGAGTTAGCACTCAAGTACCATTAGTCTGCTGCCCCTGGCCAACCAGCCCGGCGCAACGCCTTGAGCAAGGTGTCGGCGTCCAGACCGGGCACTGTATGACCGTTGCCTTCGGTGGTGTTGGCGGCGAGCAGGGCATTGATGATCGCTTCTTCCACGGCTTCGGTGGCGGCCAGGAACAGTTCACTGATGTGGTCGTTGTTGACCATGCTCAGGTGGTCGCAGGTGGGTGCGCCTTTGCCTTGATAAGCGGCCGGCGGCACGTGTTGATTACCGGTGGCGAAGGCCACGAAGATGTCGCCGCTGTGGTCTTCGTTGCCGCCGCCGGTGCGGGCCAGGCCGAGGCTGGCGCGTTGCGCGAGGCGTGTGCATTGGTGCGGCAAAAGCGGCGCATCGGTGGCCAGGCAGACGACGATGGAGCCCATGCCCGGATGCGGCAGGGCGGCTTTGAGGAACGGCGAATCGACCTGTTCCATATACCGTCCCACCGGATATCCATCGACGCGTAATTCGTTGCGAATGCCATGGTTGGCCTGGACAATCGCACCGACGGTCCAGCCTCCCTGCGCTGGGTTCAGCTGTCGCGACGAGGTGCCGATCCCGCCCTTGAATTCATGACAGATCATCCCGCTGCCGCCGCCCACGGCGCCTTCGATGACCGGGCCGCCGACCGCTGTGCGCAAAGCTTCGGCCACATGTTCAGGGTGTACATGAAAGCCGTTGATGTCGCTGAGCAAACCGTCGAACGTTTCCAGGACCACCGGCATGTTCCAATAAAGACGCCCGTCGTCGGGCTGGTCCTGACGATCCAGAACAATCAGCGCATCGCGCACCACACCCAGGCTATGGGTGTTGGTGAAGGCGATCGGGCTGGTCAGCAGGCCGGCCTCGCGAATCCACTCCAGCCCCGTGGCATCGCCATTGCCGTTGAGTACGTGGACGCCGGCGAAGCATGGTTGTTGATTGGTGGAACCGGCACGGGGTTCGATCAGCGTGACGCCAGTGTGAATATCGCGGCCATTGGCGGTTCGCCCGCGCACATTGCTGTGGCCGACCCGTACGCCGGGCACATCGGTGATGGCGTTGAGGGGGCCGGGTTGCAGTTGGCCAAACTGAATGTTCAGATCGCGGGCACGTGGTTTCATTGTTTCTCTCATCTTCAACTCGTTCAAAAAAGGCGGCTTATCGACCGTTCCAGTAGCAGCTGCCGAACGCCGTGTTCGGCCGTAGCAGCTGTCGAGCCTGCGAGGCTGCGTTCGGCGGCGAAGCCGTCGTGAATCCGGCTGACGCGGTCGGCCTGACGCACCGCGAGTTCTGGTTTTACGACGGCTGCGCCGCCGAACGCAGCCTCGCGCTGCTCGACAGCTGCTACAAAAAATGCGTTGCGGTTTGGATCGCGAGGTTTACTGGCCGTTCTTCACCATGCTCCAGACGCGCGTGCGTACGCGCTCGGTCGCCTTCGGCAAGGGCTCCAGGGTGAACAGCTTGGCCATGGCCTCGGCCGGTGGATAAACGGCAGGGTTGTTGCGGGTTGCCTCGGTCACCAGGCTGGTCGCGCTGCGGTTGCCGTTGGGGTAGGACAGATGGTCGCTGACCGGGGCGATGACGTCGGGGCGCATCAAGTAGTCGATGAATGCCACGCCTTGCTGCGGATGCGGGGCGTCCTTGAGCAGCACCAAGGTGTCGAACCACACCGGCGCACCTTCCTTCGGCAGGCTGTAGGCGATCTTCACGCCATTACCCGCCTGCTCGGCGTTGGCCTTGGCTTCCAGCATCGCGCCAGACCAGCCCACCGCCACGCAGATGTTGCCGTTGGCCAGGTCGCTGATGAATTTGGAGGAGTTGAAGTAGGCGATGTGCGGGCGCAATTTGAGCAGCAGCGCCTGGACTTTCTTGTAGTCCTCGGGGTCGGTGCTGTTGGGCGGCAGGCCCAGGTAATGCAGCGCGACCGGCAGCATCTCCGAAGGCGAGTCGAGCATGGCCACGCCGCAGTCGCCAAGCTTGGCCAGGTTCGCTTCGTTGAACACCAGATCCCAGGAGTCCACTGGCGCCTTGTCGCCTAGTGCGGCGAGGACTTTGTCGACGTTGTAGCCGATGCCGTTCGTGCCCCACAGATACGGCACGGCGTACTGGTTACCCGGATCGTTGTTGGCCAGTTTCGCCAACAGGTCGGTGTCCATGTTTTTGAAACCGGGCATTTGCGCCCGGGGCAGTGGTGCCAGCGCACCGGCCTTGATCAGGGTCGGCAGGCTGAAGTTGCTGGCCACCACCACGTCATAACCACTGCGGCTGGTCAGCAGTTTGCCTTCCAGGACTTCGGCGCTGTCGAAGGTGTCGTAAACCGGCTGGATCCCCGTGTCGCGCTTGAAATCCTGCAGGGTGGTGGGGCCGATGTAGTCGTACCAGTTGTAGACGTGCACGGTGGGGTTGTCGGCGGCGACTGCCGACAGCGAAGCGCACAAGCAGGCGCTCAGTCCCAGGTTGATATGCGAACGGTGACAACTCATGATGCGGCACTCCTGGCCTGCTGCAGGCCGGTTATGATCAGGTGCTTGCAGCGTATCGGCATGCGAGGTACTCACCCATTCCCATCATGGGTTACTCAAAAGGGGTAGGGCGTGGACGCGTTGCTCAAAGAATTGCCGATGCACCAGGGACTGGCGCGGGTGTTTGGCACATTGGGGCAGGAAGGTTTCTGGCGAGCGCTGGTGGACACCTTGCGGCTACTGGTACCACTGGATAACGCGTTGGTCGCAGTGATGCGGCCAGGGCGGGTGCCGCGGCTGCTGATCGACTTCGATGCCAAGGGCGGCGCCGATGAGGATGAGGAGTTGGCGGACTACAGCGCCGGCATGTATTTGCTCGATCCGTTCTACCAGGCCGCATGTGCCGGTATTGCCGATGGCTTGCACAGCCTGGCGTCGGTGGCCCCCGACCAGTTTCAGCAGAGCGAGTATTACCTGAGCTACTTCCGCTCGGTGGTGGGTAGCGATGAGTTGCAGTTCATGGTCAACGTCAACGGTGCGGTACTCGGTTTATCGCTGGGGCGCTCGACGGCGTTCACTCTTGAGGAGCAGGGTCGTCTGCTGTGCGTACGCGACTGGGTGCTGGCGGCCATGCGCCGTCACCTGCAACTGCGCCCCCCGGAAGGGCCGACCGCCGAGGCCGTGGCCGGCGATCTGGCGACCCTGCTGGACCGCTTCGACGCACGTTTGTCGGGGCGCGAAGTCGAGACGGCGCGGTTGATCCTCCAGGGCTTTTCCAGCAAAGCCATCGCCCAGCAACTGGGTATTTCCCCGGAAACGGTGAAGGTGCATCGGCGCAATCTTTACCACAAACTCAACGTCAACGGGCATGGCGAGTTGTTCGCGCTGGTGTTGCAGCCGCGTTGACCTTTGGATCTTCAATTACCCCTGTCTGAACACCAACGCTTTCAACCCGCACTCAACATCGGCATCGGGAAACTCCGGCGGATTCTCCAACCGTTGCTCAAACCGCAGGCTCGGTGCTTCGCGAGTGACGCCGTCGATGAGGAAGTCCGCGCCAAAGGCCGGATCATTCATGCAGGCCAGCACCGTACCCTGAGGGCTGAGCAACTCCGGCAGACGGCGCAGTACGCGCTGATAATCCTTGGTCAGCAGAAAACTGCCCTTCTGAAAGGAGGGTGGGTCGATGATCACCAGATCATAAGGGCCGCTATTGATCACTTTGCCCCAGGACTTGAACAGGTCATGGCCGAGAAAGCTCACCTTGCTCAAGTCATGGCCGTTGAGCCGGTGGTTGTCGCGACCACGGCTCAGGGCCGCGCGGGACATGTCCAGGTTGACCACATGCGTAGCGCCTCCCGCGATGGCGGCCACTGAAAACCCGCAGGTATAGGCAAACAGGTTCAGCACCCGCTTGCCGTCAGCATTGGCCCGCACCCAATCGCGGCCGTAGCGCATGTCGAGAAACAGGCCGGTGTTCTGTTTGCGGCCCAGGTCCACGCGATACTGCAGGCCGCCCTCGGTGATCGTCATCTCCTCGATCGGCTCCCCGAGCAGCCATTCGGTGGTGCTTTCCTGCAAATAGCGATGTTGCAGCAGCAAGGTATGCGCGCCTGAGGCTTTCCACGCAGGCGCCTGCGTGATCGCCATCAGTCGCTGCTTCAAATCATCCAGTTGCGACGCTTGCGGCTCCTTGAACACGCAGACCAGCACCACGCCCTGCAGCCAGTCGACGGTCAATTGCTCCAGCCCCGGCCAGCAGCGCCCACGGCCGTGAAACAGCCGACGGGTTTCGGCGGGGACGGCCGCAAGCGCTGTCAGCAGATGGTCATGGAGGATGGAAAGGGCGTCTGGATTCATCGGGCAAGGTCGGCAAAGTAGAAGGGGCGGCATTTTAACCACAATTACGCGCTGACAAACGGTCGTGTTTGGCGGTCTGAACAGAGAATCTCCAAGACAACCGTATCAAAAATGAATTTCCGCGAACTGTGCTGCTCATACCTGAAACAGGAGGCGGATTTGAGCCCGCGCAAACATTGAAACAATCAGGGAGTGGCACAGTGATGAGTCCAGTATCGGCGGCGGGCACGCATTTGTCTGACGGTTTGATTCTTGTGGTTGAGGACGACCCGTTGATCCTGGAATTTCTTTGCGAAATTCTTCAGGAGGAAGGCTTTGCGGTTCAACCACAGATCAGCGCGGATGCGGCTTCGCAGTTTCTGGAGCAGCACGCGCCGGAGGTGGGGCTGTTGCTGACGGACATCACCATGCCGGGAAAACTCAATGGCGCGGACCTGGCCAATCAGTTTGGCGACCGTTGGCCAGACAAACCGATCATGATCATGTCCGGCTTCGAAACTCCGAAAAGCTCCGGGGTCAAGCATCCGGTTTCGTTCATCAAGAAACCCTGGGCGGTGGGGCAGTTGCTCGATTGTGTGCAAAACGCCTTGCTGTCGCACCGAACCCCTTAGCGGGTGGTGTACATTACCTGACAACATTTGCCTGGTTCTTGCGGAAGGAAGTCTCCCTTTTGTCTGTTCAAACACCCCTGTTCAACAGGTCATACCGCGCCTTCCTGTTCGATATGGACGGAACCGTCCTCAACTCCATTGCCGCCGCCGAGCGGATCTGGACCGCCTGGGCCGTGCGCCATGGTGTCGATGTCGACAGCTTCCTGCCGACCATTCATGGCGTTCGCGCCATCGACACGATCAACCGTCTGGCGTTGCCCGGGGTGGACGCTGAAGCTGAAGCCGCGTGGATCACCGAAGCGGAAATCGATGATGTGCAAGGGGTTGTCGAGGTGCCCGGTGCAGCGAGTTTCTTGCAGTCACTGCCCGCCAACCAATGGGCTATCGTCACCTCCGCACCACGGGCGCTGGCCCTGCGCCGGATGGCGGCGGCCGGTATTCCCGAACCCGAAGTGATGGTCACCGCAGAAGACGTCAGCGCCGGCAAACCAGACCCTGCGGGCTATCGGCTGGCGGCTCGTCGACTGCAAGTGGATCCTGCCGAATGCTTGATCTTCGAAGACGCCGACGCCGGTATTCGCGCGGGCGAAGCGGCGGGTGCCCGCGTCATGGTCATCACCGCGACCCATGTCCATCCACTTCAGACCACGCATGCCACATTGGCCAGTTATGACTTGGTCGCGGGCTGTGTGGATGCCAATAACCTGATCCGTCTACACTTTTTATAATCGATACGCGCCCTAATAATGTGGGTTTGTTTTTAGTAAATCCCTGGTATCAATCTCCAGCTACGGGCGCAATAAGCGTCGTATTCGCTGCCGAACTGCGTGCGTAACAGCGCTTCTTCAGAGCGAATGCGGGCGATCAGCGGTATCAACATCAGCGCCACCAGCAGCAACCCGACGCCGGAACGAAAGGCCAGCGCCCAGCCCACGCCGTTGATCAGCAGCCCCAGGTAGCTGGGGTTGCGCAGGTTCCGATAAATCCCGTCGGTGACCAGGTGGTGCCCCGGTTGAATCGCCACCAGGCCGCTGAAGCGTTTGCCCAGTACAAACACCGGCCACATCCGCAGTGCGCCACCGCCGATGAACAGCAGCGCGCCCAGCCAGCGCAAGCCCTCGCCCCCGAAGGTCCAGAAGTCGATCCGGTCGGTGTAGGCCGGCAGATACCCACTCAATAACCCGATCACCCCGAAAACCGGCAGCACCCAGCGATTGGCCCGGTCTTCACGTACACCGGAGCTCAAATTACCTTCACTGAACAAAGACACGATCGCCATCACGAGGGTGGCAAGCGCAATGACCACCAGTGACGGATGCGAGAAAAAAGCCGCCAACCCACCCAGTCCGAACACCGCGAGAGCGAGGTACGCAAGGGTGGAAACGAGGATGAAAAACGCGAGTCTGGCTGAGATTTTCATGACTGATTTCGCAAAAAGGGCATATCACCAGTGTAGAGGGCAGCCCGTTATGAGAGCGGTAGTCGTCGAGCCGGGTGAACTAAGCTTGGATAAGGATGAGTCTGCCCGTTCACTCCCGGTTCGTTGAAAGACCTCAACGCGCTGGTGCTGTCACAAGGAACACACGATGCTTCACATCAGAACGCCCCTGATTCTGCACCCGGGTCTGTCGATTCCGACTCGGCGGATCTGGCTCAAGCTGGAAAACCTGCAACCCAGCGGCTCGTTCAAACTGCGCGGCATGGGGCTGCTGTGCAGTCAGGCGGCGGAGCAGGGCAAGCGCAAGGTTGTCTGTCCTTCCGGTGGCAATGCCGGTCTGGCCACGGCCGTGGCTGCCGCCAGTCTTGGGCTGAAAGCTTGCATTGTAGTGCCGAATACCACCCCGGAAACCACCCGCGCCAGGATCAGGAAAACCGGTGCCGAGGTGATTGTTCATGGCAAGGTCTGGGATGAGGCCAATCAACGGGCGAAAGAACTCGCGCAGGGCGCAGACACAGAATATGTGCCTGCTTTCGATCACCCGGTGCTGTGGGAAGGGCACAGCACGATGATCGATGAAATCCTAGAGGACTGTCCTCAGGTCGATGCATTGGTGACATCTGTGGGGGGCGGCGGTTTGCTGGCGGGCCTGCTCACCGGCCTGATCCGTCATCAGCGCATGGATTGTCGGATTGTTGCGTGCGAAACCCAGGGTGCGGCGTCGTTCGCCGCTGCCATAGCTGCCGGCCATCCCGTCAGACTGCCGCGCATCGACACCGTCGCCACGTCACTCGGCGCCGCGCAAGTGGCCGCCTGGCCGGTGCAGCACATCCTTGATTTCCCGCATGAATGCGTGGTGCTCAGCGATGATGAGGCGATCATGGGCGTGGTTCGTTACGCCAACGACTTGCGCCAGTTGGTCGAACCGGCGTGCGGCGTTTCATTGGCAATTGCCTACCTCGACCATCCTGCGATTGCCGAGGCGCATGACGTGGTGATTGTGGTGTGCGGTGGCGTCAGCATCAGCGCGCAGTTGGTCGCCAATTGGGCACGTTTGTCCGCAGGGGTCGAGAAGGGCAGCGCTGAAGCAAGATAGGCTGTCAGGGGGCGAGGAACCCCATAGAGAACGCCCCCTGGACCTACCGCTTACGTTTGAGACATCAGTTAGCCGCTGGCACACCATCCTGAACGAGGATCGCTCTGGCCAAGTCTTCATCGCTGGCCTTCAGGCCGGGATGATTTTGCCGAATTTCCTTCAATACCGATTCCAGGTAAACGCCACGGATCGTACCTCCACTGGCGACAAAACTGGAGGCGTCATCCCGGGCGGGAACGACCATTTTGTGATCCTTGAACGTTGAGTACAGCGATGCGGAGATCCCGGCTGAGGTGGCGACATCTTTTGCATCTACATCGGCCATGGCCGAACCAACGGGCAAACAAAGCACTAGCGAAGAGATGAGAAACAGACGGCGCATGACGGCGTCCTCCGAAGCGTGAAGCGTAAAAGAAGTAACACATAAATTTGGATGCCTGGCGGTGGTCAGGAGTTCCCTGACGATTCGAACACCGAGCCCCCTGCACAGATCCATGCAACTCATGGTCATGGACTGGCGATATTCTCCAGCCTGATCGATTATCTCTCCCAGGTTTGGTTTGAGTGAGTGGAAAAAACGGGTGAGCGTCGATATCGAATGCGTGGTGATCGGGGCTGGCGTGGTCGGGCTGGCGGTGGCCAGAGCCCTGGCACGGACCGGGCGAGAAGTGATCCTGGTGGAGGCGGGCGAGGGGATTGGCGTGGGCGTCAGTTCACGCAATTCGGAAGTGATCCACGCCGGGATCTATTACCCGAGCGGCAGTCTCAAGGCGCAATTATGCGTGGAGGGCAAGCAACGCCTGTATGCCTTCTGCGATGAGCGCGGCGTCGATTACCGGCGCCTCGGCAAGCTGATCGTGGCCACCGATGACCGTCAGCGCCATGCCTTGCAGGCGTTGCTGGAGCAAGGCCGGCGCAACGGTGTCGATGACCTGCAATTGCTGGATGCCGGTCAGGCACGGGCGCTTGAGCCGGCGTTATTGTGTGTCGCTGCGCTCTGGTCGCCATCCACCGGGATTGTCGATTCCCACGCCTTGATGCTGGCGCTTCAGGCTGACGCCGAAGCCCGGGGCACCTCGATGGCCTTCCATACACCGCTGGAGTCGGCCCGTTGCACCGAGCAAGGTTTTGAGTTGCACATGGGTGGAGCTCAGTCGATGACCTTGAGTTGTCGTGAACTGATCAACTGCGCGGGATTGTCCGCGCCTGAGGTGGCGAGCCGGATCGAAGGCTTGCCGGCGCGGCACATTCCAAAAGCCTGGCTGTGCAAGGGCAGCTACTTCAGTTACAGCGGTCCGGCGCCGTTCCGGCATCTGGTTTATCCGGCGCCGGAAAGCGCCGGGCTGGGCGTGCACATGACCCTGGACCTGGGCGGTCAGGCGCGTTTCGGACCGGATGTCGAATGGGTCGAGCAGATCGATTATCGCGTCGACCCCCATCGTGGCGAAGGCTTCTATCAGGCGATCCGGCGCTACTGGCCGGCGTTGCCCGATGGCAGTCTGCAACCGGCCTACAGTGGTATTCGCCCGAAAATCAGCGGGCCGACCGAGCCGGCCGCCGACTTCATCATCAGCGGCCCGGACGTTCACGGCGTACCGGGTTTGGTTAACTTGTTCGGCATCGAATCGCCGGGGCTGACCAGTTGCCTGGCGCTGGCCGAACGGGTGGTGCAGCGTTTAATTCGCAATGAAACTCTGTAGCAGCTGGCGAAGCCTGCGTTCGGCTGCGCAGCAGTCGTGAATCCTGCGCACGTGGTTTATCTGACCCACCCGCAGCGTATGGTTTAGCGACTGCTGTGCAGCCGAACGCAGCCTTCGGCAGCTGCTACAAAGTCGTGCGGGGCAACCGATGATCAGGGTTTAGGCTGCAACCAGCTGCGAGGGTTATTCTTGGCAATGCGCCCATCGCTATGGGAGAACTCTGATGATCAACGTACGCACTGCCCGCATGCTCGCCGATTACAAGCGCTGGGCCGATCAGCGACTCTTCGACAGCCTCATGGCGCTGCCACCGGAGGAACTCAATCGCAAACGGGTGTCGGTATTCAATAACATGATCGGCGCCTTGAACCACACCTACGTGATGGACTGCATTTGGCAAGCTCACCTGGAGGGGCGAGGGCACGACTTCAAAACCTCCCACGACCTGCTTCATACCGAGCTCGCCGAGCTGCGCATGGCACAACAGGAGATCGATCAATGGTTCTGTGGCTGGAGCTCGGCCCAGACTGAGGACTCGCTGGATAAACCCATCGAATTCACCTCCATGTCGGGGGAAAGCGGGGTCATGAGCGCCGGCGCCATGCTGTTGCATGTGGTCAACCACGCCAGCTATCACCGGGGCTGGGTGATCCAGATGTACTTCGAGATACCGGCCATACCGCCGATCACCGACCTGTCAGAGTTTTTGCGTGAGGTTCCGGGGTATTGAGTTCCTGCTGACTCAGGAAAGTCCTGTGGGAGCGGGCTTGCCCGCGATGGCTGCGTTCCGGTCAACATTGACGTTGTCTGGCAGTGCGCTATCGAGGGCAAGCCCGCTCCCACAGGGTAATGCGGTTCACTTAAGTCATTTCAGCCGCGTCGCATTCTGTGTAGCAGCTGCCAAAGGCGGCGTTCGGCTGTACAGCGTCAGTTACCCGCTCGCCACGGCAAGAGGCACCTACTTGGGCAGATCAATCTTATCCAGCACCCGGTTCGCGGTGATCTCCGCCACCATGATGCTGTTGGAAATACCCAGCAGGGCATAGCGCGACTCACCCTCCAGGTGATCCACCAACTGGTGGACCATCACGTCGACTGAGGCCAGGGTCTCGACCAAAAACAACGCCAGGGTTTCGGCCGTCGCCTCTGGGGCCGCAACCATCTCGCGACTAAACGAGGGTGGCAGCCGTGCGCAAGTTAGTCGACCGGCAAGGAAAAGCAAAATCCGGCGCGTCCGAAGACGCCTTGCGCACAGCTGCCATAAAGTACAGGCGAATACCTGACTGACGATGCTCGTGCGACCGCTTTACCTTAGCCGGGCGACTAAACCCGATCACTGATGGGCAGTGACGGGATCAAGTTACCGAGCGGCCCCAAGGCGCACAAGCCGGCGGACTCTGGCGCAGCCGTAGGCAACGACGCAAGGTTTTGTAGCTTTCAGGAAGTATCCATGAAGGCGCTTAAACAAGCCTGTTTCACGGTTAAACACGAGCAAGGTCTCAAGCCTGGGGAATCAGGCTCTGCCGGCAGTCGATCATCAACTGCGCGCCACCCAGCTCGCTGTCGCCCACTTCCAGCGTAAACCCATGCAGGCTGATGATCGCCGCGACGATCGACAACCCCAGCCCGAAACCGCTGTGCGAGTTACCGCCTTCGGTGCGATAGAAACGCTGAAACACCGCCTCGCGCTCGGCCAGTGCAATCCCGGGGCCGGAATCGATCACTTCGATGCGTGTATGCCCAGCATCATTTACCCCACGCAGAATCACCCGGCCACCCGGCGGGGTGAATTTGATCGAGTTGCTCAGAAGATTCGCCACGGCTTCAAACAGCAGAGCACGGTCGCCGTTGAGCCCGGGCAAGGATTCGGGCATCTGCAGTTCAAAGGTCAGTTCGCCTTCTTCCGCCAGCGGCAGGTAAAAATCGTGCAGTTCTTGCAGCAACGGTACGGGGTCCAGCTGCACGAAACCCGAACGACGCTGGCGATCTTCCAGCTCGGAAATCCGCAGCAAACCACGAAAACGCGCCATCAAGGTATCCGCCTCTCCGAGCACGGAGTCCAGTTGCACCGCCAGCGTCGATCCTTCATCGGCCTGCTGTTGAATCCGGTACAGCTGCGCCCGCAGGCGGGTGAGCGGCGTGCGCAGGTCATGGGCGATGTTGTCGCACACGCCCTTGACCTCATGCATCAAGCGCTCGATGCGTTCGAGCATGGCGTTGACGATGGCGGCGAGCATGTCCAGTTCGTCACGGCGATCGGACAGTGGCAGGCGCCGGGTCAGGTCGCCGGCGACGATGGCTTCGGCGCTGGCCTGGATCGCCCTGATCCGCCGCAGCGGCCGCCGTCTCAATAAATGCCAGCCGGCGATGCCCGGCAGAATCGTCAGCGATACGCCCCACAACAGCGCGTGCAGGATGATCCGGGTCACGGCAAACAACGAACCGTTGTCCCGCACCAGCACCAGCCAGCGCCCGTCCAGGGTCCGGGTTGCCACGGCGTCGCAGCTGTCGGCGGGCAGGGTCGGGTCGTCGGCTTCGACGCAGTCACCGAGCATATGAATCCTGCCGTCCAGCGGCAGGCCTTCGGGGATCTGGCGCAAGGCACCGCTGAGATAGCGCTGCTGGCCATCGAACAGGCCATAGGCATCGATGCCGCGAATGTCGAAGGTCATGCTGGCGGCGAGGGCGTCTACCAGTTGGTCGCCCTGAAACCGTGAAAACAGATGTTGACGTTGCATCAGCGAGTGTTTGGCGAGGGTGTCGAGGTAGCTGGACACTTCGTAATACATGACCCCCATGAGAATCGCGCTCCAGGCCACGAACAGCGAACTGTAAAGGGCCAGCAAGCGGCTGCTGGAGGAACGCCAGCCTTTAGACGGGTTCAGCAATGACATAACCCGAGCCTCGCACGGTCCGTATCAGTGGGACTTTGCCTGGCGGGTCGATCTTCTTGCGCAGACGGCCGATGTGCACATCGATCAGGTTGGTGCCGGGGTCGAAGTGATAACCCCAGACTTCTTCGAAAATCATCATCCGCGACAGAATCTGCCCGGTGTTGCGCATCAGAAATTCCAGCAACTTGTACTCGGTGGGCAACAGCGTCAGTAACTGGCTGTCGCGGCTGGCCTCGTGGCTGATCAGATTCAGCTCAAGATCGGCCACGCGCAACGTGGTGGCCTGGGCGGTCACGGTGTTCTGCCGGCGCAGCAAGACTTCGACCCGGGCGGCCATTTCATCGGTGGCGAACGGTTTGGTCAGGTAATCGTCGCCACCGGCGCGCAAGCCACGCACGCGTTCATCGACGTCGGAGAGGGCGCTGATCATCAGGATCGGCGTGGCCACGCCCATGGTGCGCAGGGTGGTGACAATCGCCAGGCCGTCGAGCTCCGGCAGCATGCGATCGAGGGTGATCAGGTCGTAGTCGCCGCTGACGGCGCGCTCCAGGCCTTCGCGGCCATTGTCGACCCAATCCACCTCAAGGCCGTGGCTGCTCAGTTCGGCGACGATTTCCCGGGCGGTCACGGCGTCGTCTTCGATGGTCAAGATGCGGGTCATAGGCTTGCCTGATAATCGGTTCATTACGAAGTTGCGAGCATTTTGCCAAGAATTACCCACGGTTTTTTAAATTAACTTTCATATTGCCTCGTGAGCCCGACAGGACGTTAATATCATCCGGCCATAACTCTAAAGGGAAGTTGTACTGTGCGCACTTTAATGGTTCGTGGCTGGATGCCAATATTTCTGTTGTTGGTGTGCCTGTTCGGCTCATCCGCCTGGGCTGCCAACACGCCGTGTTCCGGGAAGAAGGGTGGTATTGATCGTTGCGACGGCGATCTGTTCCTGTGCAATGACGGCTCCATCAGCGGTTCAAAGAAAAGCTGTTCGGCGATGTTTGGCACTAAAAGCCAGGCGCGACCGCAGACGCTATTGCAGGAAACCGATGGTTGCGCCTGTGGCACCGGTACGTTTTGCACCGGGCCAAGAGGCGGGGTGTATTGCCTCACGCCCAGCGGCAACAAGAGTTACAAGCGCAAGTAATTCTTTCCCGGCGTTCCGTCATGCCGTCTTCACGAGCAGGCTCGCTTGTATGTTTAGACGTTTTTTGCCCCCCCCATACCTCCTGCGGGAGCGAGTCTGCCAGGACAAAGGTGTTTTCACTGGCCTGGATCAATATTTCCGTCAGCGATATCTCCTAACATGAAATATCCAGCCCCATCCTGCGGTGTCGACTACAGTGCTTGAACGCGCAGCTGATGCGCTGTCGAAGTACCAGTGCAGACCTTCTCGTTGTTATTAGTCAGGTGGCCCGCAAGGTGTAGTGCAGCATGGAGCTGAAGAATCTCACCTGAACCTTTCACGGATGAACAACTGCAATGCAACCCATAAACCGATCCTTCGATATTCAGCCACTGGTGCGGGCGGATATGACTGTGCGCATCAATGGTCAAACCGTCAGCGCCGCCATTGGCGAAACCGTCCTGACGGTCATTCAATCACTGGGCATTCGCCAGGTAGCCCGTAACGATCACGATCAAATCAGCGGTGCCTATTGCGGCATGGGCGTGTGCCAATGCTGCCTGGTGAAAATCGATGGCCGGCACAAACGTCGCGCCTGCCAGACAATCGTGCGTGAGGGCATGAGCATCGAAACCCGAGTCAACCGTATCGCCGGGCAGGAGGTTCTATGAGCCTGCATCCGGTGATCGTCGGCGGTGGGCCGGCGGGCATGGCCGCGGCCATTGAACTGGCGCGCCATGGTGTGCGTTGTACCTTGCTTGAAGAAGCTTCGCGCCTGGGCGGGGTGGTTTATCGCGGCCCCTTGCGCGATAACGTTCAGCTGGATTATCTGGGGCCGCGCTATTCGGAGGCGCTGGCCAAACTGCATGGACAATACCAGGAGCAGTCGGGCCTGATCGACGTGCGTTTGAACCACCGCGTGGTCGGCGCCGAAGGTACTCGGGCGCTGGTGGTACTGGACGTCAATGAGCGTTTACAGGAGGTCGAATACCCGCAGCTGTTGCTAGCTGCCGGTTGCCATGAGCGCAGCGTACCGTTCCCCGGCTGGACCTTGCCCGGCGTGATTCTGCTGGGTGGCTTGCAACTGCAGATCAAGAGCGGCGTCGTTCAACCGCAGGGGCCGGTGGTGATTACTGGCACCGGTCCGCTGTTGCCGCTGGTGGCCTGCCAACTGCACGCTTCGGGGGTGAGCGTCGCCGGAGTCTACGAGGCGTGCGCGTTCGGCAAGATCGCCCGGGAAAGCCTCGCACTATTGAATAAACCGCAGTTGTTCCTCGACGGTTTGAGCATGCTCGCGTACCTGAAACTGCACGGTATCCCCATGCACTATGGCTGGGGCGTGGTCGAGGCTCAAGGCGAGGGAGAGTTGAAATCAGTGACCGTCGCGCCGTACTCCAGCACCTGGGAGCCGGACCTGAGCCGCGCCGAACGGATTGCCGCGCAGACTCTGGCGGTCGGCTACGGCTTCATTCCACGTACCCAACTCAGTCAGCAAATGGGCCTGGACCACAGTTTCAGCGATGACGGCTACCTGCGGGCCAGCGCCAATGTCTGGCAGCAAAGCAGCGAACCGCATGTGCACCTGGCCGGTGACATGGGCGGCATTCGCGGTGGCGAGGCGGCGATGCTCGCGGGACGAATCGCAGCAGTGTCGATCCTGCTGCAACGTGACGTGCTGGACGCGGAGCTGGCGCGGGTCAGACGTGACCGCTACCTGTCGAAACTCAAGTCCATCGTGCGCTTTCGCGCCGCCGTCGACCGTTACACCGCACGCGGTGCCGGGCAGACCGCATTACCGGCCGCCGACACGGTGATCTGCCGCTGCGAGCATGCGACCCGCGCCGATATCGATCGGGCGCTGGAGCAGGGTGTGCAAGACCTGGCGAGCCTGAAAATGCGTACCCGTGTGAGCATGGGCGACTGTCAGGGGCGGATGTGCGTCGGTTATTGCACCGACCGTTTGCGCGAAGCCACCGGGCGGCAAGATGTGGGCTGGTTGCGACCGCGCTTTCCCGTCGACCCGATTCCTTTTTCAGCATTCCAGTCTGTCGGCACGGAGGCTGCTAGCCATGAGTAAGTTCTACGACGTGATCATCGCCGGCGGCGGTGTGATCGGGGCGTCCTGCGCCTATCAGTTATCCAAGCGCAAACACCTGAAAGTGGCGCTGATCGACGCCAAGCGTCCCGGCAACGCGACCCGGGCCTCGGCCGGTGGCTTGTGGGCGATCGGCGAGTCGGTAGGCCTGGGCTGCGGGGTGATTTTCTTCCGCATGATGTCGGCCAATCGCAAGCGTGAAGCCCAGGGGGCGGCCGTGGCGGTGGATGCCAGCACGCCGCACATCTTGCCGCAGTCGTTCTTCGAGTTCGCCTTGCAGTCCAACGCGATGTACCCGGATTTGCACCGGGAGCTGCGGGACAATCACGGAATGGATTTCAAGTTCGAGAAGACCGGCTTGAAATTCGTGATCTACGACGACGAAGACCGGCTCTACGCCGAGCACATCGTGGCGTGCATTCCGCACTTGGCGGATCAGGTGCGCTGGCTCGATCAAGCGGCACTGCGCGAAGCCGAGCCGAGCGTCAGCCATGAGGCGAGGGGGGCGCTGGAGTTTCTTTGCGACCATCAAGTCAGCCCGTTCCGCCTGGCCGATGCCTACACCGAAGGCGCGCGGCAAAACGGCGTGGATCTGTATTTCAACACCAATGTTACCGGCGTGCTGCACCACGGCTCGCAGGTCACTGGCGTGCAGACCTCAGAGGCGGGCGTGTTCCGTTGCGATACGCTGATCAACGCCACCGGTGCCTGGGCCGCCGACCTCAGTGAGCAGGCCACCGGCATTCGCATACCGGTGAAACCGGTGAAGGGCCAGATCCTGCTGACCGAGCGTATGCCGAAGATCCTGCGCGGTTGCCTGACCACCAGCGACTGTTACGTTGCGCAGAAAGACAATGGCGAAGTCCTGATCGGCAGCACCACCGAAGACAAAGGTTTCGACGTGACCACCACCTACCCGGAAATCAGCGGCCTGGTGCAAGGCGCGGTGCGCTGCATTCCGGAACTCGCCAACATCAACCTGAAGCGTTGCTGGGCCGGATTGCGCCCGGGCTCACCGGACGAACTGCCGATTCTCGGGCCAATGAAAGGGGTGCAGGGTTACCTCAATGCCTGCGGACATTTCCGCACCGGCATCCTGACCTCGGCGATTACCGGCGTGTTGCTGGACAAACTGGTGAATAACGAGCCGTTGCCGCTGGATATCACGCCGTTTCTGGCGGATCGGTTTGAGGTGGCGCCAGAGGTCGAATCGAAAGAAGCGCACATGGCTTGACCTCAACCTCGCCACAGACGCGCGAGCGCTGTGGTGAGGGCGCTTGTGCCGTCACTCTTTGACGCTCATGTATTCCTTGGCCCAAAGAATGTAATCCTCCGGCTGCGTATAGGTATGCGTCAGTTCGGTGGCGTTCAGGTCGGAGGCCTGGGTGAAAATCTGGCGTTGTTCACGCAGGCTGTCATAAGTGGCTTTGATCGCTGCGAAGTAGGCGCCATGGCCGTCGATGGTGACTCGCACGCCCAATTCGGCCAGGCGTTTGTCGTCGCGCAGCAGCGGGTTGCCGTAGGTGACCAGCATCAGCGGTACGCTCAGGTGTTCGGCGATCTGTTCCAGATGATCGAAATCCTGCACGCCCACCATGCAAATCCCGTCGGCCCCGGCCTGTTGGTAATGCTGGGTGCGGCTGATGATTTCCTGGACCGGCAGGATCCCTGCGTTGGTGCGGGCGATGATCGCCATTTCCGAGTCGACCCGGGCTTCCAGCGCCGCGCGGATCTTGCCGACACCTTCGGCGACCGTGATCAGGTCGGTGGACTTGCGACCGAATTGCGCCGGCAGCAGGGTGTCTTCGATGGTCAGGGCGGCCACGCCGGCGCGTTCGAGTTCGACGATGGTGCGCATGACATTGAGCGCGTTGCCGTAGCCGTGGTCGGCGTCGGCAATGACCGGCAATTGCGCCACTCGTCCGATGCGGGTGGCCTGTTCGGCGAACTCACTGAGGGTAATCAACGCAAAATCGGGAGCGCCCAATACCTGCAACGACGCCACCGAACCACCCAGGATTCCCACCTCAAAACCCAGGTCGGCGGCGATGCGTGCCGACATCGGATCGAAGACAGAGGCCGTGTGGTAGCAGGTGTCGGAAGCGAGCAGTTGACGGAAATTACGGCGCAAATCTTGATGAGAAAGCCTGGACATACGAGTTCCACCATATAAAGGAATGGAAGGGCTTGAGCAAAAGTGTCAACGCCGAAGGAACAAAAGGCTATCACGCGGGCGGGTAAAGGATGATGACGAATTTGTCGGAGATAAGCGGTATTTTTGTCGATGCCATTTCTGGATTCAAAAAAAAAGGCTGCAGACCTAGTCGGTCTGCAGCCAGGTAGTGCGTTACTACGAGCGTCTTCAGTCTTTGGCTGGCACGCTCCAGATTTGTTTGATTTCGTGGATATTGCCCACGTTATATCGAAGAGTGAAAGTGGAGCATGGTGCTTCCATCGTGGTCTTGACCGGAGTATTGATCACGTTGGTACCTGCGCGCAGCAGTGGGGTTTCGTTCCAGCTGTTCATGGGCTTGTTCATATGTTTTCCTTTGGTGTTTTGGGGTAGCGAATGACTACTCATCGTTAAGGAGTGACAGCGCATTTTCAAAGAGTGCTGTTTCCTGCGTAGCAATTCCGGGGTGAGTCGGCACATGGTTTTCGTCGAAGCACCAGGCCTCTTCGTTTTTAACCGAGCGCTGAGGGTGAATTAGCAAACTTAGCGATGCGGACATTGTTCGGGGTGGAAGTTGCTTGTGCGTCTCTTGCCGTGGAAGCATGTGCAGGACTTCGCCGGGCGAAAGTTTAAGCCGTCGCTCTTCACTCAGTGCGGGTCTTGTCCCAACTCGTAGCGGTGCATCATCAAGTATTCTTCGTGTGACGGTTGTATAGCCATCACCGCTATAGCCCACCGCGTAAAGCTCAAAGTCGTGGGTGTGGTTCAGGTTGTAGATGAACGTTTCGTTTTCGTCTTGTGACTTAACTGGCGACCAGAATCCCAAGCGAACAGTAAACAATTCATTGTAATGCAGTACAAATGCATAAGTGCTGTAAAGATTGTTGCTTGTACTGAAGCCTTCGCGCTGAATGGTGGTGTAAAGGTGTTCGCTCAGTAACGTGCGGTTTGTCGCCAGTTGACGTAGATCGTTAATGATTTCTGGTTTGTTTCGCAGCAGATCGTAAGCAGACATGCGCTCAATAAATGTCTTCAGTTTCATGCCGATTCCTCGAACTGATCGAGCAAATGATCAAGGCGACGGCTTTGCAGGTTTCTTAATAGCGGCATGTAATTTAGTGCGGCCTCCTGATCGGCTTGGTAAAGCACCTGAAACGCCTTCCACGCAACAGCGGGGTGGTAGTGATAAATCAATTCTTCTGCCACTTTCTTGGCCCCGGGATCCTCGGCGGCTTCCAGTAGTTCAAGACTCACCAGATAGCGTGCGGCGCTATCGTCATGCGGGAACCAGGCGATTTTGCGCAATGAGGTACGGTCAAACACACTGATGTCTGCACTTCTGTCTGGCAGATTGATGCTGCCGATAAATGCATTGTGCCCTTGGCCCGTTGGGTCGCAATCGTAGAGTGTCTGTGTACCATCAATAGACAGTGGGTTGCTTTCATCAACGACGACGGCGTCTTTCACTATTAGTCGATCCGCTTCAACGGTATATCGATGGACGATGAACGACTGTTTGTTAATCGCAAACAAAATGGATTGTCCAGGAACCGAGTACAGCGGCGACGGTATTGATTGGACGTGCGGCGCCTTGATGCTGATATTGCCGATCTCGGTGCAGTGCAGTGTGATGTTCCCTGTGTGCGGGTTGGTGATGTTCATGATCGCTGCACGTCGAGCAATGGTTTTTGTGAATGCTGGTTGAATGTTCAAGTTGTTGATCAGGTCTTTGATTTCCGCTGTCATGTTTGATGTTTTAATGAGAGTGGTTACTTCGGTTGGTGTCAGCTTCTTGGAAATTAAAGTTCTAATCATAAGGCTTTTGGTTGTGGTGTTTATTGGTGTTTTTTGAGTATGTGGATACCTTGTGATAAAGGCAATTTTGTAGTTGTAAGTTGGTGTTGTTAGTTGTTTTTGGATGTGTTTGTTGAGGTTGAAGATTTCGGAGGGGGGTGCAGTTTTTGACAATGTCAGGCTGTTCGTAACAGGCCGGGGGTGAAGGTAACGATTTTTGACCAACGAAACGAATCGCCTGGTCAACAGCGACCGGGGCCCGTTAATCTGGATTTACACCAATTCTGACCTTCACACCAGCCTACGTAGCAGCTGCCGAAGGCTGCGTTCGAGTGCGAAGCGCTCACCATCCGATAGGCACGCTTGATCGGAAGTCATGATTAATCGACGATCAGTCTGAAAGACCGGGTTAGCAGGTTTTATAACTGCTACGTCAGAACGCGGCCCGAGGCCGAACGCAGGCTTCGCCAGCGGCTACAGCTCACGCCGCCACCGCTTGCTGCTGTCGGTTGCGCAGCGGCACGGCGCGCACCGAGTTGCCGGGTTGCAGTTGCAGGCGTTTGGCGGTGAGGCGGTCGATCACCAGACTGTTGCCTACCATTCGCGCCTGGGCGGTGGTGATGCGGCAGTTTTCCAGGCGACGGTTGTGGATCAGCCACATCGGGGCCTGATCGTCGGGCGTGCCGATGGTCAGGACCAGTGATTGGCTGTCGCGCACCGCGCGGATTCTCGACACTGGGGCTTCGATCACCGGGCCTGCGTCGAAGATGTCGATGTAACCCTTATGGGCAAAGCCCTCGGCGGTGAGGATCTTCAGCGCAGGTTCGGTGTTTGGGTGGGGCTTGCCGATCACCGCTTGGGCCTGTTCGGTAAGCAGGCAGGTGTAGAGCGGCTGACGCGGCATCAGCTCTGCGATGAATGATTTATTGCCCAGCCCCGACAAGTGATCGGCGTGGCTGAAATCCATCTTGAAAAAGTGTCGGCCCAGGCTGTCCCAGAACGGTGAGCAGCCTTGCTCGTCAGCACTGCCGCGCAGTTCGGCTATGAGCTTGTCGCCGAACAGGTGGGGAAACTCGGCAACGAACAGCAGACGCCCCAATGACAGCAATCGACCATTACTGCCATGGCGTTGGTCGTGCCGCAGAAACAGCGAGCAGATTTCCGATTGCCCGGTCATTTCGTTGTTGAGGAACAACGTGGGAATCTGGCGCTGAATGCCCAGGTCCGGCGATGAACTGACCGTGAGCCCGACCCGGTAGTTGTACCAGGGCTCCCGCAGGCCGACTGCCCCGACCAGGGCACTGACGCCGACTACTTGCTGATCATCGTCTTCGAGCACAAACAGGTAGTCGGCATCCGCGCGCTCGACCTGTTCGGCGAAGGTGCGCTGGGCCCAGCGCACCCTGTGGGCCAGGCGATCCTCGTTGGCCGGCAGGGAGGTGAACCCGGGGCCGGCCCGTTGTACCAAATCCAGCAAAGCGGGCAGGTCGGTCATTTGAACCGGGCGCAAAATCATGATGCAGCTCCTTCTTCGCGCCTGCTCGGGCGCTGTCGTTGGGCTCGGGGCCGGTTGCCGCTCACAGGGCGATCAGCCGGATCGCACTGGCGTCGGTCACGTTCAAGGCCGCGCACATTTCGGCGCTCAAGGCGATAGGTTGCCCGGCGCTGTAGTCCAGCTCGGCGACGATGGCGCGGTAGCCCTTCAAAGAATCGTTGCTCACCAGGTAACTGCCGCGGGCGTCGATGGGCGAGCCCGTTTGCACCGTGCCGGACTGGCTTTGGGCGATGGAACGAATGCTTGAGGTGCGGGCGTACAGTGTTGGCCCGCCGTCGAACAGGTCGATGTAGCTGTTGGTCTCGAAGCCTTCGCGCTCCAAAATGTCGAAGGCCTCCTGGCCATCTGGGTGGATCCGGCCGATGCAATCCTGTGCAGCCTGCGGCAGCATCGGCACGTAGATCGGGTATTGCGGCATCAATTCGGCGAGGAATGTCCGGCTCTGCAGGCCGCAAAGCCGCTCGGCCTCGACGTAAGGCAGATCGAAGAAATGCTTGCCCAGTGCATCCCAGAACGGCGATCGCCCCTGTTCGTCGCTGTAACCGACGATCTCGGTGACTACCGCTTCGGCAAAGCGTGCCTTGTGCGCAGCGATGAACAGCAACCGCGCCCGGGACAGCAACTCGGAAAACGGTGTGCGCTCCAGCGCCGAGTCGATATGGAAACCGCGCAGTAAAGTGTGACCGCTCAGGTCTTGGCACAACGACAGCGCCGGTACTCCATGCTCGATGTTCAGTTCCCGCGAGGCGCTGGTGAAATGGCGGTTGCGCAAGCTGTAGAACGGCTCGCCGAACCCTGCGGTAGCGAGGATTTCCGAGCAGCCGACCAGGCGCCGGGTCGTCAGATTTTCCAACACGAAGAAATAGTTTTCCGGCCCCTGACCTTCGACGTCTTTTTCGAACGAAGCGCAGGAATCGAGAATTTTTTCGCGCAGGCGTTCAGTGTCATCCGGCAAGGACGTGACCCCCACCAGACTGTCACGCGCCAGTTGCTGCAACTGGGGCAGGTCGGCTAACTCGACTGGACGTAAGACCAGCATGGACATACTCCTGTATCAAAGGGTTCGGCGGGTTGCACCGAACCTGACTATCACTGTCGGTTTCCACGCGTTAAATCGGCTGTCGCCTGAATTCGTGTCAGACGCTGCTCTTTTTCTTGTCAGCCATTGCTTGGGTCGGGCAATGCCGTGCTGGCACCCAGTTTGTTGAGGAAGAACAGATAAACCAGGCCCAGGGCAATCCAGATCAGGCCGAGTTTCTGTGCATCGACGCCCATGTTGTACATGATGGCCGCGACGATGATGAAGCCTATGACCGGGCAGATCAGGTGACGGATAACCTGGCCGGATTGCTGCCGGCGCCAGTAGTAATTGATCACGGTCAGGTGCAGCAGCATGAAGCCGCTCAGGGCGCCGAAGTTCACCAGGGAGGTGAGGGTGTCCACCGAGTTGATGAACAGGTAGCAGATCACCAGCGACAACACTGCCACCAGATAAATGCTCAAGTACGGCGTGTTGTGTTTCGGGTGCACCTTGGCCAGCACTTTTGGCAGTTTGCCGTCCCGGGCCATGCCGAACAGCAGTCGTGAAACCGCCGCTTGTGAGGTAATGGCGACCGCCACACCCCAGGCCAGCGCGGTGGCCACGGCGGTGAGGGTGGCCAGCCAGCTGCCAGCGGCGATTTCGGCGATTTCATAGAACGCGGTATCGGCGGACTTGAAGCCCAGGCCGGCAGCCAGGTCAGTGGCAATCCAGGTCTGCACGACAAAGATCACTCCCATGACCACCAGGGTAATCAACGCTGCTTTGCCGACGCTGCGGCCCGGATCACCCTTGATCTCTTCGGCGAGGGTCGAAATGGCATCGAAACCGAGGAACGACAGCACCGCGATCGACACCGCTTGCATCAGCAGGGCGAAGTTGAAGGTCTCGGGGTTGTACAGCGGCGCCAGGGTCAGCTGACCGTTACCGCCGCCACTGTGCAAGGCATTCCAGGCGTAGAACAGGAAGATCCCCAGCACCACCAGTTGCGCCAGCAGGAAGATGATGTTCATCCGCGCGGTGAAGGTGATGCCCCGCAGATTGACGAAGGTGGCGCTGACCAGAAAGGCCAGGATGAAGCCGACTTTCGGGATGTCCGGGTACAAGTGATTCAGTGCCATCGCCGCATACACATAGAGCAGCGGTGGAATCAGCAAGTAATCGAGCAGCATCAGCCAGCCGGCGATAAACCCGACATGCGGGTTGAGGCCGCGTTGTGCGTAGGAATACACCGAGCCTGCCACCGGAAAGGCCCGGGCCATGCTGCCGTAACTGAGGGCGGTGAACAGCATCGCCACCATGCCGATGATGTAGGCCAGCGGCACCATGCCCGGTGCTTCGGCGTTGACGTAGCCATAAACGCCGAATGGTGCGATGGGGATCATGAAGATCATCCCGTACACCACCAGGTCTGTCAGTGACAGGCTACGTTTCAACTCTTGCTTGTAGCCGAATTCTTCAATGTCCATGAAGCCGTTCTCCTTGATATGAAAGCAGCTGCACGCTGCGAGTTTGAAGCTGTTGCTATAGCAGCGGTGCCAGATAGTCGACCCAGCGACCAACGTCCTCGGGGGTGCGCAGCAAATCGTTGCGGACCTCGATCAGCACCGAGTCCAGCCCGCGTGCGTCGCCGTGAACCGGTACGGTCATGTCACCCAGCGGATCGACTTTGTACGGCTGATTACCGGCGACTTTCAATGGATGCCGGCTCAGCCCGTCGATCACTCGCTGGGCGTACTCCCTGGCCTGCCCGTACAGCACGCCGACTTCCAGCGATCGTGGCTGTCCGTAATATATCGGCGTGAAACTGTGAATCCCCACCACTCGAACCGGCCGATTTTGCTCCACACGGGCGTCGATCAAGGTTTGCAGGCGTGCATGAAACGGTTTGAACAGGCACTGCCGGCGGTATTCCCGGGTGGCCTCGTCCAGATCCCGATTGCCCGGCACCTGATAAATCTCGCTCTGCAACGGAATGCTGTCCGGCGCGTGGCGCGGGCGGTTGAGGTCGATCAATAGCCGCGAATAATTGGCCGCCAACAGGGTCACGCCCAAGGCTTCGGCCAAACTTTCGGCCAGCGCCAGGGCGCCGATGTCCCAGGCGATATGTTCGCGGGCGGCCTCGTGGCTCAGGCCCAGGTCATTCAAACCGTCCGGAATAAAACGACTGGCGTGTTCACACACCAGAATCAGCGGGTGCTCGGAAGCTTCCCGGCTCAGGGTGTACGCAGGCTGGGTGTAGAGGCCCAGTTCGGCGGACTCAGTACAGGCGCGCATAGTGCTCACAGCGATCGGCGGGCGAGAGCTGTTCCGTCAGCGTCAGTTCCTCGGTTTTAAGGGCGAAGTAGGTGTCCAGCAAGGCGCTCGGCAGGGCTTCGATCAGCGCCTCGCTGTTGCGCAGGCAATCCAGTGCCCGGGACAGCGACGCGGGCAGGGCGACGATGCCCCGGGCCTGGCGTTGCTCCTCGTTCAGGGAGTCAGGGATTTCATCGGTGATCGCGTTCAGCACCAGGCGCTGCTCGATACCCAGCCGTCCGGCGATCAGTAATGCAGCCATGGCCAGGTGCGGGGACGCGGTGGCGTCCATGGCGCGAAATTCCAGGTTGTACTGCATCGCCACGGATTTGCCGCCCAGGCTGACGGTCGGGCAAATCCGCAGCGCCGCTTCGCGGTTGCGTTGGCCGAGGCAGGCGTAGGAAGCACTCCAGTGATGAGGCTGCAAGCGTTCGTAGGACACTGGCGTCGGCGCGGTGAAGGCGCACAGCGCAGGCAAGTAATGCAGAACACCGGCGGCCCAATGCCGGCCGAGGGTCGACAGGCCGTTGCTGGTGTCGGCGTCATACATCACCGGTTGACCGGCCAGGTCCTGCAGGCTCACGTGTAAGTGCACGCCATTGCACACGGCATGCTCGGATGTCTTGGGGGCGAAACTTACATCAAGGCCCATTTGCCGGGCGATCTCACGGGTGATCTCGCGCACGTTCACCGCGCGGTCGGCAGCGGCGACACCAAGGGCCGGGCGACAGGTGATCTCATATTGGTGCTTGCCGTATTCCGGCAGGAACATTTCCGGCTCCACACCGCCGGCACGCAGTGCACTGAGCAGCCAACCGCCGAACCCGGCGCCCTGGCGCTGGGCTTCCAGGGAGAACGCCAAGTGCTCCGCCGCGCCGCTGTCGAGATTGAATTCATGTTCGAATGCGGCGTTGATCTGCAACCCTAACTCGTCGCGATAGCGCTCCACTTCATTGCGCAACAGCGTGCGCGGGCAGGCGCCCCAAGGACGACCATCGGTTTCGCGAATGTCGCCGTGAATGAAGTCCAGCGCCGGGGCAGTGGCATCCGGGCCGTTGTTGACGGTCACCCGGCTGCTCAAGTCGGGAATCAGCCGTAAATCCCCATAAGCGCCCCAAGGGTTGCTGGAGGCGATGATGTCTTGCGGGGTCAGGGCGCTGTTGGCCGGTACCCAGCCGCAACCGGCTACTTGATAGGCATCGAGCTCATCGGTGGGGAAGGACCGGCCGCGCGTCACGCCGATCAGGTCGGTGGTGACAATGGTGGTCATGGGGAGTGGTGACAGGCGTTCGCTCATGGCTGCATCTCCTGCAACCGGCCGAGCACGGTCTGGGTGTCGGTGATCCAGCAGTAGCCCTTGATGGCGTTCAGGCAGGCGTGATGCCGTTGTTCGGTGTAGGTGGCGCAGGCATCTTCGACCAGCGTTACCAGGTAGCCGCGGTCGGCGGCATCGCGCACGGCCATGTCGACGCATTGGTCGGTGACGATGCCGGCGATGATCAGGTGGCGGGTTTCAAGGTTACGCAGCACGTAGTCGATGTTGGTGGAGTTGAACACCCCGGAAGAGGTCTTGGGCAGCACGATTTCGTTTTCGGTCGGCGTCAGCTCATCGATGATCCGTGCTTGCGGGCTGCCCTTGGGCAGGTGCATATCCGAGAGTTTGTGGTCCAGCGAACGGTCGCGGCCATCGGCGGTGAGGCTTTCGATGAGCGTGTGCAACACGTTTTGCCGGGCGCTGCGAAACCCATTGAGCAACTTGCGCTGATTGGGCACCACCTGCGTGCGGGCGCGGGTCAGGAAGTAGTCGGCATCCGGCTCGTTGAGGTGCGGATCGAACTGCGGTTCGAGCCAGGCACGTTGCATGTCCACCAGCAACAGCGCGGTGTGGTCGGCGGCAAACGGCAAGTCCCGGGGCGAATGGTGGGGGAGCATGAACATCCTTATTTATCCTCCAGCAGGTGAGTGTCGAAGTCGGCTCGCAGGGCATCGATGCCTTCCAGGCGATCGGCCAGATCGGGGCTGCGCAGGGTCAGGCAGGCAATCAGTGCTTCAACCTGGGCCAGCGCCGGCACTATCGAGTCGAAGGCCGACGCCGATTCCACCGGTGCGCTGATGATCAGGTCGGCTATTTCCCGCAGCGGTGATGCGTAGATGTCGGTGAACAGCACGACGCGCGCATGTCGGCTCTTAGCGGCATTGGCGACCCGCAGGGCTTGGGACTGATAGCGGCGATAGTCGAACACCAGCAATACGTCCTGACGCTGCACGTCAAACAACCGGTCCGGTAACTGGGCGTTGTCTTCCAGGGCGAAACAGCCGGGCCGCAACAGGCGCAGGTGATTGAGCAAATAGTTGGCTAGGAAACTGCTGAAGCGACCGCCAAAGCAGTGGACCTGATGGCGGGTGTCGAGCAGCCACTCCACCAGAATCCGCACATCTTCAGGCTGGGTCAGCGCCTGGGTTTCTACCAGTGCCCGATGACTGTCTGCCAGATAATGGCTCCAGGGGTCATCTTTTTTGAGTTGGGCGCGGGGCTGCAACAGGGTGCTGGGGGAGCGCAGGCGGTGATCCATGTCACTGAGCAAGGCTTCCTGAAAATCGGCGTAACCGCTGAAACCCAGTTTTTTTACCAGCCGCACGATGGTCGGATCGCTGACACCGGCATGTTCAGCCAGACGTGACATCGGGCCCAGTCCGTTACGCGGGTACTGGTCCAGCAAGGCACGGATGACTTTGCGTTCCGACGGCGTGAAGTCCAGGCCGGGATCGGTGATCAGGTCTCTGAGAGGGGGCATCCGGGCTCCTGCTGGATGGGTGTGTCGGTTTCATTTCATAAATCGCTAAAATAGTATTTATGTAACGTGCGCTACATGTCTAGTGAATTTTTGCGTGGATTTTCAAAGCACTAAAATGGGGCGAAACCCCCGTGTAGTTGGGGTTACGTGGATGTCGACGGGTCTTGTAGGACATCGCCCATAGGGAAGTGAGATATCGACACTTCTCAGGGATAAAATGGGCACTTCGAGCTCAACCGTAGCAGCTGCTACGAGGAAGGCGCTCAGAGTGCGTTACTTGCGGCACAATGCGCGGCATCGTGCCATCTTTTATCCCATCGACAGAGAGAACCTTCGTGCAGGCAACCCGCTTGACCCTGATTTGTCATGCTCGAACCGTCGCACAGAAACTGGCGCGTTTTCCTACGAATGAACCCGTGGAAATGGATTGGCAATCGGCGAAGGGCTCGCGCTGTCGTCTGTTCAAGCGAGCCCCCCGTTTACTCTGCGGCCCTGAACTGCGGACCCGGCAAACCGCTGAGCTGTTTGGCGACAACGTGGAGATTGTCACGGCACTGGGGGATTGCGATTTCGGACGCTGGCAAGGCACGTCGATCGACGACTTGCAAACATCCGAACCCGAGACGCTCCAGGCCTGGCTCAGCGACCCGACGTCGGCGCCCCACGGGGGAGAATCGGTGGCGCAGCTCGGCGAGCGGGTAGCCGCGTGGTTGAAGACCCTTGAGGCGACACCGGAGCATATCGTTGCCATCACCCATCCGTTTGTCATTCGCGCCGCGCTGATGCAGGTGTTGCAGGGCACCGGGTTCAACCAGATCGATGTCGAACCGTTGTCGGCCGTCGAGTTGCGGTTCAACGGTCGCTGGCGGTTACGCTTGACGGGCATGGACCCTGAAGGAGTGCTGTGATGAAAAAACTTCTGGTTATCGGTGTCGGCGCGGGCAATCCCGACTACATCACGATGCAGGCGGTGAAAGCGCTGAACCGGGTCGACGTGTTTTTCCTCATGGACAAAGGCCAGAGCAAAGACAAACTGATCGACCTGCGCCGCGAGCTCTGCGAGCGCTACATCACCGATCACGACTACCGCTTCGTTGAAGCCCACAGCCCGGAGCGTGAGCGCGGGGATGTGGATTACAACGCCATCGTCGAAGACCTGAACCGTGCCAAGCAGCAGACGTTCGAGCGGTTGATCAATGAGGAAATGACCGACGATCAGTGCGCCGGTTTTCTGGTGTGGGGCGATCCGGCGTTGTATGACAGCACCATTCGCATTCTGCAGGCGATTCTGGCGTCCGGTCGTTGTCTGTTCGAATTCGAGGTGATCCCCGGCATCACCAGCGTGCAGGCGTTGGCGGCGCAACATAAAGTGCCGCTGAACAGCATCGGTCGCTCAGTTGAAATCACCACCGGTCGACGGCTGGCGGCCGGCCAAGTAAGCGATGCCGACAGCCTAGTGGTGATGCTGGATGCGCAAGATGCCTACCATCACGTGGCTGATCAGGAGACAGAGATTTATTGGGGCGCTTATCTGGGGACGCCGGATGAAATCCTGATCAGCGGCAAGCTCAAAGACGTGGCCGATGAAATTGAGCGGGTGCGCAAGGCGGCGCGGTTGGCCAACGGGTGGATCATGGATACCTACCTGTTGCGCAAGCCTTGAACGCCGCCAACCGATTGATCAGTGTTCTTTGGCCTTTCTGATCCTGATCAAAATAAACAGCAGGATGCACAGTGCGAGCGGGGTCATGGCCAGCATGGCGTCCCGCGCGGAAATGTCCGCGCCCAGGGTGTGCAGGCCTGAGTAGAACAGCTTGAACAGGCTCAGCAAATAATAGGTGATGGCGATAATCGACAAGCCTTCGACCGCGCGCTGGATTTTGATTTGGGTATCGGCGCGGGCGTTCAGGCTTTTCAGGATTTCCGAATTCTGTTCTTCCATCTCAACCTGTACCCGGGCCTGCAGCAGATCCCCGAGGTTGGCCACACTCTTGGCCAGTTGCTCCAGGCGTTGTTCGGTGACGTCACAGTACCTGACGGTGGGTTTGAATCGCCTTTCGATGAAGATCCCCAGTCGCTGGCAATCGCCCACGTGAGTTTCCCTGAGTTCGCCCAAACGCTCGAAAACCAGCTGGGCATACGCTTGGGTGGCGCTGAAGCGGTGTCGGGTTTTCGCGGTGCTGCTGACCACTTGCGCTGACAGACTGGCGATATCAGTCAACAACGCTTTCGCATTGCCGGTATCGGGGCCGGCGTTACGTTCCGAAAGGTTGACCAATGTCTTATCGAAGACGTTGAGCTGAGCGCTCAAGGTTTTCGCGGTGGTAAGGGAAAGCGACGCCATCATGCGGTAGGTTTCGATTTCCAGCAGGCGGCGGATCATCCGGCCTTGGCGATAGGCATTCAGGCGCTTGTTGACGAACAGGAAACGGTTGGTGCCGTCCTCGCTCAGGCGAAAATCGCTCCAGACCGTCGCATCGCCACCGCCTATGCATGAGCCGCAAGGGTCTTTGAATCCATAAGCCGACAGATCGCCGGAAAACGACGCATCGTTGCGCACCACAATCTGCACGGCGTTGATCACGTGCTGCATGAAGGGTTCGACGCGGTCCATCAAGGTCTTGGGGGGCTGGCTCCAGTCAGGCTCCTGACTGGAAGAAGGCACCACCAGTGTCAGCGTCAGGAACTCCGCGTGCCGCTCCCACTTCAAGGCATGCCCCTCCAGCCGGGTGATGCCCTGTGCCGCATCCGGGTCGACGGGGCCGGGGCAGCAACGACTCAGCAGGGTGTCGCATTGCCCGTCATTAGCCAGAAACGCCAGATGAAACACGTGGGCGGGTTCGTCGAAATACAGCGAAGGGCGCGCGTGCAACTCATTGTGCAGGGTCAGTCTTTGCGGGTGCATGCTGTCGAGGCCATGTTGGAGTTGTTTGTTCTTGGGACTGGGTGACCGATTCTTGAGTCACAAACAAACCCGAGCCATCGACCATCCGGTGGGCATTTCCACAACACCGTTGTGAACTATTCTTTCCCAAGTGGGCACCTTCAATGACGCCCACAGGGGATTGATATAAATCAAGGCCCAAGAGACTTTAAGGAGGGAGTCTGGGCTGAAGCCGGGTTGCTGACCTGGCGAAAACGCCATCGCTGTCCGGAGTCAGATCATGAGCCAGTATCAACGGTTATTACTGATCATCAACCCGCTCCTGCGCCAGTCTCCCGCGCTCAACCATGCCGCTGCCGTGGCCAAGGCCAGTGGGGCGAGTTTGCATATTGCTGCGCTGATCCCCTCGTTGGACATTCTGTCGTTACTTGAAGAGGGCGACCGGAAAGTGGCTCGGGCGAGCTACCTGCAGGAACACCGCGACTGGCTCAAGGAACAGGCGGAAAAAATGCAGGGCAGGGGAATCGAGGTGACAACCGAGGTCGCCTGGGCCGACAACATGCGCCAGGACATCCTTGATCACGTCACGGAAATGCACCCCGATCTGTTGATCAAGCAAGTCCAGCATGAGCCCGTGCTCAAGCGCGCGTTCTTTACGCCGCTGGACTGGCGTTTGTTGCGCCATTGTCCGGTGCCGGTCTATCTGGTGGGCGCCGAAAGCCATGCCTTGCCGCAGAAGGTGGTGGCCGCGGTTGATGTTGTCGATACCGAGCCTTCGAACAGCGAACTCAATGACCGGATTATCCTGCAGGCGTCTGCCCTTGCGCTGCAATGCAATGCCGAGTTGCATCTGCTGTACGCATGTGACATTCCGGCCGCTTTTCTGGCGGATCTGGGTGGTGGCCTGACGCTATCGGAGCTTACCCGGGAATTGCGCAAGGACCTGGAAACCTCATTCCTCAAGTTGGCCGCCCGGTTCGGCGTGCCCGCTGAATGCCGGCATTTCATCACGGGGCATCCGGTGTCGGCGCTGAGTGAGTTCGCCCACGAACACCAGATAGATGTGATCGTGATGGGCAGAACACAGTACGGCAGCCTGGAGAAACTGCTCGGCAGCACGACCGAACATATTCTGTATCAGGTGCCTTGCAGCATTCTGGCGGTGTAGTCGCAAGCATCCTTGGCGAAATTGACTTGCCCGTTTCGGGGTTCCCGCCCCAGGGAGGTTTTCAGATGAATCACAGTCCTTCATTGCAAACCATCTTGAATGACCGGGTTGATGCCGGCCGAAGCCTGGTGGAACCGTTGCTTAAATACGCTAAAAGAGCCGATGTCATTGTCCTGGCCTTACCCCGTGGCGGCGTGCCGGTCGCCTATGAAGTGGCCACGGCCCTGGAGGTTCGCCTGGACCTGATGCTGGTCCGCAAGCTGGGCGTGCCGTCCCACCAGGAATTCGCCATGGGCGCTATCGCCAGCGGTGGCATTCAAATCGTCAATGACGATGCGCTGCGGGCTAATGGCATCGACCAGCGTACGCTCGACGCTGTGGTGGCGAAGGAAACGCAGGAAATGTTGCGTCGCGAGCAGCTATTCCGGGCATCCCGCGAGCCTTTGGCACTCAAGGATCAGGTGGTAATTCTGATCGACGACGGCCTGGCGACAGGGGCCACGATGATGGCCGCGATACAGGCCGTGCGCCTGCAAGCGCCGTCTCGCATCGTCGTTGCCGTGCCGTTGGCCCCCATGGAAACGGCAGAGGCGCTGCGTGACGAAGTGGACGAGCTGATTTGCCCGCTCACCCCCGATTGGCTGGTATCGATCGGCTATTGGTACACGGACTTCACTCAGACGTCGGATGAAGAGGTCATCGATCTTTTACATCGGGCCTGGGAAAGAGAATCAGCGATGAAATGAGGCAAACTGCTGGCCCCCCGATTTTCGGTTCGTTGTCAAACTTGCTTTCTTTTCAGCAAGTTAGGCATTGGCGATATGCGGACTTTGGTATGGATGACTGCAACGTTTGTCCTGGTGGCTATCTCATTCGGAGCCCAGGCAAAGGAACTGAGCAAGAACTCTCGCTATGTATGCAGCTGGGGCTCGGAAATAGCCGAGGGCGCGCAAGCCTCGAAACTGTCAGGGCTCACGCTTTACGGAGCACGCAAGAAGCTGCAATCGCGCAAGTTTCCCCGACCGTGGATGCGCATGACGGCCATGGGCATCACGGAGCAAACCTATAACAGCCCTTCGCGCCTCAAGCCTGCCGGCATCAGGCAAACGTATTACGAACAATGCATCCGGCATGAGTTGGCGCAACGGTAATCCGCCAGTCGTAAGCGCACCTCCTACGACCCCCATCCCTCCTGCACGGCTTTGCGAATCCCCTCCAGCAACATTGCAAACGCAGGGTTGTCTACAGATCACGTTACGGCCAATGACTGGTCATGCATTATCCGGCGTCTCACGAAACCGTTGTGCAAGGCGATCGGCAAACGGGTAGAGCGAAAACCAGGGCCTGGCTTCGTCGATCACCCGCAGGAATGACGGTCGCTGGATCAACCGGTCGAAATAGGCGCTCAAGTGCTGGTAGTCGTCGGGGAACGGCACCAGTGTGCAGGCATAGAACAGCGCCGGGGCGGCGGCGCAATCGGCCAGGCTGAAGTCCGGGCTGGCCACCCAGATTCTGGACGCCATCCGGCGCTCGAGCATGCTGTACGCCGTCGCAAGCGTGGCCCGTTCCCTGGTCAAATCACCGTTGGTCGCGTGTATCCGATCACTGACAATCTGTTGGACCGGCGTTTGTAGATAATTGTCGAAAAACCGGTCCCATAACCGCACCTCCAGCGAGGTCTCCCAATCATCCGGAACCAGGCGTTGTTCACCTGGATACAGGCGATCCAGGTACTCGATGATGACGCTGGACTCCGGCAGATTACGTTGATGAGCATGATCGCGAAGTACCGGGAATTTTCCGATTGGCCACAATGCCTGAAGCTCTGCACGGTCGGCAGCATCCGTGAGATCGATGATTCTTCTGTCGAACTCGATGCCGTTTTCGTAGAGCGCGATGAGCACTTTGTGGCAGTACGACGCCAGCGGATGGTAGTAAAGCGTCAGCGACATTTTTCAACTCCTTGTTGGGCAGATGAAAAGGGTGGGGCACTCAACAAGCATAGGCTGATGCCAGCGGAGCGTCTGGGCAGCCACTTTCAAGCTTGCGAGCTTGCACATGGAAGAATTCCTGCTTAACTGGAAACCGCTGGTCGGGTTGTGACTCATTGGTCATGGCGTTCATCTCAGCGCCCTTGTACCGTTGTCGCTGGTTTGTGCTGTCAGGCTTGCCCGGAGGAAGCCGGATAGTCGATCTACGCTGTGTGTCTGGTCCAATTTGTTCAAGGAATAGAATGAAATGATGCCGAAAACTGCCATCGTCGAGATTGGTAAAAAGTACAAGGTTTATACCGAGCACTATCTCAACGCCGCTGCTGACAAGACGATCATTCTGGTCAATGGCTCGCTGGCAACGACCGCATCCTTTGCGCAAACGGTGCGTTACCTGCGGCCACGCTTCAATGTGGTCCTCTACGATCAGCCCTACGCCGGTCAATCGAAACAACACAACCGGCATGACCAACCGATCCGCAAGGAAGACGAGGCCGAAATACTGCTGGAGTTGATCGAGCACTTTCGCGCCCAGCATGTGCTGTCCTTTTCCTGGGGTGGCGCGGCAACCTTGGTAGCGCTGGCCCAGCGGCCACGCCGGATCGAAAAGGCGGTGATCAGCTCATTCGCCGCGCGAATCAATACGCCGATGCGCGAGTATCTGGAGAGCGGACGGCACTTTCTTCAGGCCTGTGATCGACGCAATGTCGGGCGTTTGATCAACGGAACGATCGGCAAGCACCTGCCGTCGCTGTTCAAGCGATTCAATGAGCGTCATGTCAGCAGCCTGGACGAACACGAATACCGGCAGATGCATTTTCACGTCAATGAGGTGCTGACCCAGGACACCCACTGCTACGTGTCCTGTGCCGATGCCATCGAAGTCCCGCTGCTGTTTATCAACGGTGAATGGGACGAGTACACCTCGGTGGAAGACGCCCGTCTGTTTGCGGCGCATACCCGCAAGGCGCAGTTTCAGACCATCGAGAACACCGGGCATTTCCTCGACATGGAACACCCCACGGCCTGGCATGACACGCAGCGGGCCTTGCTGGGCTTTCTGCAGCCGCCAGCCGTGAGGACGCCGAGCCAGCCACGCAACCTGGCTTTCAGCGGTAAATCGTCAGTGATTCCGCCCCTGCAATCAGCTAACTGGCTGCGGCCTTAACTGACGCAGCAACTCGATTTGATCCGCAGGGACCAGCGTGCGCAGGGCTTTATACAGTGCGCGGGTCTCTAGCAGGTTCCAGACCCGCAGCATGGTTTCCAGGGCGTCTAATGGCTTGCTGATGAAGTCCTTGGCCCCCAGGGCCAGCGCGCGTAGGCGGGTATCGCGGGTGGCGTCGGCGGTGAGCACGAGGATCGGCAGGTATTCGCCGGCTGGAATGCGCCGGTTGAGCTGTTCGAGCACGGCAAAGCCGTCGAACTCCGGCATGTGCAGGTCGAGAATGACCAGGTCTGGCTCGAAGCTGTTGAACAGGTCCAGGGTTCGCAGCGGCTGGGTGCTGCTCAGTACATTGGTCAGTCCTTCGCGGACCAGCAACTGCTCCATCAAATCGAGGTTGGGTCGCTGGTCGTCGATGATCAGAATGCGCAGGTCGGTGTTCACACGGGCTCCGGTAGGTGCTGGTCAAGATGGGCGAGGAATGAAGGAATATGAATCGGCTTGGTCAGCACCGCGGTCGCTCCTGCTTCCAGCAAGGCCTGGTGAGTGAGGTCGCTGGCATCAGCGGTGATCATCAGCACGGGCGTGGCGCGGGTGCTGGAGGACAGGCGCAAGCGCTGCAGAACGTTGAAACCATCAAGATCCGGAAGCGCTACATCCAGCAAAATCAGCTGCGGTGCATGTTGCCGGGCCAGGTCCAGGCCCATTTGCCCCTGCATGCTTGAGAGCAACTGGATGTGTGGCCGTCGTTGCAGCAGGGTTTCGATCAGGGCCAGGCTCGACAGATTGTCTTCGATGCACAGCACTTTGCCCTGGTAATCGGGGGCGGCGAGGGCGGGCGTTGCGGTTGGCGGGCTGATCAGTGCTGCAGGTGGCTCAGTGGTTGACGGCAATCGCTCGAAGGGCAGTTCCAGGGTGAAACTGGAGCCGTTGCCGGGCTGGCTTTTGACGGTCAGGCTGCCGTTCATCATTTCCAGCAGGCTCTTGCTCAATGCCAGGCCGAGGCCCGTGCCTTCCACGTTCGGGTCGGTCTCCAGGCGCTCGAACGGCTTGAACAGTTGGTCCTGCCGATCAGCTGCAATGCCCTTGCCGGTATCGCAGACCGATACCGCAATTCGTTGTTGATGAACCCTGACCTCAATGTGCACCTGGCCCCGGGGCCGGTTGTATTTGATCGCGTTGGACAACAGGTTCAGCAGCACCTGAACCAGCCGTTGCCGATCGGCGACGATCCCGCTGTCGGCGGCCAGCATCGGCAGTTCCACCAGTCGAATGCCGGCGTCGCAGGCCATGGGCGACACTAGCGTCAGGGCTTCTTGCAGCACCACCGCCAAAGGCACGGCTTCAACGTTGAGTGGCAGGCGCCCGGCCTCGATCTTGGCGATGTCCAGCACTTCGTTGATCAGGGTCAGCAGGTGTTGCCCGGCCCGCAGGATGTGACCGATCTGCGCCCGCTGCCCTTTGGGCGAATCCATATCCAGCAGTTGCGCGAAGCCGAGAATCGAGTTGAGCGGAGTACGCAGTTCGTGGCTCATGCGCGACAGAAACTCGCTTTTGGCGCGGCTGGCGCGTTCTGCTTCTTCCCGCGCAGTACTTAGCGCGATCTCGGCAACACGGCGATCGGTGATGTCGCGGGTGATCTTGGAGAACCCGCGCAGGGCGCCGCTGCTGTCGTACTGCGCGGTAATCACCACGCTGGCCCAGAAGCGGCTGCCATCCTTGCGGCAACGCCAGGCCTCTTCCATGTAATGACCATTGCGTGTGGCCTCGCGCAGTGCCATGTCGGGATGCTGCGGACATTCTTGCGGCAGATAAAACACCGAGAAATGCTGGCCGACGATCTCTTGTTCGGTGTAGCCCTTGATCCGTTCGGCGCCGGCATTCCAACTGGTGACGAAGCCGCGTGTGTCGAGGGCGAAAATACCGTAGTCCTTCACCCCGTCGATGATCAGCCGCAAGCGTTCTTCGTTGTCGCGCAAGGCTCGTTCACGTTCGGCCAGTAACAGCCCGGCCTCGACCAGGCGCGTGCCCAATTGACCGATCTCATCGTTCTCCGGCGGTTGCGGCAGCAACGGCTGACCGAGTGCCAGCCGTTGGGCGTTACCCTGGACCTGCTGCACCCGGGCGACGATGCCTTTGGACAGGAACAGCACCGCGACAATGGCGCCGAACAACCCGCAAACGGCGGCCAACAGCGTGGAGAACAGCAATCGCTGTCGAGTGGAGGCCGCCGCTGCGGTGCGCTCGGCCAGCAGGGTGTCCTCAAGGGTGCGCATGGCGCTGATGCGTTCGCGTAATTCGTCGAGGACATGTTTGTTGTTGATCAGGATCGTGGTGATCGACTCTGGGGTTGCGTTGCGATCATCGAGCAGTTCAACCAGACCTTCGACCTTGGTGTCGATCAGCGGCGTGATCGCCTCCAGATGTTTACGCACCCGCTGATCGCGAACGTTGCGGTCGAGCCGCTGCAGGGCCGATTCGATCAAGGGCTTGGCTTGCCGGTAACCCGGCAGGAAATCCTCGCGATGGGTCAGCAGATAGCCGCGCACGCTGGCGGCGGCCTCGGCGAGCAGGGTGTGCACCGCCTGAATATCGCCTTGCACCAGCAGCACGCGGCGCACGTCCTCTTCCGCGCGCGCGGTCTGTCGTTCGGTGGTGTAGATCAGCACCAGCGAGAGCAACAGAATCACCAACGGCAGGGAAATCACCACGAGGGCTTTGCCGCGTAACGGCAGATCGGCCCAGCGGCGGGCGTTTGACGCTTTCATGACTGGGTCACCAGACCCAGCGCAATGCCACGCACAGCGGCCTGGGTGCGGTCGGCGGCACCGAGTTTGCCGATGACCCGTTCCACGTGGGCTTTGGCCGTGCCGGTGGTGATGCCGAGTTTTTCGCCGATTTCACGGTTGCTCATGCCGCTGGCCACCAGCCCCAACACCTGGCGTTCCCGTGGGGTCAATGTGACGGGCGCGGCGCCGCTGGCGTTGCGCTCGGTCAGGCGGCGCAACAGTTGCGCGCTGACTGAACTGTTGAGGGCTTGCTCGCCGCCGGCGACACGTTGCAACGCGTCAATCACTTCATGACGGCTGGCATCCTTGAGCAGATAGCCCACGGCGCCGGCGTTCATGGCGGCCTCAAGGTGATCGGGACTGTCGTCCATGGTGAACATCATCACTTTCACCGTCGGCAGGCGCTCTTGAAGCAGGCGTGCCGCGCCCAGCCCATTGAGCACTGGCATGCGGATATCGAGGATGACGATGTCGGGCAAAAGACGTTCACATAGATCCAGTGCTTCCTGGCCATTGCACGCCTGGCCGACCACTTCGAATTGTGCCAGGCCGGCGAGCAACGAGACGAAGCCGGTGCGCGTGACTTCATGATCGTCCGCGACCACCAGTCGTATAGCGTCAGTCATTGAGGGATTCCATTCTGGCCCGAGGGGACGGTAGCGCGCAGTTGCGTTCCGCCGTGGGCATGGCTGATGCACGAGAACTCACCGCCCAGCAGGCTCGCGCGTTCCTGCATCGCGGCAAGCCCCAGGTGCCGGGCGCCGCAGGTGTCGAGGGATTGTTCCATGGCAAAACCCTGGCCGTTATCGTCCACTCGCAGCGAGGCTTGTCCTTCGCGCAGTTCCAGTGCCAGCACGACATGGCAGGCCTGCGCATGTTTGAGAATATTGTTGATGCCTTCCTGGGCAATCCTGAACAGGGCGATTTCCACCTGGCTGGGTAGACGTGCTTCGCAACGCGCGTTCCAGCTCACCTTGATCCCGGCCTCGCGCAGGCGATCGGCCTCCTTGTCGACCGCCTTCAGCAAGCCAAAGTCGTCGAGCACCGTAGGACGCAGGCCACGGATCAATTGTCGGCCTTCACCGACGCAATGTTGGGCCAGTTCAAGAATCGTCTGTAAGTCCGCGCCGAGTTCGTCGGGCAGTGACGGGCAGCGACCGGCAAAACCTTGCAGGCGCTGATGCAGCCCGGCGAGGGTTTGTGCCAGGCCGTCGTGCAGGTCGTAGGCCATGCGTTTGCGTTCGTCTTCCTGTGCCCGGAACAGTCGGTGGACCAGATCGGACATGGTGCGCTCGCGGGTCACCAATGCGTCGAGCAAGCGCTGGTTTTCCAGGTGCGCGGCGAGCAGGGTGGCGAGCAATTGCAGGGATTCGAGGTCTTCGGTGTCCGGTGCGCTGATGCTGACACTGTTGGCCAACACCAACGCACCGAAGGCGGCACCATCGCCACCGCGTAAAGGCACCCGCAACACATTGGGCAGATCCGCGCTCGGCTGTTCCTGCCATTGCGGTGCGCACATCGCGGTGTCGGCGAGGTGCTCGAGGCTGTGCAAACGATCACGGCTGCCTTGACTGGCGGTGGTCCGGACCTGCGCATCCATGTCCCATTCCAGCAGTAGCGCATGGTCCATCGCCAGGAAGGCGCAGGCCCGTTGCAGCACCCGTTGGCGCATGGCCTCGGGAGCCAGTTGGGTCAGCTCCTGGCCAGTATCCACCAGCAGCCGCAGCCGCGCGGCGCGACTTTGCGATTGCCGATATTGAGTGCGAATGGCCAGGGCGCTACCGGGGTCATGATCAGGGTTTTGCATGGGGGCAGGTTCCGGCGCGGGCACGCCCGTTCGGGTTGGGGCGTCATTAAACCTTGTTAGCGGGGCAGGGCGCTATCTGCCGAATGGCATAGGCAAATGGCTCCGGTTGGCCGATGGCGGGTCGCGTGCCGGGGGGCACGATGTGCCCATCGACCACCATTGGAGTAGCGCAATGAAATTCAAGACCTCGGCCATCGCCCTGTTTTTCGCCTTGACCGCGCCGCTGGCTCAGGCATTAGAGGCAGTCCCTTACGTTTACAGCAGCGTGGCGCAGCAGCCCACCAACGTTAAGGATCGTGAAATCGCCGCCCTGTTTGATCACTGGAACAGTGCCTTGAAGAGCGGCAACGTCCAGAGCGTGGTCGACCTGTATGCGCCGAACGCGGTGCTGCAACCGACGGTTTCCAATCAGGTGCGCACCACGCCGGCACAGATCAAGGACTACTTCGATCACTTCATGGCGCTCAAGCCGGTAGGGCAGATCAACTTCCGTGAGATCCGCCCATTGGGCGCCAACGTGGCCATGGACAGTGGCGTCTACACCTTTACGTTGACCGAATCCGATGGCAAGACCCGCCAGGTGCAGGCGCGCTACACCTTCGTTTATGAGCAGGTGGGCGGTCAGTGGAAGATTCTCAACCACCACTCTTCGGCGATGCCGCAAATGCAGGTGTTGCACGCGGGGAAATAAACAAGAGGATGTGCAAAACCGACACGGCCCA